>CAIMLX010000030.1 GCA_903842455.1 uncultured Hyphomicrobiales bacterium | reverse complement strand
CCGTCGCCGCGAACCCGAGGCGCACCGCCCCTTCGGCCGACGGCCTCGGCTCGCCGGCACAGGACGAATGCACCTCGTCCACCGATACGGCGGCCAGCAGGTCGAGCACATTGTCCGGCCTGAGCCCCGAACCGGCCATGACCTGGATCCGACCACGCGCCGTCGCGTGCACCAGCGCCAGCTGGCCGAGACCCTCCAGCGCCGTCGGGGCCCCGCCGGAGGTAAGGACGCGCTCAAAGCCGAGCTCGATTGCCGCCTCGGTTGCCTCGGCGAAATCCGGCACGAGGTCGATGGCGCGATGCAGGGTGGTGCCGAGACCGTCGGCCTCGTCCAGCAGCCGCGCCAATGTCGCGTGGTCGAGCGTCCCGTCAGGACGGTTGGCGCCCAGCACCACGCCCGCCAGCCCGGACTGCCTGATGGCCGCGATGTCACGCAGCATGGCATCGAGGTCGTGGCTATCGAAGACGAAATCGCCGGAGCGCGGCCGCACCAGCGCGAAGGTTTCCACCCCGGACTCAGCGGCGAGCGCCATCAGCCCCGGCAGCGGTGTCAGTCCGCCCAGCTCGAGCGCCGAGCAGAGTTCGATCCGTTCGGCCCCGCCTTCGATCGCGGTAGCCAGCGACTGCGGGTCGGCGACGCAGACCTCGAGCTTCATGTCAGTCCTCCGAGGATTGCCGCGCCCACCAGCCCGGGCTCGACATCGAGTTGTGCCGGCACGACCAGCGGCGCGAAAGTCCGGCGCAGGATGCGGCTCCGCACCTCGCGGTCGAGCCGTGCGATCAGCGCCTGCGATTTGCCAAGTCCGCCGCCCACCGGCACGCTGCCCGCGCCGACCACGTTGACCACCAGCGCCAGCGGCGGCGCCACGATCTCCATGAACGCATCGATGCTGCGCCCGGCAGCCGCCTCGCCCGCCTCCCACGCCGCGACGATTTCGACGCTGTTCCGGGCCTGCCCGGTGAAATGCTTGTGCAACCGCTCCAGTCCCCGCGCGCCGCCCAGCGTATCGACGCAGCCCACCTGACCGCAGCCGCAGGCAAAGCGCGGCAACTCCACCGGCGGCTCCAGCACGCGGGTCGCGGCGACCGGGGCATGGCCCCATTCGCCGGCATAGCCGCCCGGACCGCTCACCACCTTGCCGTCGATCACCAGACCGCCGCCCACGCCGGTGCCGAGAATGACGCCGAAGACGATGGCATGCCCCTGCCCCGCCCCGGCCCCGGCCTCCGCCAGCGCGAACAGGTCGGCATCGTTGCCGATCACCACCGGTCGCTGCAGCCGCTCCGACAGGTCAGCCGCCAGCCTTCGCCCATCGATGCAGGGGATGTTGGCGCACTTGATGATGCCGGTCGACGGATCGATCACCCCGGTGATGGCAATGGCAATGGTCGATCCATCGGGTGCCGGCGACAGCGCCAGCACCCCGCGGATTGCCGCGACGAAAGCTTCGAAGTCGTCGAGCGGCGTCCGCAGTCTTCCCAATACGTCAATCTGGCTGGGACTCCGGGCCACGGCGGCCTTGATGCCGGAACCGCCGATGTCTAAGCAGGTGATCATCCGTGGGTTTGCCTTGGTTTTGAGCGCCGATGCACGATAGGGCGAAGAAGGACGAACTGGTGGCCACTGGCCAAATCACCATTGCCGATGTAGCGCGCCTTGCGGGGGTCTCGAAAGCCGTCGCGTCGCGGGCGCTGTCGCCGGAGCCGCGTCCGGTTTCCGCCGAAAAGCGCGAACGCGTGCTGGCCGCCGCCCGCGACCTCGGCTTCCGCGTCAACCTGCTGGCCCAGAGCCTGACCACCAAGACCGTGAACCTCGTCGCCGTGGTGGTAAACCACATCCACGACCTCAGCGACCTCGACCTGTTCGACAAGCTGCTGGCCGAGGTGCAGGCGATCGGCAAGCAGGTGATCCTCATCCGCGTCGGTTCGGTCGACAAGGTTGAGGAATTCCTCCGCCAGGGGGTCGCCTATCATGTCGACGCCGCGCTGGTGTTCTCCGATTTCGCCGACGCCGCGACAGTGCGCGCAATGTTCCGCACCGACCGGGTAATCATGCTCAACGGCCGCCACGACCGGCTGTCGCGCGCCATCGTCCCCGACGAGGCCCGCGGCATCTTCGAGGCGGTCGCCGATGCGGCAAAAAAGGGCGTCCGCACTGCCGCCCTCGTGACCGGTCGCGCCACTTCGCTGGTCGAGCAGGCACGCGGCAACACCTATCGCGAGGCCTTCCGGCGACACGGCATCATTCTGACCAAGACCGTGCAGGGCGACTACTCCTATCTCAGCGGCCACGCTGCGGCCGGCGAGTTCGTCGGCGAGGACTTCCCGGATGCCGTGTTCTGTACATCCGACGCCATGGCGATGGGCATCCTCGACCTCTGCCGCGTGCATTTCCCCGGCAATGAACCGGCGCATTTCCGCCTCTACGGCTTCGACGACCTGTCGCTGCTGGATTTCGATGCCTACCCCATCGCTTCGATCGGCTACGACAAGGCGGCATACGTCCACGAGATGGTGCGCCTTATCGCCGAACCGACAAGCTTCGTGCCGGGGACAGCCCCGGTCGTCATCCCGACACGGTTTGTCAGCCGCGCCACGGCGGGGTGACGCATCCACAAGCTGGCAGAAACCTTCGGGGCCACCTCGCGGCGGCCCCGATCTGACAAGCCCCGGGTCCGAGGACCCTCAGGCCCGCCGCAACCTTACCAGAGCGGGGTCAGAACCGGCGGATTGGCGCTCTCGCCCCACCACTTCTTGTAGTTGGCTTCGTAGGCGCCCGACTGGATGTAGTCGGACACGAACATGTCGAGCCAGCGCACGAACTCGATGTCACCCTTGTTCACGGCAATGCCGATCGGGTCGTTCGAGTAGAGGCCGGCCAGCGTCACCAGCGTCGGGTTCTGCGTGGCGAGGTAGTCGAGCAGCGAGCTATCCTCGATGGCGGCGTCGACGCGCTTCTGCTGCAGCTGCAGCACGCCATCGGGCGCGAACTGGTCGACATAGACCAGCTCGGCCGTCGGCACGGCGGTCTTGATGAAGGTTTCGCCGGTGGTGCCGCGACCAACGACGATCTTCTTGCCGGCGAGCTGGTCGAGTTCGGTGATGCCCGAATCCGCCTGCACGATCACGCGGAGGCCGGCCCGGTTGTAGGGGATGGTGAAGTTGACCGACTTAGCCCGCTCGAGCGTCGCCGAGGTGTTGGCAACGACGATGTCGAGCTGGCCGGACACCAGCATCGAGATGCGGGCGTCGCCCGACACGTCGGTGAACTCAACGGGCACGCCGAGCTTGGCGGCGATCATGGTGGCCACGTCGACGTCGTAGCCGACGGGGTTGTTCTGCGCGTCACGGAAGCCGATCGGCTCGCCGCCGAGCGACACGCCGATGCGCACGACATTGCGCGAACGGATGTCGTCGAGCATGCCGGCCATCGCCGGAACGGCCGTAGTGGCGACGAGCGCCAGCGCGGCAAGAGCAGTCAGGATACGCTTCATTTTGGTCCCTTCCTCAGTTCAAAAAAATCAGGCAGTCGTTGCATCCCGGAGCTCGGGCTCCGGCATCGAGTCCTCCCAGAGCCAGTAGCGGATCTCGCCCTGGCACCGGAAATTCGTCACCTGGTGGTTGCCGTGCGCATCGACCGCGTGGATCACCACGCCGCCGAGGAACCCGCCGGTCAGTTCACCGAGCTCGTCCACGGCCAGCTTCACCGCATCGGCGAGCGAGTAGCCGAGCTTCATGGCGAGCACGATGGTGCGCGACGTGGAGGTCCGCATCGTCATCTCGCCGGTATGGGTGCAGGCCGCCGCGCCATAGCGGCTGTCGGCATAGTAGCCGGCGCCTGGGATCGGACTATCGCCCAGCCGTCCCGGATATTTCCACGCCCAGCCTGAGGTTGAGGTCGCCGCGTGGATGCCGCGCGCGGTGTCGGCAGAGAGCCACACCGTGGTATCGCGCACCCGCTCCGGGTCGGTGATGGTCTTGAGCAGCGGCGCCAGCGGCGTATTCGGGAAAACCGCCGCCTGCTCGGGCGACATCTCTTTCTGCAGCCGCTCCCACCAGACACGCTTGCTATCCTCGAACAGCACCGCATCGTTGGTGAAACCGATTTCAGTGGCGTAGCGGCGCGCGCCGTCGCCGGTCAGCATGACGTGCGGCAGATTCTTCAGCACCGCATGCGCCAGCTTCGCCACCGGGATGGTGTCGGGAACAGCACCGACCGCGCCCACTTCGCGCGTGTTGCCGTCCATCACGGCGGCATCGCATTCCATCACGCCCAGCATGTTGGGCCAGCCACCGTAACCGACCGAGCGCACCTTCGGCTCGCGTTCGACCGCGGAGATGCCCTCGACCATCGCCGTCAAGCTGTCGGCACCGGCCTGCAACTGCTCGACGGTGGTCTTGAAACCGGGCCAGGCCTCGGCATTGGCGACGAGCAGCATCTAGTCTTTCCGCATCTTGGAGAGGAACTGGGCGACACGCGGCTGCGCAAGGCCGCCCTCGGCTGAGAAGAACTCGGCGGTCGGCAGGTCGACCAGCAGCACGCCCTTTTCGAGGAACACGATGCGGTTCGAGATCTGCCGCGCGAACTCGATCTCGTGCGTCACGAACACCATGGTGGTGCCGGATTTCGCCAGCTTGGCGAGGATATCGAGCACTTCGGAGGTCATCTCGGGGTCGAGCGCCGACGTCACCTCATCGAGCAGCAGGTAGCGCGGCTGCATCGCCAGCGCCCGGCAGATGCCGACGCGCTGCCGCTGCCCGCCCGAGAGCTGAGCCGGGTAGGCATCGGCCCGATCGCCGAGACCGACCGACGCGAGCAGCGCCCTGCCCTCGGCTTCCGCCTCCGCCTTCGGCCGCTTCAGCACTTCGATGGGCGCGAGCGTGATGTTCTGCAACGCGCTCATGTGGGGGTAGAGGTTGAACAGCTGGAACACCGTGCCGCTGCGCTTCCGCGCCTCGGCCAGTTCCTTGGGCTTGCTCACATCGAAATCATCGACGGTGATCCTGCCCGCGTTCAGTTTCTCGAGCCCATTGATGCAGCGGATCAGCGTCGACTTGCCCGAGCCGGACGAACCGAGGATCGACACCACCTCGCCGGGGTTCACCGTGAGGTTCACCCCATCGAGGACGATGGTCCCGCCGAAGGCTTTCTTGACGTTTTCGACTTTCAGCATGGATCAAAGGCCCCGGAACGCGCTGTGGGCGCGCAGCCGCTTTTCGAGTTTGGCGCCGAGCGTCGCGACGAGCTTGGCAGCGAGGTAGTAGAGGATGCCGACCGCCGTCCACACGATGAAGGGCTTCAGCGTCCGCAGATTGAGGTTGGCGCCGATCTTGGACAGGTCCATCACGCCGATCACCGAGATCAGCGAGGTGACCTGCAACTGGTTGACCAGCAGCGCCGTCAGCGGCCCGATGGAAAACGCCATGGCCTGCGGCGCGATCACATGGCGCAGCACCTGCCAGCGCGAAAGGCCGAACACGCGTGCGGCCTCCACCTGGTCCCGACCGATGCTCTCGATCGAGCTCACCGCGATCACGTAGACGAAGGCGGCGGTGTTGAGCGACAGCGTGATGATCGCCGCATTCACCGGCGTCATGTTCAGCTTGAAGAAGGCCGGAAAGCCGAAGAACACCAGGAACAGCTGCACCAGCACCGGGGAGTTCTTCAGCACCTCGGCCACGAACGTGATGACCTGCATCAGCACCGGCACGCGGTAGAACCGCACGACGCCCCACAGCACGCCGATGGCAACGCCGATCAGCGAGGTGACGAGGAACAGCCCGACCGTGACGCCAAGACCCTGCGCTAGCAGCCACAGGTCGAACGGGGTGAACTCGGTATAGCGCATCAGTTCACCTGCTCTTGCATGTCGCGGTTGAGCCAGCGGTGCAGCAGCGTGATGCCGAGCGACACGAGGTAGGTCAGCGACGCATAGACGACGAGCAGCACCACATAGACCTCGAACGGCCGGAAGGTGTCGGAGGCGACGATCTTGGCGTTGCCGGTCAATTCGTTCAGCGTGATGGTCGAGAGGATCGAACTCGTGAGGATCATGTTGATCAGCACCGACCCGAGCGGCCGGATCGAGGTCCTGAGCGCGATCGGCAGCACGATGCGAGTGAAGGTCGTGCCCTGGCTCAGCCCGCTGACTTCCGCCGCCTCGATGATCCCGTCGTCGATGGCGAGGATACCGGCCCGGATCGCGTCCGACGCATAGGCGCCGCCGGAGATCGACAGCGCCACGACGCCGGTGGTGAAGGCGTCGATGTAGATGCCGATCTCGGGCAGGCCATAGTAGAAGAAGAACAGCTGCACGATGAACGGGACGTTGCGGAACAGGTCGACATAGGCGAACGCCAGCCGGTTCAGCCACTTGCGTTGCGAGGTGCGCGCAATGGCCACCAGCATGCCGAGCACGACGCTTCCGATAAGCGCCAGCGCGCATACCTGCGCCGTCAGCAGCGCGCCCTCGGCAAGGAAGCCGAGATGTGGCGCCAGGATCGTCAGGTCGAGCCGCAACCGCTCACCCCTCTAGTGAAACCGGTTTCAGTTTCATGACGAAGCGGTGACTTGTCAAGCACCAGCCACACTTTTGCCACGGCGAGCCGCGCCTGCCCGCTTCAGTTTGAGAAAGTACGCCCTGCCCGGGCGCAAGCGCGCTGCTTCGGAGCTCAGCGCCAGCCGAGGGCGGGAGCGACGTGCTTGAGGATGCTCTCGATGACGTGCGCGTTGTAGGCAACACCGAGCTGGTTCGGCACCGTCAGCAGCAGCGTGTCGGCTGCGGCGATCGCCGTATCCTGCTTGAGTTCCTCGATCAGCCTGTCGGGCTCACCCGCATAGGACCGGCCGAACACCGCCTGCTTGCCCGGCTCGATATAGCCGAACTGGTCCTGGCTCTGGTCGCCGCCGAAATACGCCCGGTCGGTGTCGTTGATGAGCGCGAAGATCGAGCGGCTGACCGACACCCGCGGCGTGCGCTTGTGCCCTGCCTCGGCCCAAGCCGCACGGAACGCTGCGATCTGCTCGGCCTGCTGCACATGGAATGGCTTGTTCGATTCCGCCATCACCAGCGTCGAGCTCTGCAGGTTCATGCCCAGCTTGCCGGCCCATTGCGCCGTCGGCGTGGTGGCGGCGCCCCACCAGATACGGTCATGCAAACCCTCGGAATAAGGCTCGATGCGCAGCAACCCCGGCGGGTTGGCGAACATCGGTCGCGGATTGGGCTGGGCAAAGCCCTTGCCCTGGATCACATCAAGGAACACCTCGGCGTGGCCGCGCGCCATGTCGGCATCGGTCTGGCCCTCGGCAGGCACGTAGCCGAAATGCTTGTAGCCATCGATCACCTGCTCGGGCGAGCCGCGCGAGATCCCGAGCTGCAGCCGGCCGCCGGAGATCAGGTCGGCGGAGCCAGCATTTTCTGCCATGTAGAGCGGGTTCTCGTAACGCATGTCGATCACGGCAGTGCCGAGCTCGATCCGCTTGGTCCGCGCCCCAGCCGCAGCGAGCAGCGGGAACGGGGATCCCAGCTGGCGCGCGAAGTGGTGGACGCGGAAATAGGCGCCGTCGGCGCCAAGTTCCTCGGCCGCCTCAGCGAGCTCGATCGATTGCAGCAGCGTGTCGGAGGCCGAGCGCGTCTGCGAGTGCGGGGATGGGGTCCAGTGTCCGAAGGACAGAAAGCCGATTTTCTTCATGATACCGCAGGAGTTAGTAGCGCGCCGGTGCAGATACTAGTCGCTGCGTCGCGCGG
>CAIMLX010000029.1 GCA_903842455.1 uncultured Hyphomicrobiales bacterium | reverse complement strand
GGAGCGCTTCGGCGACAAGGCCGCCGTGATCGGCGTGGTCGACTACCCGATCCTGCCGCAGGTTCAGGATCGGAAGAACGGCTTCCTGAAGGGCTTCCTGTCGATCATCCCGACCGCGACCATCGCACAGGCTGTGGACGGCGGCGCAACCATCGACAAGGCAAACCCGGCCGCCGGCGACATGCTGCAGGCACACCCCGACATCAACGTGATCTTCGGCATCAACAACGACAGCTCGCTGGGGGCACTTGCCGCCCTGCGCGCGGCGGGTAGCTACTCCCCAGACTTTGGCGTCGTGGCCTCCGTCGACGGTTCGGCGCCGATCATGGCTGAACTGGGCAACCCCGATTCGCCGCTGAAGGCGGAAAGCGGCTATCCGCCCTATGACTTCTCGATCGCCACGCTAAACCTTCTGGCCGCGACGGTCGAAGGCAAGGCCGACGCCAACACCCAGGTTGTCGTGGGCTACCCCGCCATCGCGCCCACTCCCGAGGGTATCAAGGCCTGGCTGGATACCCAGTATCCGAAGTAATCCCGCAAATGGAGGGTGGCGCCCCACGGCGCCGCCTTCCGACAAGCCCACAGGCGCCGGCGTGCCGTGGAATTCCCCGCAGAGGATAGGGGGTTCCGGATTTGATGTAAGGCATCGCAACCAGACAGTGGCACAACAAGTGCCGGCATCGGACTAGGTGGAGGAAACGCAATGGAAACGACCTTGGAGCCAAAGGTTGGGCCGCGCGCGGGCGAAGACGGCGCTGTCGCAGCTCAGCCGCTGCTCAGCGTTAGCGGTCTGTCGAAGACGTTTCCTGGCGTACGCGCGCTCCGCGCGGTCGATTTTGACTTGCTGCCCGGCGAGGTGCACTGCCTGATCGGCGAGAACGGCGCCGGCAAATCTACCTTGGTGAAGATCCTTGCCGGCGTCCAGACGGCAGACGAAGGGACCATGCTGCTCGGGGGTGAGCCTGTCAGCTTTGCGACCCCCCTTGCCGCCCAGGATGCGGGGATCGCGTGCATCTTCCAGGAACTGAACGTCGTCGGCGGCCTGACAGTGGCCGAGAACATCATGCTTGGTGCCGAGCCGGGCCGTTTTGGCGCCGTCGACCGCAAGCGCTCGGAGGCGAGTGCCCGGGCGCTGCTCGACAGTGTCGGCTTTCATGAACTCAACACATCACGGCTCTGCTCGGACCTGTCATCGGCCGAAAAGCAGGCGGTAATGATTGCCAAGGCCCTGCGCCAGAGTGCTCGCATCATCATCATGGACGAGCCTTCGTCTCCGCTCGAGGAGTTGGAAGTGCGCAGGCTCTATGAGGTGATCGCGCGGCTCAAGGCAGCGGGCAAAGGCATCATCTACGTCTCGCACAAAATGCGCGAGATCGATGAACTCGGCGACCGCATCACGGTTTTCAAGGACGGCGCAAGGGTGGCCACAGTGCACCGCGGAGAAGCCGGCAGCGAAGACCTCGTGCGCATGATGGTGGGTCGCCAACTCACGGAGATGTTCCCTTCCAAGGATCGGAGGGCCGGGGACGTCATTCTGCGGGTCAAGGGACTGACCGGACCGCGCGTACGCAACATCGATATCGAGCTTCACGCCGGCGAGGTCCTTGGCGTCGCCGGTCTCGTCGGAGCGGGCCGAACCGAACTGCTGCGGACGATCTTCGGCGCCGACCAGCGACTGGCCGGCGAGATCGAACTGGACGGCAGGCCTGTCCCGCCCAATTCCATTCCGGCCGCGATCGCCGCCGGGCTTTCCCTCGTGCCCGAGGAACGCCGCAGTCAGGGCATCGTCCCCGTGCTGGGCGTCGGCGAAAATGCGAGCTTTGTCTGGGACGAGTTTCCAAGGCAGCGTTCCGATACTGCCAATCGCAACGAGACCGCAACGCGCGTCATCCAGAAGCTTGCCGTGAAGACGCTTGGGCTTTCTCAGCGCATCTCTGCTCTCAGCGGCGGCAACCAACAGAAGGTTGTGCTGGGGAAATGGCTGTCGATCGATACCCGGGTCGTCCTGCTCGACGAGCCGACACGCGGCGTCGACATCGGCGCGAAACGAGAAATCTACAAGATCATCGATGATCTCGCGAGGCGCGGCCTGGGCGTGATGCTGGTTTCGTCGGAACTGCCCGAGTTGCTCGGGCTGGTCGATCGGCTGGTAGTGCTGAACCGAGGCGTGGTGGTTGGCGAACTTCCAGGGACCGCATCGGAGGAAGACGTAATTGCAATGTCAATGCTGCACTCGGCCCAGTCGGGGCTCGATACGCGTGCGGCGTCATAGAATCTTGGGGAGTAAAAGGCGTGCTTGAACAACAAAGTGCGGGTG
>CAIMLX010000028.1 GCA_903842455.1 uncultured Hyphomicrobiales bacterium | reverse complement strand
TCATGGCCGGTTCGGGGCTCAGGCCGGACAATGTGCTCGACCTGCTGGCCGCCGTATCGGTGGACGAGGTGCATTCGTCCTGTGCCGGCGAGCCGAGGCCGTCGGCCGAAGGGGCGGTGCGCCTCGGGTTCGCGGCGACGGCCCGGCGCCACACGGATGCCGCGGTCGTTCGAGCCTTCCGCGACAGGGTCGCCGGATGGACTGCTAACTCGCGGTAATCGCCAGCGTGCGGGTGCCCATGCGGTCGCTGTTTACGGTCACGTCGATCTGTCCTGCGCCTGTCGCCTGTACCCAGAAGCCGGTCGAGCCGGCGCGTAGCGGCACCGTGGCCGGGCCGAGGCGCTTGCCGGCACCCGACACCTCGATCGTCACCGGCTCGGGGTAGAAGGGCAGCTTGTGGCCGGCCTGGTCGAGGGCGCGGACCATGACGCGGACCGCATCGGTGGAGCCGATGGCGACGGCATCGGCGACGACTTCGAGCGTCTTCGCCACCGGATCGGCGACGTAGTTGACCACCTTCACCGGCTTGCCGTCGATGAAGCCGGTGATGGTGGCGTCGTGCCACTCCATGCCCCACAGCCCCAGTTCCTCGTCGCTGAAGTGGCTGCGCTCGAATACGACAGGGGCGTGCGGCAGGTGCGGGTAGGCCTCGCGGTCGGGGCCGAGGCGCTTCACCACGTTATCGCCGTAGCGGACTTCCACCTCGTCGCAGTTGGTGAGGATCATCAGCGGCAGCACGCCGCCGATGTTGCGCTCGCCGCGGGCCCAGAAGGTGACGGGCTGGAGGATGATTTCCTCATCTGGCTCGCATTGGCTGGCATAGGCGAAGGCCGCGAACTTGGGCTCGCGGAACATGTCCATCACGCCATGGTGGCAGATGCGATCGCCCGAGCCGAAATCCTTATGGGTGTTGTAGTCGAAGGCGCACCAGCCGATGGCGCCGGAGATGCCGGGGTTACCGTAGGCGGAGTTGAGCACGTCGAGATGACGGCGGACATGCTCGGCCTGCCGCTGCTCCTGGTCGCTGCTCTTGGTGGGGTACATGTGCCCGCCGAACTCGGTGATCATGTAGGGCACGGGCTTTTCGAGGCCGGTGGTCTCGGTGATCGGCCGGAGGGCGGTGCGCGGCCGGTTGCCGCCGAGCTCCTCGTTGCCGAGGATGAAGTCGTTCATGGTATAGACGTCCTCGAGCATTTCGCTGTCGGTGATGTAGCGGACACCGCCGGTCTGGCGCGTCTTGTCGAGCTCATGCGCGAGGCGGTTTGTTTCGACGTAGAAGTCGTGGTCGTCGCGGCTTTCGTTGATGCGGACGCCCCAGATGATGATTGAGGGGTGGTTCCAGTCACGCGTGATCATGCGGCGAACGTTCTCCACCGACTCGGCTTTCCAACCCTCGCCGCCGATATGCTGCCAGCCGGGGATTTCCTCGAACACCAGCAGGCCAATGCGATCGCAGTGGTCGAGGAACCAGGTCGACTGCGGATAGTGCGAGGTGCGCACGATGTTGACGTGCAGTTCGTGCTTCAGGATCTCGGCGTCGCGCTCCTGCGCGGCGCGGCCCAGCGCATAGCCGGAATAGGGGAAGGACTGGTGGCGGTTCAGGCCGCGCAGCTTCAGGTGCCGGCCGTTGAGGAAGAAGCCCTCCGGGGTGAACTCGGCCGTGCGGAAACCAAACACGGTGTCCAGCACGTCCGAGTCCCCCAGGGAGAGGGTCAGGGTGTAAAGGTTGGGGCGGTCGATATCCCACAGCGCAATGTCGGTAAGCCCGTCGAAGCGGAACGATACCTCGGCTGCGGCGGGCTGCGCGGCGGTCGCCAGCACGGTGCCGGCCGCGTCCCTGAGGCTGGCGGTAAGCTGGCCCGCGAAGGCACGGCCCTGCGGGTTGGCGAGAGTCGCGCGGGCGGTGACGGTCTTGCTCGCTGCGAGTGCGTCGGGCGTCTCGATCTTCACCCCGGCGATCGAGATGGGGGCGGTGCGCTTCAGCCAGACGTCGCGGTAGATGCCGGCGTAGGTCAGGTAGTCGATGCGGCCGCCGAAGGGCGGGATCTCGGGATTCTCGCTGCCGTCGATGACGACGGTCAGCACGTTCTCGCCGGCCCGGAGCCGGCCGGTCAGCCGCGCCTCGAAGGGGGTGTAGCCATCCCTGTGCGCCGCGATCTCAACTCCATTGAGGCTGACGCGGGCATCGGCCATGGCGCCTTCGAAGACGATGGCAACCTCGTCGTCGCCCCAGGCCGGATCGGCGGTGAAGGTCTTTTTGTAGGTGAACTCGCGCTGGTAGTCGCGTTCGTCGAAATAGGAGAAGGGCAGCTCTAGCGCCGTGTGCGGCAAGGTGACGGCAATACCATCCTCGAACACCCAGCCGGTGTTGAAGCTGACGATCGAACGCATGTGCAAGCTCCCTCGGTGGGCCGCAGTTCGCTGCGGTCCCATGCCATTGCTAGAGCGCGCCTGCGGGCATGGCAAGGGTTCAGTAAATATTTACTGCGGATCGCGCGGTGCAGTATTACGCAGGCTGAGCAGCAGTTTGCGCTACCTCGCGGGTGGACTGCCGCCAGACGATCTGGGACGCGAGGTTGATCCGCTTGGCCAGGTCGCGGCCAGCCACGCGTTCGAGCAGCAGCTCTACCGCCGCCTCGCCGATTTCCTCGGACGGGAGGCGGATGGTGGTCAGAGGCGGGTTCATGAACTGGGCCACTGAGATGTCATTGAAGCTCGCCACCGCGACATCGCCAGGGATCGAGAAGCCCTTCTCCTCGATGGCCCGGTAGAGCCCGATGGCGATGTTGTCGTTGCCGGTGACGATGGCGTCGGGTCGCTTGCTCACGTCCATCAGCCGCGCCCCGAGCCGGTAGCCGACCTGCTCGGTGTGGCGGTTCACCGACCGCTCGGTGACGCAGATCTGCGGGTCGAAGACGGAGTTGTCCCGCATCCACTCGATATAGCTGCGGCAGCGGAGTTCGTAGTAGGGGTCCTCGGAGCGCTCCTCCATCCACCCAGCAAAGCCGATGCGGCGGTAGCCCCGGGCCTTGAGGGCATTGAGGAGCTTGTGCATGGCGATAGCGAGGTTGCTCGAGACGCTGTCATACTCGTCGCTTGCCGGAGCGAAATCAGCAAAAACCAGATGCCGGGCGTGCCGCGCCAGCCAAACAATCTCGTCGGCCTCCTGGTGGCCGATGGCGATGACGCCGGAGGCCCCCTGCAGCAGCGCGGCGTCCGGCTTTGAATCGGTGTGGTAGACCTTCACCGTTTCGATCTTCAGGGCCTGGCAGCGGCTCTCGATGCCCAGCCGCAGGCCGACATAGTAGGGGTCGATCAGTTCCTGCTCGGGGCGGAGGAAGTGCACCAGCGCAACTTTGCTCAGCCCCTGGGCATTGGCGCGGTTGCGGTTGCGGGGCGTGGCATAGTTGAGTGCCTCGGCCGTCTCGATGATGGCCTGGCGCTTCTTGGCAGTGATCGACAACGTGGCGTCGAAGTTCAGCACACGGCTCACGGTCGCCGTGGACACGCCGACGACGTTCGCGATTTCCTTGAGGGTGACCATGATCGCTTTCGTTGCGCGCGCCAGCGACCATTGTCAACGTCCCTGTGCCAACCGGCAAGCGTGCGCAATCGAACCCTGACGCTCGACGTACCTCAGCGTTGCCGTTACAACCTACCGGTGCGCCTGGAGAGCGCGTAGTGGAGGAAATACCCGAATGAAGATCACGTCGGTAAAGACGGCGGCCTCGACCGGCCATTGCATGCACCTGTGGGTGAAGATCACCACTGATGCCGGGGTGACCGGTATCGGCGAGTGCGTGCATGGTGGCTACCAGGCCATCGCCATCATCAAGGAACTGGAGGAGCGCCTCGTTGGCCGCGACCCGTTCGCCATCGATGCGATCTTCGAGGAGACCCGCCGCTCGCTGGTGTTCGAGGGTGGCTTCGCCGGCGCGCTGATCACCGCGCTGACCGGCATCGAGATCGCGTTGTGGGACCTCAAGGGCAAGGCCCTCAAGGTGCCGATCTATGAACTGATGGGCGGCAAGTTCCGCGACGACATTCGCGTCTACTGCGACTGCGAAGTGTCGCCCGGCATGAACATGGCCGAGGTGCAGGCGGTGGTCGACGAGGTGCTGGAGGCCGGGTTCACCGCGCTCAAGGTCGATCTCGACATCCGCGCCTACGGCCACACCGGCACGGAGACCGGCTGGTACGACAAGGACAAGTTCAACATGACTCCCAACAAGTGGGAGCATGACCGCATGGTGGAACTGGCCGAAATGGTGGTGAAGGCCGCCGGCAAGTCGGTCGATGTCGCCTGCGACCTGCACACCCTCCTCGACAAGCACTCGGCCATCCGGCTGGCCAAGGACCTCGAGCACCTGCAACTGATGTGGCTCGAGGAGCCGATCCCGCCCGAAAACATCGATGCGATGGCCGAGATCACGCGCTCGACCAGCGTGCCGATCTGCGGCGGCGAGAACCTCTACCTGCGCCACGGCTTCCGCAAGGTGTTCGAGCAGCAGGCGCTCGACATCATCATGCCGGACATCCCGAAGTGCGGCGGCCTTTCCGAGTGCCGCAAGATCGCCGAGATGGCCGACCTCTACTCGATCCCGTTTGCGCCGCACAACGTGTCGTCGCCGATCGGGACGATGGCCTCGGCCCAGGTCTGCGCGACGGTGCCGAACTTCCTGATCCTCGAATTCCACTGGTTCAACCGGATGGAGTACTGGAACACGGTCACCGATGGCGGCAACATCATCGAGAACGGCCGGATCAAGCTCAACGACCGGCCCGGCATCGGGCTCGAGCTGAACGAAGACGTGGCGAAGCGCTACCAGTACCCGAACACGACCTGGTTCGAGTAGGTGATGGGGGTATGTAGGGACGTTCTGTAACTACATACCCTCCACCAGCTAGGCTGGTTCTAATCCTCCACCTGGGGCCACGGGTGCCGCATCGAGGGCAATAAGATGGGCCAACCCGTCTGTGCCGCAGGACAACTTTTTCGCGAGCTTGTCACCGGCACCAAGTAGCCTCCAGAACGGCGGCACCTCGGCCAGATCCTTTCCGGCGCCGAGGTCCGCAAGAGCCACTTCTGCGACGATCCTCAAGTAGATCGCGGTCGTAACTGGGCACATCGCGTCCGCCGACGCCCGGCGCGCCATATCGCTGCGCATGCGGGCGATGGTTCGCCGCTCGCCGCGAGGTATCTTGGCGAGATACCCAGCAATTTCAGCGGGCGACGAGATCAACATCGTGCTCCCAGCCTTCACTCCGGCAAAGTCCGACGCAAGCGTGACGATGTGTGGCCTCTTTGCCGCTTGAAGGCGCTTGCTCCAATCAGTCGGCTTGCGCGGCCGACTCACCGCCGTCTCGCCCCTTTCACTCATTCGACACCTCCACCCTGGCCTTGAGCTCCGCAAGATATTTGCGCGAGAAGGAGACGGGATCAAAGAACAAGTAGGCGAGCAGCCTTGTGACCGGGCGCGTCAGATTGGCGGTTTCGGTCACTCTCATGCGCGTGCCCCCAGATTCTCTGGTCAGGCGAGCCGTCCACGTGCCAGCGTAGCCCGACTCGGACGAAAAGCTCAGGTCCAGCCGATCTGGCCCCTGATGCACCCAACGGAACGCGATCCGTTCGCCGATCCGGGTAGTTTCCGTCCAGCCCGTGGCATCTTCGGCAATGGCGGCGACCGAACTCCGCCATTCGGGCTGGGCGCCGACATCCTTGACGACAGCGATGATCGCCTCGGGGCTTGCACTGACAACGCTTTCTGCCGAACCGCTGCGTGTCTCCGGCAGCATGAGCGTACCGATGGTGATGGCGGCGCCAGCGGCAACAATTGTGCCAAGTACGATTGCGATTGGTATCACGTAGAGCTCCTCTGCTGGCAACGACATGGCAGCTGGGGTGATCTCGTGCAATTATCTCAGAATTTAGTTATATTTATCAAGTACTTGTGCAAGTCGATGCACAGCCGGAGCGAGCGACCGCATCTGTGATGTGTGCAGAACACGATCACCCACGCCGGCAATAACACCCGATGCGGGCGGATCAAGCTGTCGGTATAGCCCAGTATCGGCCTCGAGTAGTTCGGAAACTACCGCACCAGCGTCGGCCGCTTCGGATCGAAGGTCCAGCCCGGGATCAGATGCTGCATCGCGATCGCGTCGTTGCGGGCGCCGGCCGGCAGCGAGCGATAGAGGGCGTTGGCGCGGTCGAGCGCCGCTTCGTCGAGCTCGACGCCGAGCCCCGGCCGTTCCGGCACATTTACTTCACCATTGCGGATGAGCGGTGGCTCGACGGTCAGTCCGGCGCCGTCCTGCCAGATCCAGTGCGTGTCGAGGGCGGTGATCGTGCCGGGTGCTGCCGCGCCGACCTGGGTGAACATGGCCAGCGAAATGTCGAAGTGGTTGTTGGAGTGACTGCCCCAGGTCAGCCCCCAGCGAGCACACATTTTCGCCACGTCGATCGAGCCGCGCGGCGTCCAGAAATGCGGGTCGGCGAGCGGAATGTCGACGCTGCCCAGCACCACGGCGTGGCCCAACTGGCGCCAGTCGGTGGCGATCATGTTGGTGGCGGTGCGGATGCCGGTGGCGCGCCGGAACTCGGCCAGCACCTCGCGGCCGGAGAAGCCCTGTTCTGCGCCACAGGGGTCCTCCGCATAGGCGAGATACGGCTTGATGGCCGAACACACCTCGATCGCTTCGCGCAGTGACCAGGCGCCGTTCGGATCGAGCGTGATGCGGGCGTCGGGGAAGCGCTGCGCCAGCGCGACGATCGCTTCCCCCTCCTCATGCCCCCGCAACACTCCGCCCTTGAGCTTGAAATCCTTGAAGCCGTAGCGTGCCTGCGCTGCCTCGCCCTGCCGGACGATGGCGGCGGCGTCGAGCGCGCTGAGGTCGCGGACCCGCTCCCAGTCGTCGCCGGAGTTGACTGAGCGATATCCCAGCGGGGTCTTCGCGGCGTCGCCGACATAGAACAGGTAGCCGAGCATCGGCACCGCATCGCGCACCTGGCCGTCGCCCAGCAGTTCGGCCATCGGCACGCCGAGGAACTGTCCCATCAGGTCGAGCAGGGCGCATTCGAGCGCTGCGACGGCATGGATGGTGACGCGCAGGTCGAAAGTCTGCGCCCCGCGGCCGCCGGCATCGCGGCTGGCAAAGGTCTCGCCCACGCGCCGGAGCACCGAGCGATAGGCGCCGATTTCCTGGCCCACCACGAGGTCGCGGGCGTCCTCGAGGGTATTTGCGATTGCTTCGCCGCCGGGGACCTCGCCGAGGCCGGTGTGGCCGGCGCTGTCGGTGAGGATAACAATGTTGCGGGTGAAGATCGGGGCATGCGCGCCGCTCAGGTTGAGCAGCATGCTGTCCTGCCCCGCCACCGGCACGACGCGCATGCCGGTGACAACAGGTGTGGCGGTCATGGTGGGGTCAGCCCTTCACCGCACCGACCGTCAGTCCGCCCACGAGGAAACGCTGGGCGTACATGTAGAGGATGGCCACCGGGATCGCCGTGAGCAGCGAAGCCGCCATCAGTTCACCCCATGGCAGGATGTCGCCCACCACCATCGACTGCAGACCGATTGGCAGCGTCCTGAGCGATTCCGACGTGATGAACACGAAGGCGAACAGGAACTCGTTCCACGCATTGGTGAAGGCGAACAGGGCCACCGAGAGCAGCGCAGGCGCCGCCAGCGGCAGGGTGATGCGAACGAAGGCGTAGAGCCGGCTCGCCCCGTCGATCATTGCGGCCTCTTCGAGCTCCACCGGGATCGAGCGGAAGTAGCCGATCAGCACCCAGGTGGCAAAAGGGACGAGGAAGGTGGGGTAGGTGGTGAGCAGCGCGCCATAGCTGTTGATCAGCCCGAGGTCGCTCAGCGTCTGGTAGAGCGGGATGAAGATCAGCGTGCCCGGAAGCAGGTAGGTGATCAGGATCGCCGTGGTCAGCAGGCCCGCGCCAAGGAACTTCAGGCGGGTCAGGGCGTAGGCAGCCAGCGCTGCAATCGCGACCGAGATGATGGTGGCGAGGGCGGCGACCAGCAGAGAGTTGCCCAGCCAGATCAGGAACGGCGAGCCGAAGATCAGCTCCTGGTACTGGTTCAGGGTCGGCGGATCAGGCCAGAAGATCGACTGGCGCTGGCTGATCTGGGTCGTCGTCTTGAACGAGGTGATCAGCACCCAGTAGAACGGGAACAACACGAACACCATGATCGGC
>CAIMLX010000027.1 GCA_903842455.1 uncultured Hyphomicrobiales bacterium | reverse complement strand
TGGTCTGCAGCTCGATGTAGTCCTTGGAGTAACGATCGAGGGCCTTCCATTGCATGTCCGCCGAAGCGGCTTCTGTAGCGGTTGCAATCGTGGCCTTTAGCTTGGCGGGCAGCGCATCGTACTTGGCCTTGTTGAACATGATCTCGAATGTCTCGGCACTCTGGTGGAAACTCTGCAGCATGCAGACCTTGGAGACGTCGGGGAAGCCAAGCAGTCGATCGGAGCTGGCGTTGTTGAACTCGGCACCGTCGAGCAGGCCGCGGTCCATGGCCGGGACGATCTCGCCGCCGGGCAGCGCATTCACGGCCGCCCCCATGGCGGTGAACATGTCGATGGCCAGCCCGTTGGTACGGAACTTGAGACCCTTGAAATCCTCGGCCTTGGTGACCGGCTTCTTGAACCAGCCCAAGGGCTGCGTCGGCATCGGGCCGTAGATGAAGGACTCGACGTTGGCGCCGATCGAGTTGTACAGCTTGGCCAGCAGTTCCTTACCGCCGCCATACTTGTGCCAGGCCAGCACCATGTTGGCATCCATGCCGAAGGCCGGGCCGGTGTTCCAGATGGCCAGAGCGTTCTGCTTGCCGTAGTGGTAACCGAGCACGCCATGGCCACCATCGAGCGTGCCCTTGCTTACTGCCTCGAGCAGGCCGAAGGCCGGGACGACTGCGCCGGCCGGCAGGACTTCGATCTTGAGCTCGCCGCCGGACATGTCGTTGACCTTCTTGGCATAGTCCAGGGCGAACTCGTGGAAGATGTCCTTCGCCGGCCAGGTCGACTGCCAGCGCATGTTGATCGGCGACTGGGCCGACGAGATCATCGGGAAACCCGCTGCAGCGGCGCCGGCTGTGCCGACTGCAGCAGTGGTCAGGAACTTGCGCCGGGAAACCTTTTCCGGCGCAGCTTGCTTGGCTTTTTTGACTTCGGTCTTCACTTTGTGTCTCCTCCAGTTGTCAGGAACTGCTTGGTCGTTGCTGCTTCCTCCAATCACCTCCGCCCGAAAGAGGGCGCAGGCGTTTGATCTTCAATCAATCTACTGGCTGCTCAACGCAGCATCTTCACGCGGTTCAGCAGGTGCCGGGCCAGTTCCTGCAAGGTCGCCACGACCTGCTCGCGCTTGTCCGGGGTCACGCTGCCCTTGAGCATGCTGACCGCGATTGCCGCCAAAGCGTTCCCGGTTTCGGCATCGATGATCGGTACCCCGATGCAGCACATGCCCACCCGCGTCTCCTCTTCATCGGTGGCATAGCCCTGTGAGCGCACCTGCTGCAGCTGGTCGAGCAGCTTGCCGACCGTGCTGCAGCTGTTGGGGGTCAGTTGCGGCAGGGGCTTGCCGCGAAACAGGCTGCGTACCTCCTTGTCGCTCAGGGTGCTGATCAGCGCCTTGCCGGTGGCCGTGCAACTCACCGGCAGGCGCATGCCGATGCGATAGGTGATGCCGACCGGGCGGTCGCCGTTGCGGCAGGCGACATAGACCACCTCGCCGCCATCGCGGATGGCCAGCACCGCGCCGTCGTCATCGAGCACCTTCAAGGTGTCGAGCGCCTGTTCGAATTCACGCGTCAGGTCGGTACGGGCGAGGTAGGCGTGCGCCAGATCGACGAGATGCGTGCCCAGGTGGTAGGTGTTGTTCTCGTAGCGGGTCAGCAGGCCGGACTGGGTTAGGCTGGTGCACAGGCTCAGGGTCGAGCTCTTGGGCAGTTCGAGGCGGGTGGCGAGTTCGGCGAGCGAGAGCGCTTCGCGCGTCGACGCCACTTCGTCG
>CAIMLX010000026.1 GCA_903842455.1 uncultured Hyphomicrobiales bacterium | reverse complement strand
GGCCTAGTACGGTCACTATTTGAAGGGTGCGGGCAGCCGTCTGCCCACACCCTTCGCCGCAGGAGGGACGATGCTTTCTTATGCGCTGCGCCGGATCATTGTCTTCGTTCCCACCCTATTTATCACCCTTACCCTCATTTTCGTGCTGACACGCATGCTGCCTGGCAGCCCGGTGGCCAGTCTGCTCGGCGGACAGTCCGTGAATGCGGCCAAGATCGAGGAAGTGTCACAGCAACTCGGTCTCGACCGGCCCATCCTGGTGCAATATTTCGAATGGCTGCCGCGGATACTGAGCGGAAGTCTTGGACAGTCGATGTTTTTCGACAAGCCTGTCGCCGAAGTCTTGTTCCAACGGTTTCCTGTCACGCTGTCGCTCACCGTTCTAGCGCTACTGGTCACGATTGCGATCGGAATTCCGCTGGGTATCCTGTCGGCGGTCAAGCGGGGCAGCTTCTTTGACTATATGGGCAACGTGCTGTCGAGCTTGGGCATGGCGGTGCCGCCCTTCTGGCTTGGCTTTGTGCTCATTCTCGTCGTCGCGGTCGGCCTCAAGTGGCTCCCCTCTTCGGGCTACCGGCCCATCGATATGGGCCTCTGGCCGTGGTTCAGCCGGCTGATCCTGCCAACCATCGCTTTGAGCCTGTCGCAGATAGGGCTGATCGTGCGCATGACCCGCTCCACCATGCTGGAGGTGCTCGAGACCGAGTACGTCAGCATGGCGCGCGCCAAGGGCATGCCGGAATGGATCGTCATCACCCGCCATGCTTTGCGCAACGCCATGGTGCAGATAATCACCGCGATCGGGCTACTTTTCGCGCTCGGTTTGGGCGGCTCGGTCATCATCGAGCAGGTGTTCGCCCTCCCCGGTCTTGGCGAACTCATCACTACAGCCGCCATTCGACGCGACTATGCGACACTTGAAGGCGGCATCTTCTACCTGACCCTGACGGCGCTGCTGGTCAACCTGCTTGTCGACCTCGCCTACGCCTATTTTAATCCAAGGGTGCGGCTGGCATGAGCCTGAGCCCGGTACCAGGAACGACTGCGCTGGCGCGTCGCCGGTCGGCTGGCCATTTGTTGCGCTGGGCAGGGAACAATCCCATGCTGACCGTTGGCCTCCTGATGCTGACGCTCCTCATCGTGTTTGTGGTCCTCACGCCGCTTCTTGTTACCATTGATCCGCTCGGGATATCGGCGGCAGACAAGCTTCTGCCGCCAAGCTGGGATCATCTGCTGGGGACGGATGAACTGGGCCGGGACCAGCTGTCCCGTCTCGTGGTTGGCGGCAGTATTTCGCTGCGCATTGCCTTTGCAGCAACGGCATTGACGGCCATTTTCGGCGTCGGGCTCGGTATGGTGTCGGGCCAGTACCCGGCGATCGACATCGTGGTCAGCCAGATCTCGGACTCTTTGCTGATCTTCCCGGGCGTCGTCCTCGCCATAATGATCCTGGCAGCGCTTGGGCCTTCCGAGCTCAATGTGATGATCGCCGTCTTCGTCCTCTACGTGCCCCGCGTCATTCGCACTGTCAGGGCCGCTGTGATCGAGTATCGCGACGCAGACTTCGTGCAGGCCGCGCGCTCGCTCGGCGCCAGCGACATTCGCGTCCTCGTCCTCCACATCTTCCCTCGCGCCATCGGGCCTACAATGGTCCAGCTTTCGCTGGGTTTCTCGTCTGCCATCCTGGTCGAGGCCGGCCTGAGCTTTCTCGGCCTCGGCGCGCCGCCCCCTGCGCCTACATGGGGCGGGATGGTCAGTGGCGCACGCGAATACATCCGCACAGCGCCGTGGATGATGATCGCCCCCGGCGCGATCATCACTTACGCGGTTCTCAGCCTCAACCTCATCGGCGACGGTTTGCGCGACATGCTCGATCCTCGTTCCAAGTCCGCGAGCCAATGATGGGCGATACCTTGGTGGCCGAGGCGCCGCGAGTGCTTGACGTACGGGGGCTGAGCATCGCCTTTCGCCGGCCGGCGGGACCAATTCGCGTCGTCCGCGACGTCGACCTGACTGTTGGCCACGGCGAGATCGTCGGTCTGGTCGGCGAGTCAGGCAGCGGCAAGTCGATCTTCGCTCGCGCGATCCTTGGGACTCTGCCCCGGCAGGCTGAGGTCCTGACGGGAGAAATCGGGTTCGTCGGTAGCGATTTGCGACACATGCCGCCATCGCAGGTGAGGCACCTCCGAGGCGATCGGATGGCACTTGTCCCGCAGGAGCCAATGACTAGCCTTAACCCGAGCCTGCGCATTGGTCGCCAGTTGACCGAGGTCCTTGAGGTGCACCGACCCGAGATCCGTTCGGCAGCGAGAACCGAGCGCGCCATCGAGATGCTCGAACTAGTGGGCGTCAATTTCCCCAGCGAGCGGCTCAGCCAGTACCCTTACCAGTTGTCAGGAGGACTCCGGCAGCGGGTCGCGATTGCCATGGCCCTGATCTGTGGCCGGGTCGAACTCCTGATCGCGGACGAGCCGACAACGGCGCTCGATGTGACAATTCAAGCCCAGATACTTGATCTGTTTGTCAGGCTGCAAACGAAGCAGAAAATGTCGGTTCTGCTGATCACCCACGACCTCGGCGTGATCGCGCAAACTGCGCAGCGGGTCGCGGTCATGTATGCCGGTGAGATCGTCGAAATGGCTGGCGTTGACGACCTCTTTGCCATGCCACGACATCCCTATACCCGAGGACTGCTCGACTCGCTGCCGCGCGCGGGCGGTGCGGCGCGCAAGGCTCATCTACCATCCATCGAAGGTGCGGTGCCCTCGCCCGCCGAGGAACCCAGGGGATGCTCGTTCGTAAATCGTTGCGCATTCGGCGTTGACCTCTGTCGTCAACAGCAGCCCCAGCTTGAGTCAGCCGGCGCGGGGCGCTCGGTCCGCTGCCATCGCTGGCAGGAGTTAGCCGATCAATTTGTCCGCCGGGATGCGGCACCATGAGTGCTTCGAAAGCACCGCTTCTGAGCACCAGGGGGCTGCGAAAGCGCTATAAACTGCGCGGTGGCAATGCTGTCCGCCAAATAACTGCGGTTGATGATGTGTCGATACAGTTGGCATCTGGCGAGACGCTGGCAGTCGTGGGTGAATCTGGATGCGGCAAGTCGACCCTGGCGAAGCTCATCACCCAGTTGGAGATACCGGACGAAGGCGAGCTTGTGTTCGACGGACGACCTGTCTCAACGAGGTCTCGCAGGGAGCGTTTAGCATTTCGCCGTGACGTTCAGATCGTTTTACAGGACCCATATGGGTCATTGACCCCGCACTTTCGCGTCCACACGTTGGTCGCGGAGCCTTTGCGCATCCATCGTCTAGCGACGCCGTCAAAGCTTCCGACGAGGGTCGCCGAGATCCTCGAAAGCGTCGGGCTCGCTCCGGAAATCGCCGGGCGCTTCCCGCACGAGCTGTCCGGGGGGCAAAGGCAACGCGTTAGCATCGCGCGCGCTATCGCAACTCGGCCTCGCCTGATCGTTTGCGACGAACCCGTATCTGCTCTTGACGTGTCGGTTCGCTCGCAAATCGTGAACCTGCTGCTCGACCTGCAGCGCGAGCTAGGACTCTCCTATCTCTTTATTTCTCATGACCTAGCACTCGTGGACCACATCGCTGATGTGGTCTGCGTCATGTACTTGGGCCGGATCGTTGAGCAGGCTTCTGCCGCTGCGTTCTTTGCTGCGCCGCGCCACCCCTATTCGCGCGCGCTGATTGCCTCGAGTCCGGTTCCCGACCCCCGCCGCCGCCATGGCGCGCCCGCAGTTCACGGCGAGGTCGAAGTAGGTGCGACCACTTCTGGCTGTCGCTTCCGCAACCGCTGTCCGATGGCCCTCGCCAAGTGCGCCGAGACCGACCCGCCGCTGCGAGTGTTGGCGGCAGACCATTTGGTCGCGTGCCATCGTGCGGACGAGTTAGGAGAGCCGCTCCCGTTTGCGGAGCAAATTAGGTGACCAAGATCGCGCGAGGAGAAGCTGCTGCATGCCCATGATAAGGGTTGAACTTCTGAAGGGCCGTACAATCGACCAGAAGCGCGAGTTCGCGGACGTTGTGACACGTGAGGCTGCGCGCATCCTACGATGCTCGCCAGACGTCGTTGATATAGTTTTTCAGGAAGTTGAACGTCACGATTGGTCAAGCAATGGCAAACTGGAGTCTGACAAATAGGCCGGACCTACCAACCGCTATCGCCTATCCTCGCCATCAAGGATACACGGGCCAGGCTCGGCGCCTGACAGAGTATGTAGTCGGTTTCAGAGTGCGCCGCATCGTGTAGAGAGATGATAAAGGCGGCCATCGTCTCGATGCCACGCTGAAGCGACCAACGCGCAGCAATCGTCCACGCTAAGTGAATTAGCTTATGCAATCTAAAGAGGACCACTTGACCGCTACTGGGTCGACCCGTCGCTTCGGCATGCTCATTGGCCTACGGGAGGAGTGCGCGAATGACTACGTGGCGTTGCATGCAGGACCTGGGGTTCGTGACCTCCTGGCCGCCGCCAATATCCGGAACTTCAGCATCTTTCTCCATCGTCTGCCCGACGGGAGGCTGTACGAGTTCGGCTATTATGAATACGCGGGAGAAAACTACGAAGCGGACATGGCAGCGCTGGCCGCACATCCCCGTAACACCGAATGGCTAGCATTGTGCGACCCAATGCAGTTACCTTTGCCGGGTGAAACCGGTTGGGCGGAAATGAACCAGGTATTTTACAACCCATAGTGACGACGGTCGGAGCCACAGGTGAGGCCACGTAGGCCAGTCCTTTGCCTGAAACGCTACCCGACGGCCCTACTGAATCGTGGCCCACGACATCAATGTCGGCTTGTGATCGGCCCAGCGCGCAATCGGCTAAGGGTGTCAAACGGCGTCGAAGATTTGCACGTCGAAACACAGGCTTTTGCGGGTGTCCAGCTCAGAACGGCGGTCCTGATTTGGAGGATCGTCTTGTGTCTAGGCTGACCATGGACTTGACCCCGAGGGGGCGGTTCGTAAGCGGTGT
This sequence comes from uncultured Hyphomicrobiales bacterium, assembly GCA_903842455.1. Lineage (GTDB taxonomy): Bacteria > Pseudomonadota > Alphaproteobacteria > Rhizobiales > Devosiaceae > Devosia_A. The sequence goes on along the minus strand of CAIMLX010000026.1, from coordinate 123 downwards.
CTGGGCCCCACCTTTTTTGATGAGGTGCGGTAGCCCAGATTTGCGGTCCTGATTTGGAGGATCGTTTTGTGTCTGGGCTTGACCATAGACTTGAGCCTGAGGGGCTGGTTCGGCGCTTCGAGG
>CAIMLX010000025.1 GCA_903842455.1 uncultured Hyphomicrobiales bacterium | reverse complement strand
TACCGCCCTCCCCTGGCTCTCGAGCGAAGGAGGAACACTTTTTGGTGGGGCAGACCAGATTGAGTATCCGCTCAAGCCGGAATCCGCACAAAATGGCTGGGTTAATCGACCTTGCCCGTTGACACCATATAGGTAAAAAACACTATAAGGTTTAGCAGGGCGGTTCTTCCGAAAAAGGGCGAGGGAAGGGCGGCGAAATGAAGACGCAAAGTTGCGACTTCGCACCGCTGCTTGCGTTGTTGTATGCCCAAACCAGGAGGTCAGAGGTTTGAAACTTTCTAATGTGGGGCGTTCGCTGGTCGCGCAGGCGATAACGCTGTTGGCCGTTGCTGCTTGGGTGTCGCCTGCGGCGGCCCAGAGCGAGTGCACCTGCGTGTTGCCGATGGGCGCGGCAGGGTCGATTTCCAGCGTGAGTGGAAATGTTTACGTGCCGGGTTCATCTGGGCTGGTTTCCACAGCTGCCGGTGCCAGCCTGGTGGAAGGTTCGTCCGTTCTTACCGCCGAGGGTGCTCGTGCCGATATCGATATGGGTGAAGCGTGCCGCTTCAGCATGCAGGGGTCGATGAGCATGCGTGTTGTGCCGCAGGACGGTGGCCTGTGTGTGCAAGTCTATGACGACAGCCTTTCGGCAGCTACCGCAACAGGTGGCGCGGAAGTGGGGACGACTGTGGCTGTTGCCGCGGGGGCCGGCGTCCTTGTTTCGCTTGGTTTTCTGTTGTCCGTCAGCCAGTAGGCGACTGGCGAATAGGCAGCCCTGCTGTCGAATGGCGGGGCACTGGGTCGCGCCCCAGTTGTTTCTGGTTCGCTTTCCCTTTGGCCAGGTGCCGTTTTGATCGACCTGCACTGCCATATACTTCCCGGCGTCGACGATGGCGCGCCAGACCTGGCGACGTCGCTGGCGATGGCGAGAATGGCCGCTTCGGACGGGATTGAGCATGTCGCCTGTACACCTCACATCACTCCTGGGGTGTACGACAATTCGGGGCCGGACATTCAAACGCGCGTAGATCTGCTTGCCGCTGAAATCGAGCGCCGGGGAATCCCGGTTGGGCTTTGGGTTGGGGCGGATGTGCATGTGGATCCCGACCTTGTCGGCAAGCTTGATGCTGGGGTAGTTCCCACCCTCGCTGGGTCTAGGTACTTCCTGCTTGAGCCGCCCCATCATGTCGCGCCACCGCGACTGTCAGACCTGGTGAAGGACCTCGTGAAGGCAGGTTATGTGCCAATAATCACCCACCCCGAGCGACTGCGCTGGATCGAGACACACTACGAACTCTTCAGGGGTCTGCTCGTCCATGGCGCCCTCGCGCAGCTCACTGCGGGGTCCATAATCGGGGCGTTCGGGGCAAGGCCGCGCTATTGGTCCGAACGGATGCTCGATGAGGGGCTTGTCGACATCGTCGCCAGCGATGCGCATAACCTTACCGGGCGTCCGCCGATCTTGTCGGTCGCTCGCGATGCGCTTGCAAAGCGACTTGGCGATTCTGAAGCGCTGGAACTGCTACACGACCGGCCTGCTCGAATACTCCGAAATGAACCAATCCCCACGAGGTCCGGAGAACTTCTGCCACAAGTGCCCACTATTGCAGGCAAGGGCCGCGGCGTTGCACGGGCACTGTTTGACAAGTTATTGGGCAAATCATGATCAAAGTCTCAACCCCACGGTTAGTTGGGATCGCCCTTCTGCTGCTGACAGTGGTGGGAGGGTGCGCCTCCGCGAATATCGGCGGAGCCGGCTACGGCGCTAGCGCAGAGACGGCCGACGTCGGTGGCGCCGGGTCCCTCAAAGTCGTGTCTGCCCTGCCGCCACCGGATTCGCTCGGCGGCGCGGGGCAGGTTATTCGCATCGGTGATACCCTGAAGCTGGACGTATTCGGGGTGGACGAGCTCGATCGCCAGTCTGCCGTCGATGGCAGCGGCCAGGTCACTCTGCCCCTGATCGGCTCCGTGCTGGTCGCTGGCCAAACCATTGAAGCGGCACAGACCCAGATCAAGCAGCAATATGGCGCTCGTTACCTCCAGAATCCGGAGCTCACAGTTACGGTCGAGCAAACCGTCACTCTCGACGGTGAATTCCAAAAGGCCGGGTTCTACCCCGTTGGCGGAAACTCGAGCCTACTCCGAGTGGTGGCAGCGGCCGGAAACTTCACCGACATCGGCGACCCCAGCAACGTCTTCGTCTACCGAACGATCGGCGGTCAGGACTATGTTGCGCAGTACAACGTTTCCGACATTCGCGCAGGCCGTCGGGCGGATGCAGCAATCTACGGCGGTGACGTCGTTGTGGCCTTTCCATCCGGGATGAAAGTGCTGGGATCCAACTTGAGTTCCGCGTTGGGCCTGGCACGCAGCGCCACTTCCCTGGTCCCGTGATGCCGGTATTGGGAACGCGATGACGCTCGACCGCAATTCACGACAACTGGCGTGGCAGGACTCGCAAGGCGGCGCGCTAGCCCCGCGCTACGACGCGCCTGGGTTGGGATATCCCGGGACCGAGCCCGTTGAAGAGCCATTCGATCCCCTCAAGCTCTTCTACCTCGTCCTTAACTATCGGTGGCTCATCGCTACCATGGTCGGTGTCGGC
>CAIMLX010000024.1 GCA_903842455.1 uncultured Hyphomicrobiales bacterium | reverse complement strand
CTTCCGTCGATGGGCTGGCCGTGCTGCGAGTGTTTGGTGATGGTATCACTGCGGACTGGCTACTGCGGGACGCGGACGAATGGCGGACCGCCTGCGCGACCCTTGCCGAGCAACCACCCTACCGCTGAAATGTTGCCGCCCGGTGTGGCATTCGATGCCGGGGTACGGGGGCCGCCGCCGTGCTCGAGCGGGCTCATATCACATCGTAAATCTGGCGCAGATTTTTAGTCTGAACATCCCTTTGTGCGGGCGACTAAGCCCCCTCTGGGAGCGCGAGCATGTCCACCAGCGCCTTCCTCTGAGCCATCGGGATGCCGTGCGGAGAGTAGACCTTGTAGGTGATGCCCTGCTTGCCGTGCCCGAGGATTTGGGCGGCTTCGCTCTGGGGGATGCGGTGGCGCTCGAAGGTGCCCGCCACGTTCTTGCGGAAGGCATGAAAGGTCGACCCTCCGGGTGTCGCTGCAAACCGTCTGCCCAGCCGCTTGCCGATCTGTGCTGACCGCTTCTTGTCCTTGCCGCCGGGGATCAGGTCAGGGAACACGTAGCCGTCCTTCGGCACCACATCGAGGAAGGGCAGCAGATCGTCGTGGATCGGCACGGCCCGCGTGGCGGCACTGGTCTTGCCATCCTTGATGTCGAAGCACTTCACTCCGTCGCCGTCGATCAGGTCGGCCACCCTCAGCGAGCAAATCTCGTTCAGCCTCATACCCGACAACAGCGCGATCCGGGGTAGCCAGAAGAAGGGGTCAGGCTTGCCCTTCTTGCTGCCGTCAGGGTGCGCGGCGAAGTACGCCTTGATGGCGTCATCAGACCACGGCGCGTTGGCGTTCTCGTCGTTCTTGCCCTTCTTAGCCAGATGCTCGAATGGGTCGTCTCCCGCCACCTCGTCGCGGCCCTTTGCCCATGCCCATAGCTGGCTCAGGGCTAGCCGATAGCGGAACAGGGTGCGGTCCGACAACGGGCGACGACCCTCCCGGTCACTGAGCAGCAACAGGTCGTCCAGCGTCCGGGCCTTGGTCCCCCCAGAACGACCCCAGTCACGGTCCAGCCGCTTCAGCTTGTCGAAGAACGCAGCACCTGTCCTCTTGTCGGACAAGCGCAACGGGGCGTCCCCCGTGTGGTCCCGGTACAGGCGATACACGGCCTCCATCTGCGACACGGTCTGATCGGTGAGCCTGTCGCTTGATCCCCGGCGCTGCTTGTTGGCGAGGAAAGCCGCTGCGGTGCGGGAGATAGGCTCGCGGTATTCGTCAGGCGTCTCCCTAAGGTCCATTACGGCGGCCCTGATGCCCCGCAGCCTTGCGCCAACCTCCGGCGGAATGGCGTCCTCATCCAGTTCGTCGGCACTCATCAGGCCGTGGCCGATCAGCACCTGCTCAACCGCAAGCTCGTAGACCAACGCCTTTCGGGTCTCCCGCTCCTGCTTGTCGCCAATCTCCCGGCCGATGCGGAGAAGCTCCGCCCGTGCCCACTCCCGGCCGGACGAAAAGGCGTCCGAGGGCAGCGATGCGTCCTTCCCCCTGATGGCAAGGAACCGGGCCTTGTGGTGGGCGGCCCGATCCAACGCCCGCACCTGCGCCACGGCAAGGTCCGAGGTGTGCAGGTTCTCGTAGACCTTGTCCTTGCCGACTGTCGCACGGCAATCTCCCGGCACGGCGATCTGGAACCACCAAACATTGAACCGCCGCTTCAGGTATCGCATCCCGCCTCCATTGCGGGGACAGAATACGGGGACAGGTGCCCCTTGCGCAAGTCCGGAAATCAGGTACTCTGGGCCTTGCAGACCGCATCGGCTCAGTCTCCTGGCGCCCCAGCCAGTCACTGAACCGCGAACTTCAAAGTTTTGCAGCCGGGCGAAGCCGACGGCCGCGTCCTCCTGCAGTCGCCGTCGCACCGAGGCAGCCAGCGGCATCAGAGCCCGAACTGCTCCATCCTGGCTTCAACTTCGTCGGCGATTTCCTGGCCGTCGCGGCCGGAGCGCCAGAGGTCGTCGATCTGTTTCTTCACCGCCGGGTCGAGGGCGGCCCAGCGTTGCTCCCACTCGGCGAGTTTGTCCGTCCAGTAGCCGGTAACCGAATAGCTTGTCGCGGCCCAGCCCAGCTCGTGCCGGAGGTACTTGCGGATCGGCCGCACCGTCCTGCTCTCGGCCGCGACCCACACATAGGGCACGCGGCCCTGTGGCACGCTGACGCCGCGCACCGCCGCCTCGAGGCGGCTCGGCGCGATGCCGTTGCCGCTGCCGTGCAGGTAGACGAGCTTGAGGTCGGCCTTCGTCTCGAACTGCTGCTCGTGCCCGGTATCGGGGATCTCGACGATAGCGCGCGCCTCGGTACCGGCGGGAAGGCCTTCGAGCAGCCGGCCAAGCGCCGGCAGTCCGGTGGCATCGGCAACGAACAGCTGCCAGTCGGCGTTGGCCGGCGCTTCGTAGAGACCATTGGGCTCCCGCAGGGCGATAGTGTCGCCGGGGCTGGCCTGCTGCGCCCATTCGCTCGCCCGGCCACCCTCATGCACGACGAAATCGACATCGATCTCGATGCCCGCGTCGGACGTGCGGACATGGCGGATGGTGTAGCATTCGCAATGCGCCGGCGTCTTGCCGGCCGGCCATTTCCAGAAGCCCTGCGCATCGACATCGGGCAGCACCAGCTCGCCCGTCTCCGGGTCGGGAAAGAAAAAGCGGACATACTCGTCGCCCACCCCGGTGGAGCGGAAATCCCTGAGCCCGTCGCCACCCAGCGTCACCCGCACCATGCCCGGGGTCACGTTGCGGCGTCCCAGCACCGTGGCGGTCATCAGCTTGATCTGTGCCATTCCAGCTCTCCAGTCTTGCCCGGAGCGCTACATATTCGGAGCGCGATAGTCAACTTATCCGGGCAAGCAAAAAGGCCGACCCAGTCGCCCGGATCGGCCCTCAGATTCACGTGAAACAGCCCGGGATCAGCCGCGCTTGCGGGTGATCTGCCAGAGGCCGGCCACGGTCACCGCCGCAAAGGCCATCTTGACGATGTCCCACAGCACGAACGGCTTGACCGCCCCGTCGAAGGCGGTGCCGACGAGGTTGGACGCATCGAGCCAGCCCGGCAGCGTCGCACCGCTCGAGACGAGGATGTTCGACACCACCAGCAGCCACGAGAAGCCGAAGGCGAAGGAGATCGCATCGCCGACAACCATCGCGGCAAACAGCGGCAGCAGCTTGCCCGACAGGCCACGGTCGGCAGCAAGGCCGATGACGAAGGCCATCGGCACCCAGCCGAGGATGAAGCCGAAGGACGGGGACATCAGGTAGCCGATGCCGCCGCCATAGGTGAACACCGGCAGGCCGCTCAGGCCCTGCGCGATGTAGAGCAGCATGGTCGAAACCGCGATGCGCCAGCCGAACGCGGCGGCAAGCGTCGCGACGGCGAAGCCCTGCAGCGACACCGCGACGGGCATCGTCGGCACCATGATCTTCGCCGAAGCCCAAAGCAGCAGCGATCCCAGCACCACGGTGGCAAGGTTGGTCGCGAGCCGCGCAGTCCCTGCCTTGGGGCTCAGCGCTCCGAGCACGGTGTTGGGGGTGGTCAGTGTCAAGGCCATTGCCAATCCTTCGCATTCAGGGGCATTGCTGATGCCGAATTACTAGTCCCTCGACATGCGGAGCGCAATGGTGGCCCCGACTCCGCCCATCGCCTTCGACACCGATTTCGACCCGCAAACCGGGCGCCCGGTGCCGGTCGCCCCCGGGGTCGTGCGGGTCACCGCGCCGAACGCCGGCCCCTACACCTTCAAGGGCACCAACACTTTTCTCATCGGCGATGAGAAGGTTCTGGTGCTCGATCCCGGCCCGGACGATTCGCAGCATCTGTCTGCCCTGCTGCAGGTGCTGGGCGGCCGCGAGGTAGAGGCCATCGTCCTTACCCACACGCATCGCGACCATACCGGGCTGGTGCGGCGGCTCCGGATGGAGACCGGCGCCCCCGTGTGGTTCGGTGGCCGCCACCGGGCCAGCCGCCGCCGCCGCTTCCTCGAGATCGACCCGGTGGCCGCCGAGAGCGACTGGAGCCTCGAACCGGACCGGGTGCTGGCCGATGGCGAGCGCATGGCGGCGGGCGGTGTCGAACTCGAGGTGATCGCCACGCCCGGGCATTGCGCCAACCATCTCGGATTCGGCCTGACCGGCACGCCCTGGCTGCTCACCGGCGACCACATCATGGGCTGGAACTCCACCCTGGTGCCGGTGCCCGACGGCTCGATGAGCGACTATCTCCGCTCGCTCGAAAAGGTCATCGCCCTCGCCTGGCAGCACTATCTCCCCGCCCATGGCGGAGCGGTGCTGGATGGCCCGGCCCATGCGCGCGCGCTGCTCGCGCACCGCGAAATGCGAAACACTCAGGTGGTGGCGGCGGTCGAAGCCGGGGCGGCGAGCCTCGCTGAAGTGCAGCGGCGCATCTATCCGACGCTCGCGCTGCCGCTCCGGGCGGCCGCGCGGATGACGCTGAAGGCGCATGTCGAGTATCTCGCCGACGGCGGCCGGATCGGCGCGGCGCACGGCCTCTTCGGCCTGACCTTGTTCCCGCTGCGACCGTAGGGCTACTCTGCCGCGACGGCCTCGCCCGCTTCGCCGGGGTCGTCATTTTCACCGATCTCGAGGTCTGCCGCCGGCGCCTGCGGGGCGTTGCGCAGCAGCAGGGTGATCTGTGCGTCGAGCGCCAGCAGCAGGTCCTCCACCCGCCGCCCGTTCTCGCCGAAATCGTGGAAGCCGCTGAGCGCCACCGAGCGCATATCCACCGTCGAGCCCGCCGGGGAGCCAGCAACGCGGATCGCCACCTCGTCGCGGAAGCCGAACAGGCTCACCGATATGGCGTTGAGCTGCCCGGCATCGAGCGCGGTGGGGGGCGCCCGCCGGGTGCGCACCTCCCAGCCACGCTCCTCCACCAGGTCCTCGATGGTGGCGAACATCTGCGTCGCGTCGATCGGGTAGCTGCGGGTCCGCGCATTGGGGAAGGTCGCCTCGATCAGTTCCTGCAGCGCCGCACTCGTCGGCAGCACCCGGATGGACGAACTGAGCGGCAGCGGGTCGCCGAAGCTGGTTGCCACCTCGTTGACCTGCGGGTAGCGCGCCGCCTGCGCCGCAAGGTAGCCGAAGGGCAGCAGGCAGACGATGGCGAAGAACAGCCCCAAGCTCGCCTTGCCCCAGCCCTGGTCGCCGGTCATCCACAGCCGCGCATAGGCGCTGAGCGCGAGGATCAGCGCCAGTGCCGCCACCCCGGCCGCCACCGATTCGACGATGGCGAAATCTGCCGACGAGATGAACTGCTCGCGATGCAGCAGCACCGGCACGATGGTCAGCGGCACCGCGAGGCTGCCGAAGCGGCGGGCCCAGATTGCCCATTTGCTGGTACGGATGAGGATGCGCATGCGAAGTGGCCGCCCGAACTGTCAGTTGCTTGGCACAGGCTGCACCCGCAAGGAAGGTGCCATGTAAACCTCCGACGCCTGGCTGGCGACCACGCCGTCGCACATGGTGCGGATCGCCTGCCATTCGGCGTCGGAGAATACCGGCGCGGGCGGCACGGCCGGAACGTTTGCAGCGGTCGCCTCGAGTGCCAGACGGCGCTCGGCGGTCAGCGGGTGGGTGGAGAGGAACGCCAGCGACTGGCTCATCTGGCTGTCCCCCGCCACCCGCTCCAGCAGCGTTGCCAGCGCGGTGGCGTCGAAGCCGAGACGCACCGCCGCCTCGGCGGCGAACCGGTCGGCCTCCCGCTCCGCATCGCGCGAGAAGCGGCTGTCGATCAGCGTCGCCCCGATGGCCGCCGCCACCGAAATGTTGGTCATGTCGCCGAGCACGAAGCCGACTAGCAGGCCCGTGGCGGAGCTGGCGATCAGCCCCTCCATGCCGTGCCGGTGCACCACGTGCCCGAGTTCGTGGGCTACGATCCCGGCGAATTCGTCGGCCGATTGCGTTTCCTTGAGCAGCGCCGAGAAATAGAACGAACTGCCTCCGGGCAGGGCGAAGGCGTTCGGCACCTCCGATTTCACCACCGTGATGCGCGCATCGAACGGCGAGTCGGTATCCTTCATCACCGCCGCGGTAAACCGCGAAATGGCCCGGTTGGCGAGGCTCTGCGGATCGCTGTCGCACACGGTGAAGCCGCCCTCGGCGCCGATGATCTGCCGGATCTGCCCCTCCGCCGCTTCGCCGAGGCTCGCCTCCCATTGCGGCGGCAGCACCGCGGTGACGCGGTTGGCGATCAGCGGCACGCCGACAATGTAGGCGACCACCACCGACACCAGCGCTAGGGTGGAGACGCCGAGGATGCGGAACTGCCTGCCCGCCTCCTTGCGGCGATAGCGATGCAGTTCGGGGAAGATCGAGTGCGCCACCTTCACCGGTTCGGCGCCGCTGAACACGAGGCGCGCCCCGGCCGGCCGCCCCTCGAGCCCGACGCGCAGTTCACTCTGGTGCGCCGGCAGCGAGAACACCTTGTCCACCGGCCAGCGGTCGATCTCGTCGTAGCTCTCCCGGTCGGCGATGATGAGTTCGGGGCGGGCGAGGCTCTGGTCGAGCGCCAGCACCACCTCGCGCGGGGTAGCGACCACACCATCGCTGTAGCGGCCGAAGAGCGGCATCAGAACGACCCCACGTTGAGCGCATCGGCGAGGCCCTCGCCGGCCAGCGACCTGTCTTCGCCAGTCGCCCGGACGGTTTCGAGGGTCTCGAGGTTCTCGATCGTGGCGTAGCGCGACACCAGCATCCAGAAGCCGCAGTCGATGAACACTTCGCCCAGGAGCGTGAAGGCCGACAGCGTCGCGAGGTAGCCCCCCGCCGCAAGCACGAGGCCCGTCCAGCCGGCCTGCGCGATGTTGGCGGCCGAAAATTCCCCGCTCAGGTTGGCGTTGAAGGCCCGCGCGATGGCAAACCCCAGGATGCCAAGCACGATCAGGGCTGCGACGAGGCACAAGCCGTAGAGCAGGTATTGCCCGAGCAGCGAGCGCGCCTTGACCTTCACCGAAAGCGCGGCATCACCAAGCCGCACCGCCGAAAACATCCGCGTCGTCTCGCGGGAGCGGTAGTAGAGGAAACACAGGACCGCCACTACCACGGCCAGCACGGTGCCGAGGGTGGCCAGCATGCCGAAGCTTGCCGCCGTGCCCATGTCTGAAGCGGCATAACTGCGGACGTTCGCGACCAGTCCCCATATTGCGACGCCGATTGTCGCCGCCAGCACCAGCCACGCCCGGTAGAACGGCCCGGCCACCGTCTTCCAGCTGCCGGCAAAACTGAACTGCCGGTCACCGAACCAGGTGTGGGTGTAGCGATAGCGCCAGAGGTCGCCCGCCATGAACGGGTAGGCCAGCCCAGCCGTCACCACCACCAGCAGCGACCACAGAAATCGGCGCACCGCATAGCCCCAGGCGCTGCCCCTCTGGTCGAAGCGGATGCCGCGCCACAGCGTCCGCGACAGCCGGAAGTCGCGGCCGCGATAGATCGCATAGCCCGACAGGAACCACAGCAGCAGCGCCGCCGCCCCATAGCCGATGAGTGTGACAGCTCCCGACTGGAACGACAGGTAGAAGAACGCCAGGTAGATCGGTAGGAACACCCCGAGCGCGAACAGGAAGCCGACGAGCAGCTGCGTGGCCGACCCGGTATACTCGAGCCGGTCGCCGCCGATCGCGGTGTTCTGCCAGTAGAAGCGGCGCTTGGTGGTGGTGAGCCAGAAGCGATAGAGCCCCAGCGTCGGCAGCATCAGCAGATAGCCGCGCAGCAGGCGGCCGAACAGTTCGCCGCGCCGGCCAGAAAACTGTACCTCGGTGCGGGATTGCTGGGGCATTCCCCAGGGTCCCCCGGTCGTTACGGACATGTTCGCGCAGGACCCCTCGGCGTTATTGTGCGTTACCCTAGCCGCAACGTCTGAACGCGCGATGAAATCCTGGCGCTATGGGTAAAGTCGCTGCCTCGTCCACGCCCCACCGGGCAGGGTGCGGGTGAAACGGACGCGGTCGTGCAGCCGGTTGGCGCCGTCTTTCCAGAACTCCATCACCTGCGGCACGATCCGGAACCCCCTCCAGTAGGCGGGGCGATTCACCGGCTCGTCTTCGCCAAAGCTCTTCTTCAGCGTCTCGACGCGTTCGAGCAGCGCATAGCGGTTGGCGAGCGGCCGGGATTGCTTGGATGCATGCGCGCCGATCTGGCTGACGCGGGAGCGGCTGGCGAAGTAGGCATCGGTTTCGCCATCGTCCACCACCTCGACCGGCCCGCGCACCCGGATCTGCCGGCGCAGGCTTTTCCAGTGCATCACGAAGGCGGCCTTGGGGGTCGCGAGCAGCTGGCGCGCCTTGTCGCTCTCGAAGTTGGTGAAAAAGCAGTAGCCCCTCGCATCGCGGGCGTTGAGCAGCACCATGCGGACATCTGGCTGCCCGTCCTCGTCCACCGTCGCGAGCCCCATCGCGTGCGGATCGTTGGGTTCGCGCTCCTGCGCCAGGGTGAACCAATCCTCGAACAGCGAGCACGGATCGATCGGTGCGGTATCCGCGTCGTCGAACAGCCGGTCCGTAAGTGTTGTTCCCGCCATGATTCTCAGCCCTCCACCCGGTCTGGACAAGCCCGGTATGCGTCGCCATATAGGAGGGGGCCGGGCCCGAAAGCAAACCCCTCCGGCGACCAATCTGAAAGAACCCATGCGCGACCCGTACACCGTGCTTGGGGTGCAGAAGTCGGTGAGCGAGAAGGACCTCAAGTCCGCCTACCGCAAGCTCGCCAAGGCGCATCACCCCGACCAGAACCAGGACGACCCCAAGGCCCACGCGAAGTTCGCCGAGATTTCATCGGCTTACGACTTCCTGTCGGATGCCTCCAAGCGCTCTGCCTATGACCGTGGCGAGATCGACGCCGACGGCAGCCCGCGCTTTGGCGGCTTCCGTGGGGGTGCTGGCGCGCGTCCCGGCGGGCCGGGCGCCGGGGCCGGCTTTTCGGCCGAGGATATCCTCAAGGAATTCATGTCCGGTTTCGGCGGCCAGCAGCGCGCCAACCCGCGCGCCGGCAGCGCCGGCTGGGACCCGTTTACCGGCTCGGGCGCCGGCGGGGCAGGCGGCGCCGGCTTCAACCCTGGCCGTTCGCAGAACCTTCGGGGCGAGGATTTCAACCTTACCGCCACCGTCACGCTCGAAGAGGCGCATGCCGGCGGCAGCGTGCCGCTGCGCATGCCCACCGGCAAGACACTGAACGTCAAGCTGCCCGAGAAGGTCGAGGAGGGTCAGCAGATCCGCCTCAAGGGGCAGGGCATCGCCTCGCCGCTGTCGGGCGAAGCGGGCGACGCCATCGTCACCGTCAAGTTCGAGCGCCACAAGCAGTTCCGCCGCGATGGCGCCGACCTGCGCGTCGACCTGCCCATCACGCTCTACGAGGCAGTGCTCGGCGGCAAGGTCCGCGTCCCGACGCTCGAAGGCTCGGTCGAACTCAACCTGCCACCGTGCGCCAACACCACCAAGGCGCTACGCTTGAAGGGCAAGGGCCTGCACGGCACCGGCGACCTGTTCGTCACCCTCCGCGTCGTCCTGCCCGAACAGGGCGACCCCGACCTCGAAAGCCTGATGCGCTTCTGGCGCGACCAGAAGCCCTACAAGGTGCGTGACAACTAAGCCGCTGCTGCCTGCTCCACCGCCTCGAGGCCGCGTTTCAGCGCGGCGAGGCAAACCGGATCGAGCGCAGTGCCCACGTCCCCGTCCATGATGGCGAACGCCTTGCTCACGGGCATCGCCGCCCGATAGGGCCGCTCGGCTGTGAGCGCGTCAAAAATGTCGGCGGTCGTGACGATCCGCGTCTCGAGGTCGATGGAGGCGGCATCGAGGCCCCGCGGATAGCCCTTGCCGTCCAGCCGCTCGTGATGCGCACCCGCCACCCGCGCCAGTTCGGCGAAAGCGCCGATCCGCCTGAGGATGGTTTCGCCCAGCGCCGGATGGCGGCGGATCGCCGCCCACTCTTCCTCGTCGGGCTTCCCCGGCTTGTCGAGGATCTGGTTGGAGACCCCGAGTTTGCCGATATCGTGCAGCAGCGCGGCGCGCTTCAGCCAGCGCCGGCGATCGTCGGAAAACCCCAGCTGCTCGGCGATCATGTCGGCGAACAGCGCCACCCGATCCGAATGGCCGCTGGTATAAGGGCTCTTGGCGTCGACCACCTTGGCGAAGGCGGCAGCAATTTCATCGAGATAGTCGTCATCGACGATGATGGAGCGCTTCTGCGGCTCGAGCGCGATCACCCACTGGTCGAGATCGGGCGCCGCGAGTGTGGCCCAGAACTGCTGGTCGCGCGCGATCCGAAGAAACAGCGCGGTATGTTCGGGGTTGAACCAGGTGCCGGCGCGGCGTTCGATCTCGCGCATCGCGGCCTCCGGCCCCGAGCTCATGAAGAACACGTCTACCACCTGCGCCAGCAGCGCCAGTTGCGCCAGCGGCGAAATCTCCGGTCCGGCCTTGCCGAGCGGCTGGCCGGCGCCGTTCCAGTGTTCGTCGAGATCGAGGATGGCCCCGGCGACAGCCTCCGAGAACCGCATCTGCCGGGCAATCTCGGCGCCGCGCGTGCAGCGCGTCTCGATCATCTCGCGCGAAATCGCACCGCCATTGATCGCGATGTTGAGGATCGAGCGGAAGCGTTCGGCGAGGCCGGCCTTGAGCCCCGTATGCGACAGCACGAAGCGCAGGATCTGCGGCAGCGCGTGATCCACCTGCTTGAAGTCGCTTTTGAAGTTCAGGTCGTCCGCGAGATAGAGCTCGCAGATGCGTGCCGCATTCGAGCTGCAGCCCACGTCCTTGAGCAGCAGCGCGTAGTAGAGGTCGCCGAGCGTCGCAGTATCGTAGCCCAGCGCTTCGCCGAGCTGCATGCCGATCCAGCAGCAGCGCACGCCATGGCCCGCCGGCTGCCCTTCGGTGATGTCGAGGGCATGGCTGAGGGCGCTGACCAGTTCGGCCAGCCCGACCTTGGTGCTGATTGGTTCGACAGACATGCGGAAAACTAAGCCGCTGATGGCTTAAAAATCCGTCATTGACGGCGAGCGGATCGATCACAAGATCGCGTCAGCGCGGCGCCGCCGCCCGCTTCAGCCGATCATTGATCGCCTCGCCGAGCCCGTTATCCGGAATTGGTGCCACGGCGATACGTTCCGCCGCCGCATCGAGCTGGTGCAGCATGGCGAACAGGTTGCGCGCCGCCTCGCGCAGGTCGCCGGTGGGGCTGAGGTTCAGCGTCCCGGGCCGATCGCCGAACGCCAGATACGCCTCGCCCGGCTCCGGATGTTCCACGTGAATCCGAAGTCGCGCGTTCGGCGCATAGTGGCTCGCCAGCATGCCGGGCGCGGTAACCGGCCCACCGTCCTCGGCGATGGCCACGGGGCGGCCGATCAGCGCCTCGATCGCGTCGCGGGGCAGGGCGCCCGCTCGCAACTGGGTGACGGTGTCGCCGGTGACCGCGAGGATGGTCGACTCGACCCCGGCATCGGCCGCCCCGCCATCCAGCACCGGCACACGGCCGCCGAACCCCTTCAGCACCTGCGCCGCCGTAGTCGGCGACAGGCGCCCCGAGGGATTGGCGCTTGGCGCGGCCAGCGGCCGGCCGGCAGCCCGGATCAGTTCCTGCGCCAGCGGATGGTTCGGGATGCGGATGCCCACCGTATCGAGTCCCGCCGTGGCAATGTCGCTGAGCCCCGCATCGGGCTTGCGCGGCAGCACCAAAGTCAGCGGACCGGGCCAGAAACCGGCCAGTTTCCGGGCGAGCGGACTGAACTCCGCCAGTTGCTCGGCCATGGCGAGGTCGGCGACATGGACGATCAGCGGGTTGAAGCGCGGCCGGCCCTTGGTCTCATAGATCCTGAGCACCGCGTCGGAATTGGTCGCATCGGCCCCAAGCCCGTAGACCGTCTCGGTCGGAAACGCCACGACCTCACCCTGCCGCAGTAGGGCGGCGAGGTGCGGGATGTCGGAGCGGGTATAGGCGGTGCCGGTCGGCATATCAGCGGTTATGAACGGGTTCTGTTGCCGGCCGTTTGACAACTGCGGCGCCAGAACGTCAAGCTTCACCGGCAATCGGCGGCCCTTCATGACCACTCTGCTCGTTTCCCAGCGCAATTTCGACAGCCACGTCACCCCAGCCGGACACCCGGAGCGGCCCGACCGCATCCGCGCGGTGGAGGAGGCCCTCAGCCACGACAGGTTCGCCGCGCTGAAACGCATGGACGCCCCGTCGGGTGATCTCACGCTCGCCGAACTCGTGCACCCCGGCGACTACCTGCGGCAACTGGCGCAGGCTCGGCCCGCCGAAGGCATCGCGCGGATCGACGAGGACACCTTCATTTCGTCCGGCTCGCTCGATGCGGCGGCGACGGCGCTCGGCGCCGGCTTGCTGGCGCTCGAAGAAGTGGCGCTGGGCAGCGTCCGCAACGCCTTCTGCGCCGTGCGTCCGCCCGGCCATCACGCCGAGCACGATCGGCCGATGGGCTTCTGCCTCGTCAACACCATCGCCGTGGTGGCGCGCGAGGCGCAGCGCAAGTTCGGGGCCGAGCGGGTGGCCATCGTCGATTTTGACGTGCACCACGGCAACGGTACCGAGAATATCTTCCAGGACGACCCGACAGTGTTCTACGCCTCGTCGCACCAGTGGCCGCTCTATCCAGGCACCGGTCCCGAAAGCTTTACCGGCGTCGGCAATATCTGCAACGCCACGCTGGCGGCCGGCACCGGCGGCGCCGAAATGCGCGCAGCCTACGAGGCGCGAATTTTCCCGGCGCTCGAGGCCTTCAACCCCGATTTCCTGCTGATCTCCGCCGGTTTCGACGCCGATTACCGCGACCCGCTCGCCGGCCTCAACTGGCGGCCGGAGGACTTTGCCTGGCTGACCGAACGGCTCTGCCACATCGCCACGCGGCTTTGCGACGGGCGGGTGGTCTCGATGCTGGAGGGCGGATACGACCGGCAGGGTCTGGCCACCGGCGTCGCCGCGCATGTTGAATCTTTGATGGCTGCGGGCTAGCAAGACCAACCGCCTATAGAGGAGCCCAGCCATGGCCGATTCTCCGTTCGACGACATCAAGGCCATGAGCTTCGAGACGGCGCTCAAGGAGCTCGAAGGCATCGTCGGCAAACTCGAGAGCGGCCAAGCGCCGCTCGCCGAGTCGATCGCCATCTACGAACGCGGCGAAGCCCTGAAGGCGCATTGCGAAGCGTTGCTGAAGGCCGCCGAGATGCGCATCGAGAAGATCACCCTGCGCGGCGGCCAGCCGGTCGGCACCGAGCCGCTCGATCCCCAGTCACGCCGTGTCCGAACGCATCCGTCTCGATCAGGCGCTCGAAGCGCGCGGCCTGACCCCCAGCCGCGCCCGCGCCCGCGACGCCATCCTGCGCGGCACCGTGGAAGTGAACGGCATCGTCGCCAGCAAGCCCCATCAGCCGGTGGGCACGACTGACATCATAACACTTTATGATCCCGCCGCCGGCTATGTCTCCCGCTCCGCGCTGAAGCTGATCGCCGGTCTGGATGCAGGGCGCATCGACCCCACGGGGAGAACCTGCCTTGATCTCGGCGCCTCGACCGGCGGCTTCACCCAGGTGCTGCTCGAACGCGGCGCCCGCCACGTCTACGCCGTCGATGTCGGCCACGGCCAGCTGCACGAAAGCCTCAGGCATGATTCACGTGTAACAAGCCTCGAAGGCGTCAACGGTCGCGACCTCACCCGCGACCTGATCCCCGAGCCGGTCGAGATCATCGTCTCCGACCTCAGCTTCGTGTCCGTCCTCAAGGTCATTTTTCCTGTGCTGACCCTCTGCACCCCCGACGCGGTCGCGGTGATGTTGATCAAGCCGCAGTTCGAGGTCGGGCGCGAACATGTCGGCAAGGGCGGCATCGTTACCGACCCCGTCGCCATCGAAGCGGCGGTGCAGCGCATCGTCACGGCCATGGCCGAAGCCGGCTGGGACAGCAGCTTTTCCGTCACCTCGCCGATCGCCGGGGGCGACGGCAACCGTGAAACCGTCGCCGGTTTCCGTCGCCGCTAGTACCCGATCCCGCCGTCGCGCCCGGTCTGCCCGCGGTGCCGCAGGTAGTGGTCTGCCAGCACCACGGCCATCATCGCCTCGCCGATTGGCACGGCGCGAATGCCGACGCACGGGTCGTGCCGGCCCTTGGTCACCACCTCGGTATTCTCGTTGCGCACGGTCACGCTTTCGCGCGGCGTGATGATCGACGAGGTCGGCTTCACTGCAAAGCGCACCACGATCGGGTCGCCGTTCGAGATGCCGCCAAGGATGCCGCCGGCATGGTTGGACTTGAAATACGGTCCCTGGTTGCCGGCCCGCATCTCGTCGGCATTCTCGGTGCCGGTCAGCTCTGCCGCGTGCATCCCCTCGCCGATCTCGACACCCTTCACCGCATTGATCGACATCATCGCCGAGGCAAGGTCTGCGCTGAGCTTGCCGTAGATCGGTGCCCCCCAGCCCGGCGGCACGCCCTCTGCCACCACCTCGATGATGGCGCCCACCGAGTTGCCCGCCTTGCGGACGCCATCGAGATAGCCCTCCCACTCCTGCGCCGCGACCGGATCGGCGCAATAGAACGGGTTATGATCGACCTGATCCCAGTCGAAGCGCGAGTAGTCTATCTTGTGCGGCCCCACCTGCACGAGGCTCGCCCGCACCGTGACATTGGGGATCACCAGCCGCGCCACCGCCCCGGCCGCAACCCGCGCCGCCGTCTCGCGCGCCGAGGCCCGCCCCGAACCCTTGTAGTCGCGAATCCCGTATTTCTGCTGGTAGGTGAAATCGGCGTGGCCCGGCCGGTACTTGTCCTTGATCTCGGAATAGTCCTTCGAGCGCTGGTCGGTGTTCTCGATCATGAGCGAGATCGGCGTGCCGGTGGTCTTCAGCAGCCCGTCGCTTTCATCCTCGAACGCGCCCGACAGGATCCGCACCGCGTCGTCCTCGCGTCGCTGCGTGGTGAAGCGGCTCTGCCCTGGCTTCCGGCGGTCGAGATCGCGCTGGATCATTTCGGCCGAGATCGGCAGCCCCGGCGGGCAGCCATCCACCACGACGCCGAGCGCCGGCCCGTGGCTTTCGCCCCAGGTGGTGAAACGGAACAGGTGGCCGAAGGTATTGAACGACATGGACGTACCCCGCGAAGGTCAGGCGGTTCTAGGGGGTCCGGAGCGGCGGCGTCAATCTTCAGCGCCGCGTGCTTTGCACAGGGCGGCCTGAAGGTGTATTCACCCGGCCATGACCGATACCCTGCTGCCCGCGCCCAAGAAGCTGTTCATCAAGACCTACGGGTGCCAGATGAACGTCTATGACAGCGACCGCATGGCGGACGCCCTGGCGCCGCACGGCTATGAGCCGGTGCAGGCCATGGAGGATGCGGACCTGGTGGTGCTCAACACCTGCCACATCCGCGAGAAGGCCTCCGAGAAGGTGTTTTCCGAGATCGGGCGACTGCGCGAAATGCGCGACGAGCGGCGGCTGACCGGCGGCGACCTGATGATCGGCGTTGCCGGTTGCGTGGCGCAGGCCGAGGGCGACGAGATCGTCCGCCGCGCCCCGGCGGTGAACCTGGTGTTCGGGCCGCAGAGCTATCACCGGCTGCCGGAGCTGCTGGCGCGCGCCCATAACGGCGCCCGGGTGGTCGACACCGATTTCCCCGAAGAGGACAAGTTCGCCCACCTGCCGGCGGCCACCAAGGCGGTGACGCGGTCGCGCGGGCTGACGGCGTTCCTGACGGTGCAGGAGGGCTGCGACAAGTTCTGCTCGTTCTGCGTCGTGCCCTATACGCGCGGTGCCGAAACCAGCCGCCCGCTCGAACAGGTGCTGCGCGAGGCCGAAACGCTGGCCGATGGCGGCGTGCGCGAGCTGACGCTGCTCGGCCAGAACGTCAACGCCTGGCACGGGCTCGATGCGCGCGGTCGCACCGTCGGGCTCGGCGAACTCTGCTACCGGCTGTCGCTGATCCCCGGCATCGCCCGCATCCGCTACACCACCTCGCACCCGCTCGACATGAGCGACGAGCTGATCGAGATGCATCGCGACCTCGAGGCGCTGATGCCCTACCTGCACCTCCCCGTGCAGTCAGGTTCCGACCACATCCTCAAGGCAATGAACCGCCGTCACACTGCCGCCGAGTACCTGGCCGTGATCGACCGCATCAAGGCGGCGCGGCCGGACATGGCGATGTCGGGCGATTTCATCGTCGGCTTCCCCGGCGAGACCGACGAGGACTTCGAGGCCACCATGCAACTGGTGCGCCAGGTCGGCTACGCCTCGGCCTACACCTTCAAATACTCGATCCGCCCCGGCACCCCGGGCGCCACCATGGACGGGCAGGTCGACGAAGCGATCAAGACCGAGCGGCTCAACCGGCTCAACGAGCAGATCAACCTGCAGATGCGCGAGTTTCTGCGCTCCACCGTCGGCCGCACCGTACCCGTGCTGATCGAAAAGCCCGGCCGCCAGCCTGGCCAGATCGGCGGCCGCACGCCTTACCTGCAGGCCGTGCATATGGATGGGCCGGAGCGGCTGATCGGGCACATCGTTTCGGTCGAAATCGTCGAGGCGAGGAATAACTCGCTGATCGGCAAGATTGTCACAGACGTGGAACGGAATCCTGTTAGCGTGCTTGAGTCTCAAGCCTCAGCGGCCCAGATATAGGGCCGTAACCCTCGGAGCGTGGCCAGAAAAAGTTGGAGACTTTTTCGGTTCGGCCGCGTGACAACGCCAGGAGCCCCAGCGATTTGAGTAGGCACGTGTCCCCGACGACCGACAACTCTCATTCCTCGCAGCTTGAACTCGCCTTCGAAGACAACCGGCTGGCCGCCCAGCTCTACGGCGACTTCGACCAGCACCTCGCCCTGATCGAACAGCGGATGATCGTGCAGGCGACGCCGCGCGGCAACCACGTCATGCTCAAGGGCCCCGCAAGCGCCGTCGATCAGGCGCGGCGCGTCCTTGAATCGCTCTATGGCCAGCTTGAGGAAGGCTCTGCCATCGATGTAGCGATGGTCGATGCGGTCATCCGCATGATCCAGACCGAGGACAGCCAGCTGACGCTGCCGACGCTCGAAAAGAAGGGCAAGGTCCGGATGGCGCAGATCGCCACCCGCAAGGCCACCATCGTCGCCCGCACCCCGGCGCAGGACGCTTACATGCGCGCCATGGACCGGGCCGAACTGGTGTTCGGCGTCGGCCCGGCCGGCACCGGCAAGACCTATCTTGCCGTGGCCCACGCCGCCTCGCTGCTCGAACGCGGCGACATCAACCGCATCATCCTTTCCCGCCCGGCCGTCGAAGCCGGCGAGCGCCTCGGCTTCCTGCCCGGCGACATGAAGGACAAGGTCGATCCCTATCTCCGCCCCCTCTACGACGCGCTATACGACATGATGCGCCCCGAGCATGTGGAGCGCTGCATCACCTCGGGCATCATCGAAGTGGCGCCGCTCGCCTTCATGCGCGGCCGCACGCTGGCCAACGCCGTGGTTATCCTCGACGAGGCGCAGAACACCACCTCGATGCAGATGAAGATGTTCCTCACCCGCTTGGGCGAGAACTCCAAGATGATCGTCACGGGCGATCCGACCCAGGTCGATCTGCCGCGCGGCGAAAAATCCGGGCTGATCGAGGCGGTGAAGCTGCTTGACGGCGTCGAGGGCGTGCACATCTCCCGCTTCAACGACAAGGACGTGGTCCGTCACGCTCTCGTCGGCCGCATCGTGCGCGCCTACGAGGCCGACACGGCGCACAAGCTCGCCGCGCAGAACGCCGGGCACGACCGGACCTGATGCGGATCTTTGGCTTGCGGATTCTCGTCTGATGAAAGCACCGCTCGAAGTCGCCTTCGTCGTCAATGCCGACGGCTGGCCGGATGGTCTCGAGGAGATCGCCGGCACCGCCATCCACGAGGCGCTCACCCAGTCGAAAGCCAGGGTCGCCGGGGTCGCCGAAATCACGGTGGTGCTCACCGATGACGCAGAGCAGCGCGAACTCAACCGGCAATGGCGCGGCTTCGACAAGTCCACCAACGTGCTGAGTTTCCCGCAGCTCGAGCCGTTCACTCCGGTGATGGGTCTGGTGGGCGACATCACCCTCGCCCGCGAGACGGTCGAGGCCGAAGCGGCTGAAATGGGGATCGCGCTTGAGGCGCATTTCACCCACCTCGTCGTGCACGGATTTCTGCATCTGCTGGGCTACGACCACATCGAGGAAGCCGATGCGGTGAAGATGGAATCGCTCGAAACGAAAATTCTCGCCACCCTTGGCATTGCCGACCCCTACGCCGACAGCTAGATTAGGGGTCCGATCAATTGGCAGGTTCATGTGCGCATGGGCCCATTTCATGAACGACGACAGTCTCACCGCGCCGCGCAAGCCGGCGTCGGCGCCAGCCGCCGAGCCTCCCTCTAGTCCCGCCTCCACCCAGTCGTGGGGGCAAAAAATCTGGAACCGGGTTCGCGGCATCCTCGCGATGCGCACCGTGTCGCTGCGCGACGACCTCGAAGTCGCGCTCGAGAGCGAGAACAGCGGCGAGACGGCGGATTTTACCGTCTCCGAGCGCGCCATTCTCAAGAACGTGCTCGAAATGGGCGAAAAGCGCGTCGAGGACGTCATGGTCCCGCGCGCCGATATCGAGGCCATCGAGAAGACGGCGACGCTGGCCACCCTGGTGACGCGCTTCCGCTCGGTCGGCCACTCGCGCATGCCGGTCTATGATGACAGCCTCGACGATATCGTCGGCTTCATCCATGTGAAGGATGCACTGCGCCGCATCACCGAGCCGGTGACCGATCCCGAGGCGCCGCTGCCGGTGAAGCTGGTCTCGCCCCCGCTGCGCCAGCGGCTCGAAAAGCTCGATATCGTGCGGCAGGTGCTGTTTGTGCCGCCGCTGATGCCGGTGGGCGACCTGCTGCAGCAGATGCAGGCCCGCCGCGTCCACATGGCCGTGGTCATCGACGAATATGGCGGCACCGACGGGCTCGTCACCATCGAGGACCTGCTCGAAGCGGTCGTCGGCGAGATCGAGGACGAGCATGACGACGACGTGGCACTGGTCCGCAAGGTGAACTCCAACCTCTTCATCGCCTCTGCCCGCGCCGAACTGGACGAAGTCCGTGAAGTCATCGGCCCGGATTTCGACCCCGGCGCCCATGCCGACGAAGTCGATACGCTGGGCGGGCTGGTGTTCGAGCTTGCCGGTCACGTGCCGCTCAAGGGCGAAGTGGTCGGCGGCATCAAGGGCTTCGAGTTCGAGGTCCTGCAGTCCGACAGCCGCCAGGTGAAACGCGTCAAGATCAAGCGGCTGAAGCAACCAAAGCCCCGGCCCCCGAAGCTGCTGGTCGACAAGACCAGCCTGCCCGTGGCCCCTGTGGCGAAGGCTCCACCGGAAGATAAACCGCCAGCGGCGGGCTAGGTCTCATCGAAGCGCCCGCGCGCCATATCCCTCCTACGCCTTGACCGGCCAGCGTCGGACCGCAACCTAGCGCAATGCCCTGTGATTCGAGCGTCGCATGACCTGGCTGGCCGAAACCATGATGCTGAGCCACGGCTGGCGGCGCTTCCTCATCCTGGTTGTGGCGGGAGCCATCGCCGCGACCTCGGCGCCGCCATTGTTCTTCCTGCCGGCGCTGTTCCTGGCCCTGCCGGTCTGGATCTGGGCGCTCGACGGCGCTGAAAGGAAGCACACACTTGTCGGCCGCATCTTCGGACCGGCCTTCTCCATCGGCTTCGGCTTCGGGCTCGGCTATTTCAGCGCCGCCCTGCACTGGCTGGGTGCGGCCTTCATCCAGCAGGGCGGCATCTTCCTCCTGCTGATGCCGTTCGGCATCGTCGGGCTGGCGGCCATCCTCGCGATCTTCTGGGGCCTGGGGAGCGCCCTGGCGCACCTGATGTGGACCGGCAGCTGGCTGCGGATACTCACCTTCACCGCGTGCCTGGCGCTGGCGGAATGGGCCCGCGGCCACCTGTTCTCGGGTTTTCCGTTCGACCTGATCGGCTACGCCCTCACCGGCACCGACCAGCTGATGCAGCTGGCCTCGGTAACGGGCGTCTACGGCCTGACGCTGCTCGCCATCCTGATGGCCTCCACCCCGGCATTGATCTGGCCCGCCGACCAGCGGGGCTGGCCGTTGCGCGTGCTGCCTTTCACGGTGGCGATGGCCGCGCTCGCCCTGCAGGTCGGGTTCGGCTACTGGCGCCTCAACAATACACCCCTCACGCCGCGCACCGACATGAAGGTGCGGATGGTGCAGCCGATGATCCTCGACCATGCGGACTGGAGCCAGGGCGACCCCGACACCATCATCACCACGCTGCTCGACCTGTCCTCGCAGCAGCTGACCCCGTCCGATACCGGGCTCGACGGCATCACCACGCTGGTCTGGCCCGAATCGGTGTTCCCCTTCTTCCTCGCCAGTTATCCCGACGCGCTGGCGCGCATCGCCCGCACCCTGCCCGCCGATACCCTGCTGCTCACCGGCGCGCCGCGCGAGCCCATCGGCGACGATGGGGAGATCATCCCGGATAATCCCGGCTTCAACGCGATTCTCGCCATCGACACCAATGGCGAAGTGGTGGCGAGCTACGACAAGTCGCACCTCGTCCCGTTTGGCGAATATCTGCCGTTCCAGTCCTTCTGGCGGTTGTTCGGCATCAACCAGTTCGTCCCCGGCACCAATGGTTGGGCACCCGGCGACGGCAAACGACTGATGCAGGTGGCGGGGTGGCCAAAGTTTCTGGCCCTCGTGTGCTACGAAGCAGTTTTTCCAGGCGATATCGGCCCCGCGGAGGAGCTGGAACAGGCGCAGTTCATCCTCAACATCACCAACGACGCCTGGTTCGACGGATCGCTCGGCCCCGCGCAGCACGCCCACCTGACCCGTCTCCGCGCCGTGGAGACCGGCCTGCCCCTGCTGCGCGCCGCCAATACCGGCATCACCTTCGCCACCGATCCGCTCGGCCGCATCACCGCCTCCCTGGCGCCCCTGCAACCCGGCGTGCTCGATGTGGTGCCGAGCCAGAAGCTGGCCGAAGGCACACTCTTCAACCGCGTTGGCGACTGGCCTTTCTTCGTCCTGATCGCCCTTGGACTCGGCCTGAGCGGGCTCGCTGCGCGGCGTCCGCGCCGGCTCGAATGAATATTCCGCGACACGCCGTAACGGGACATAAAGCTTTCTTTATATAAGCCTTGACCGCAACCACCGCCGGTGGCAGAACCTCGCGCAAATGTGCGATTTTCGCATTTTTTATGCAGTTTTTGGGGGTTTCGCCGTGGCGCGGTCGTCCTATCTCTTCACGTCGGAGTCGGTGTCCGAGGGTCATCCCGACAAGGTCTGCGACCGCATCAGCGACGAAATCGTCGACCTGGTGTTCCGCGAGGCGAAGAAAGCCGGCATGGATCCGGCCCAGGTCCGCATCGCCTGCGAGACCCTTGCTACCACCAACCGCGTGGTAATCGCCGGCGAAGTCCGCGTCCCCGAGACGCTGCTCAAAAAGGGCAAGGACGGCAAGATACTGCTCGATGCTGCCGGCCACCCGATGGTCAACCCGGCCAAGTTCAAGTCCACCGCCCGCAAGGCCATCAAGGCGATCGGCTACGAGCAGGCGGGATTCCACTGGAAGACCGCCAAGATCGACGTGCTGCTGCACGGCCAGTCCGCCGATATCGCGCAGGGCGTCGACGAAACCGGCAACAAGGATGTCGGCGCCGGCGACCAGGGCATCATGTTCGGCTACGCCAGCCGCGAGACGCCCGAACTCCTGCCCGCCCCGATCTACTACGCCCACAAGATTCTCGAGGCCCTCACCATTGCCCGCAAGGCGGGCGAAGGCGCTGCGGTCAAGCTCGGCCCCGATGCCAAGAGCCAGGTCACGGTGCGCTACGAGAACGGCGTGCCGGTGGCCGTCACACAGATCGTCGTCTCGACCCAGCACGTCGATGCGTCGTTGAGCTCCGACGACGTCCGCAAGATCGTCGAGCCCTACGTGCGCGCAGCGCTGCCCGATGGCTGGATCTCCGCTGAAACCGTCTGGCACGTCAACCCCACCGGCAAGTTCGTGGTCGGCGGACCGGATGGCGATGCAGGCCTCACCGGCCGCAAGATCATCGTCGACACCTACGGTGGCGCGGCCCCGCATGGCGGCGGCGCCTTCTCGGGCAAGGATCCCACCAAGGTCGACCGCTCGGCCGCCTATGCTGCCCGCTACCTCGCCAAGAACGTCGTCGCTGCCGGCCTTGCCGATCGCGCCACCATCCAGCTCAGCTACGCCATCGGCGTCGCCAAGCCGCTGTCGATCTATGTCGATCTGCACGGCACCGGCAAGGTGGACGAAGCGCGGCTGGAGAGAGTGCTGGGCGAGGTGTTCGACCTCAGCCCGCGCGGCATCCGCACCAGGCTCGACCTCAACAAGCCGATCTATGCCAAGACCTCGGCCTACGGCCACTTCGGCCGCAAGCCCGGCCGCGACGGCTCGTTCAGCTGGGAAAAAACCGATCTGGTCCCAGCCCTGAAGGCCGCGCTGAAGGCGGCGTGATTTCGGATCGACACACACCTGTCACCCCGGCGAAGGCCGGGGCCCAACCTGAGGCGCTAGGGCCTTGCTCGAACTAATCAGGATGGATTCCGGCCTTCGCCGGAATGACAGCTTTGGTGAAAGTGATCCTAGTGACCGACAAACCCCACCACCCCCTCAACGTCGATGGCGAGCTGCGCGCCTTTTTCGGCCGCCGCTCCGGCAAGCGGCTGCACAAGGGCCAGGACCGGCTGTTCAAGGAATTGCTGCCGGTGCTCGAGATCGCCCTGCCGGAGGGTGCACTCGACCCGGCCGGGCTTTTTCCGGGCAAGTCGGATGTCATCATCGAGATCGGCTATGGCGGCGGCGAGCATCTGGCGCGGCAGGCGCGGGAGAACCCGGAAACCGGCTTCATCGGCTGCGAGGTGTTTTCGGGCGGCATCGCCAAGCTGCTCGAAAAGCTCGATGCCGACGAGACCGAGAACGTCTGGCTCTACGCCGATGATGCGTTGAAACTGCTGCAGAAGCTGCCCGATGCGAGCCTGTCGGGCGCCTACCTGCTCTACCCCGACCCCTGGCCGAAGGTGCGGCACCACAAGCGTCGCTTCGTCTCGCCGACCACGCTGGGTGAACTTGCGCGCGTGCTGAAGCCCGGTGCGCTGTTCCGCTTCGCCACCGATATCGAGGACTACGCCAACTGGACCTTGGCGCACGTCCTGCGCTCGCCCGACTTCAGCTTCGCGCCGGTGACGCCGGCCGACTTGCACACGCCGTATCCCGGCTGGCAGCCCACCCGCTACGAGGAAAAGGCGCGGCGCGAAGGGCGGATGCAGAGCTTCTACTTCAGCTTCGCCCGCCGCTGACCGGCGCGACCCCCGCCAGGCTAACCGTCATTTAATGGAACGTTAAGGCAACGGCGCATTGAATCTTCGCGCCTGCCACTGGAATATCCGCCGGCCGGACCAATATCCGGCATCGAGGGGAATTCACGGCGCCCGGGCGGAGAGACCCGGCGCGCCGATATTCGGAGTTCGCCAGTGCGTCAATCAAAGAACCCGCCCATCGATCCTGTGGTGATCGATGAGTTGCTCACCACCCGCAACAGCAAGTGGACGCTGATCGTGGTGCTGCACCTGCGGCGCGAGACGATGCGCTTTTCCGAGTTGCAGCGCGAGATCGGCACCATCTCGCAGAAGGCCCTGACGGCGAGCCTCCGGGCGCTGGAGCGCGACGGCTTCGTGCTGCGCACGAGCTATGCCACCATACCACCCCGGGTCGACTACGTGCTCACGGACCTCGGCAAGGAGGCGCTGCTCGCCTTCGAGGCCTTCGAAGTATTTGCCGCCAAGCACTGGCAGAGCGTGGTGGATGCGCGCCGCGAGTTCGATACCCGGTCCGATGCCGAACCGGTGGCTCAGCTGCGCGCCGGTGGGTGACCGCCGGCCGATGGCTGGTCACGAGGACCAGCGGGCCGGCAGTTAGCGAACCGGCGGGGATAAGCCCGCCGGTTCGGGAAGCGCGTCAGTCGAAGAAGTGGTCTTCAAGCAGCGAATCGGTGACCTGCGGACCCTGCACCTTGGCGCCGGTGTCGAGCTTGCTCATCACGCGGGAATTGGTGCCGGGGTTGGCGCCGATCGGAGCGAGCGTCTCGTCGTTGAAGTACTGGAAAATCTGCTTGCCGTCGGCGGTCTGCACCACTGCGCGGATTTCGCCCGGAGCGCCTTCGTAGGCCTGGATGGCATTGACACCCTTCTGCTGCAGCTGGGTCACGTACCAGTCATTGTCGAACGAAGAGTCGCTGGCCAGCACGGGAGCCGACACGGCACCGGCAATAAGGAGAGCGGCGAGAGCAATTGAGGTCTTCATTTTCATGTCCCTTTCGTTTTCTGGACAACTGTGAAATCGGACTGCCAGGGCCGATCCACAAGACGCGAAATCACGACTCTCGGGCTTGAAATTATATAATTAACCCAGAGGGTTACGACAAGGAACGCCAGTACCGTGCGAGAAACCCAGGGCCACCGGGGCGGGTAGGTATCCTCAAGGCAACCGTAGGCGGCACGGGGCTCTCAGGCTCGTTTGGCTGTCCAAAGTTGCGTCGGCAATGACGTAGGTGCGGGCGCGGAACGGTGGGTGCGAATGGCAATGAATGCCCCGCTACACGAGCGCGTGAGAACCCTGAAATATCGGAAAGGACCCCGGGGTCTCGCTCGCCCCGGTCCCATCCCTTTTCGCACCGGCCGCTTTCCGGCATGGTACGGTCGCAGGGCGGTGGAGGCAGGGCGATGAGCGGTGATGTGACCGAACTGGTCAAACGGTTTCGGGCCGATGCCAATGCCACCTACACCAATGCCGAGCTGGCGCTCCTCGACGATGCCGCCGGCACCGACCTGTGGGCCGCCAAGATCGCTGGCTATCACCATTTCCGCCGCCGCAACCTGCCGCAGGCTGCCTTGCTGATGGCGCGGGTGGCCGCCCGCGAGCCAACGTCGGAGAACATCGTCAATCTCGTGGTGCTGCACCGCGACGCCGGCAACCTCGAGGCGGCCGTGGCGGTGCTCGAGGCGCGGCGCGATGAACTCGAGCCGATCCGTTTCCACGACATGATGTGCTCGTGCCTCGGCCACTACGGCCGGCTCGACGAGGCCCGCCAGCACGGCACCGAGGCGCTGCGGCTCAAGGATGCGAGCGCGCTCCAGGCGCCGCCGCAGCATTTTCACCTCGCGTCGGTCGACCTCGGCAGGCCCGCCCGGCAGGTGCTTGCCTTCTCGCTCTTCGGCAGCGACCAGCGTTACATCCTCGGGGCGCTCAACAACGCCGTGGTGGCGCGCTATCTCTACCCCGGCTGGACGCCCCGCTTCTATATCGACGAGACCGTGCCCGCGGAGGCGCGGCGGCTGCTGGCGCAGAACGGCGCCCAGGTCGTCACCGTCACCGGTATGCCGGCATAAGATTACGGCCTGTTCTGGCGCTTCCTCGTCGAAGACGATCCCGATGTCGGCCTCTACATCGTGCGCGACGCCGACTCGGTGATCACCGTGAAGGAGCGGGCAGCCGTGGCGGCGTGGCTCCGCTCCGGCCGCGCCTTCCACGTCATGCGCGACAACATCCAGCACTCCGAACTGATGCTCGCCGGCATGTGGGGAGCCCACCGGGGCAACCTCGGGCCGATGACGCCGAAGATCAGGAGCTTCGTTTCCGGCATCGGGGTGCGCGCCAACTATGTCCACCGCGACCAGCACTTTCTCCGCTCCGAGATCTGGCCGGTCGTGCGGCAAAGCGTTTTTGTCAACGACGAGCAGTTCGGCTTCGGCGAGGTGCATCCCTACGATCCGGACTATCTGCTGCCTCGCGCCATGCATATCGGGCAGAACGACTGGGTGCACTACAAGCGGACCCCTTGAGCCGGCTAGGGCTGCTGCCAGTCGGGGTTCAGGCGGACCCATTCCTCGCGCCATTGCCTGGTCAGCTCGAGGCGCCGGCGGCCGAAGCGACGGTCGGTTTCGGCGGCGCTGACGATGCGGTCGGTGCGAAAGTGCCGGAACGCCTCACGCATCACGCACCAGGCGACAACCACCTGCTTGCCATCGTAGTAGGCGAGCTGTACCGGCCAGATATCCCGCTCGCTCTGGTTGCCGACTTCGTCGGCATACCCGATATGGAGCGCCATCTCGTTGCGCATGGCGTCGCGAACGAGCCCGAGCACCGGCAGCGGCTCGCTACGGCCCCGGACCAGAACCGGCCACAGCCCCGTATCGCGCATCCGGTCGCGCAGGTCCTGCGGCGAGGCGGTGCCGATCTTGCCGAGCGCGTTTTTTGCTGCGCCGGCCAGCCCCGCATCGGGTTGCGCCTGCACCCAGCGCGCGCCCAGCACCAGTGCCTCCAGCTCCTCGGGGGTGAACATCAGCGGCGGCATGAAGAAGCCCGGCCGCAGCATGTAGCCGACCCCCGCTTCCCCATCGATGGGCGCACCAAGCCCGATCAGCGTCTGGATGTCGCGATAGAGCGTGCGAACCGAGACGCCCTGCTCCTCCGCCAGTTGCGCGGCCGTCACCGGCCGTCGGTGCCGGCGGAGGGCGTTCATGACGGAAAACAGGCGCTCGGTCTTGTCCATCTCAGCTGACGACGGTGATCTTTTCGCTCGCCCGGGTCACCGCCGTATAGAGCCAGCGAGCCCGTTCCTCGCGGAACACGTAGCTTTCGTCGAACAGGTAGACATTGTCCCACTGCGACCCCTGCGCCTTGTGGACGGTGAGGCAGTAGCCGAAGGTGAACTCGTCGAACTGCCGCCGCTCCGGCCAGCTCAGCGCATCCTCCTCGCCTGAAAAGAACGCCGCGTGGGTCACAACCTTGGCCTGCGTCGCCTTGGCGCCGGTCACCTCGTCGGGGTCGAGCGTCATCGAGTACCGCGCATTGGAGCGCTTCTTCACCTCGGCGGCGGTCCAGATCTGCCCGTTGAGCAGCTTCTTGATGGGGTTGTTCCGCAGGCAGACGAGACGGTCGCCGGCCACCGGCTCATGCCGCGGCAGGTTCTTCAGCTCGCGGATGCGGTCGTTATAGGCAACGCGCGTCTTGTTGCGCCCGGCCAGCACCTGGTCGGCCAGCAGCACCTCGTCGCGGTCGACATCGGCCCGCGGAATGACGAGCGACTCGCCATAGCGGCCATGCTCGAGATAACCGCCCTCGCGGATGTCCATCGACATGCGGATGATCGGATTGTCTGCTGCCTGCCGGTGAATTTCCGTCAGCATCACGTCGGGCTCGTCGGCGGTGAAGAACCCGGCGCCCTGCACCGGCGGCAGCTGGAACGGATCGCCCAGCACCAGCACCTTGGTGCCGAAGCTGAGGAGGTCGCGACCCAGCGCCTCGTCCACCATCGACACCTCGTCGATGACGATCAGGTCGGCGGTCATCGCCTCGCTCTCGGGGTCGAGGGCAAACCGCGGCTCCCCCTCCTTCTCCGATACCAGCGTGTAGATCAAGCTGTGGATGGTCGAGGCGCTGCGCGCCCCGTATTTCCGCATCACCATCGCCGCCTTGCCAGTGAAGGCGGCATATTTCACCGACTTCACCCCCTGCGCCAGATGGCGGGCGAGCGTCGACTTGCCGGTGCCGGCCCAGCCGAACAGGCGGAAGACCTGCTTGGCGTCCTTGTCCTTGAGCCAGGCCGAAACCGCCTGCAGCGCCTCATCCTGTTGCGGCGACCACTCCATCAGGAAATGCTGGTCTCGACCGACCCGACCCCGGCAATCGAGCCGGTGAGACGGTCGCCCTTCACCACTGCGCCCACGCCGGCCGGCGTGCCGGTGAAGATCAGGTCGCCCGGGAACAGCTCGAAATAACGGCTGAGTTCGGCGATCACATGCGGCAGGTCCCAGATCATGTCGGCGATATCGGCCGATTGCCGCGTCTCGCCGTTGACCTCGAGCGTGATGGCGCCCGCCAGCGGCGGAGTGAGCGCCGAGGCGGGCACCATGGTCCCGATGGGGGCGGAGTGGTCAAACCCCTTGGCAACTTCCCACGGCTTGGCCGCCTTCTTGGCCCAGGCCTGCAGGTCGCGGCGGGTCAAGTCGATGCCGACGGCATAACCCCACACATGGTCGAGCGCTGTCTCGACCGGGATGCCCTTGCCGCCCGTGCCGATGGCGGCCACCAGCTCGATCTCGTAGTGGAGATTGCTGGTTTCGGTAGGGTAGGGGATCGGCGCGCCGCCGGTTACGATGGCGTCAGCGGGCTTTGCAAAGAAGAACGGCGGCTCGGCGTCCGGGTCATGGCCCATCTCGCGCGCATGCTCCGCATAGTTGCGGCCGACGCAATAGACGCGCCGCACCGGAAAAGCACCGCCTCCGGCAACCGGCACGCTGACCTGCGGTGGCGGGGCAATAACTAACTCGACCATCTCAAATCCCATCTCGATATCGGGCGCACCATAGCGAAAACCGTCATGGTACAAAATGAGAACTTGCGTCTTTCACCGCCGGCGCGACGATCAGGCGGTTGCCGCGCCCGGGGTCTCGTGGAATTGTGGCGGAATACCTGCCTGGGGGCACTACCGATATGGCCTACAAACCCTTCGATGCCGATGCGCTGATCGACGCGACGGCACCGCTGCTGCATCTGAGAATCGAGCCCGAGTACCGGGCGGCAATCAAGGCAAACCTCAAGACCGCCAGCAAGATGGCGGCGCTGGTCGAGCAGGTGAAGCTCGACGACCATGCCGAACCCGCTCCGGTCTTCCGCACATGAGCGATCCGCTTTCCGCCACTGCCAGCGCCGTCGAGATCGCCACCGCGGTCAGGGCCGGGCAGGTGAAGGCCCGCGCCGTGGCCGAAGCGGCGCTGGCCCGCATCGAAAAGCATAACCCGGCGCTCGGCGCCTTCACCGATGTCACCGCCATGCGGGCCATCGACGCAGCCGAGCTCGTCGATGGCAAGATCGCCAACGGCCTCGATCCCGGCGCGCTGGCCGGCGTGCCCTATGCGGTCAAGAACCTGTTCGACATCAAGGATGTGGTGACCCGCGCCGGGTCGAAGATCAACCGCGACTACCCGCCGGCCCGTCGCGACTCGACGCTGATCGCGAGGCTCGACGCGGCCGGCGCCCTTCTGGTCGGCGCGCTCAACATGGGTGAATACGCCTACGATTTTACCGGCGAGAACGCCCATGACGGGCCGTCGCGCAATCCGCATGCGCTCGACCACATGGCCGGCGGCTCGTCGGGCGGCTCGGGGTCGGCGGTGGCGGGCGGCCTCGTGCCGCTGGCGCTCGGCTCCGACACCAACGGCTCGATCCGGGTGCCATCCTCGCTCTGCGGTATTTTCGGCCTGAAACCGACCTATGGACGGCTGAGCCGGGCCCACTCGTTTCCGTTCGTCGCCAGCCTCGACCACCTGGGGCCGTTCGCCCGCTCGGCGCGCGACCTGGCCATCGCCTACGATGCGATGCAGGGGTTTGACGACGCGGACCCGGCGCAGACCAAGCGGGTGAACGAGCTGACCGCCGGCCGCATCACCTACCCCATCCCCGGTCTCCGCATCGGTGTCGCCTCCGGCTACTTCGCCGGCGATCCGGTGGCTCAGTCGCACGTGCAGGTGGTGGCTAAGGCGCTCGACGCCAGCCGGGTGGTGACCATCCCCGATGCGCAGGCGGCGCGGGCGGCGGCGTTCCTCATCACCATGGCCGAAGGCGCGGCGCTGCATCTCGACCGGCTGCGCGAGCGGCCCGAGGATTTCGACCCCGATACCCGCGATCGCCTGCTGGCCGGTGCCATGCTGCCGGCGGTGTGGGTGGAAAAGGCGCAGAAGCTGCGCCGCGCCTATCGCGACAAGGTGCTGCGCCTGTTCGACGAGGTCGATGCCATCCTCACCCCGGCCACGCCGATGAAGGCGCCGAAAATCGGGCAGAAGACCGCGATGTTCGGCGGCGTCGAGCTGCCGGTGCGGCCCAACATGGGCATCTTCACCCAGCCGATCTCCTT
Organism: uncultured Hyphomicrobiales bacterium; assembly: GCA_903842455.1. GTDB lineage: Bacteria > Pseudomonadota > Alphaproteobacteria > Rhizobiales > Devosiaceae > Devosia_A. The sequence goes on along the minus strand of CAIMLX010000024.1, from coordinate 69,957 downwards.
CATCGGCCTGCCGGTGGCGGCCGTGCCCGTGTGGCTCAAGGGCGACGACCTGCCGCTCGGCGTCCAGGTGATCGCCGCGCCGTGGCGCGAGGACGTGTGCCTCCGCATCGCCCACCATCTCGAAACGGCCGGCATCTGCGCAGCGCCCGTGGCGCCGGGTTTCCGGGAGTAGGCTGCCTGCGGATCACCGAGGTGGACCGGGTCCTCCACTGTGGCGAAGCCACGGGGGAGGGGGACCATGCGAAGCATGGTGGAGGGGGCGGTACGAACGCGACCTCGCACCGCATGTCCCCGACGCGTCGAGGCGGGGGCCGCCCCCACCACCACCCTACCGGGTGGTCCCCCTCCCCCGCTTCGCGGTGGAGGACCCCGGCGACCTCCGTGGCCTACTGCCCCAGCACCTTCCGCCACGTCCATTCCGGCTCGTAGCCGATCAGCTCTCGCGCCGCGTCGATGCCGATCAGCGTGTCGTGCGGACCGGTGCCGGGGCGGAGCGTGCAGCCCGGATAGGCCATGGCGAGGAGTTCCTCGTTGGTCTGGGTCATCAGCGTATCGGGCGCGGCGATAGTCAGCACCGGGGCGCCGGTGATGTCGGCTGTGAGTGACTTTACGCAGGACTGGGCGACGTCGCGGGCATCGACATAAGCCCACAGGTCGAAGCGCTTGCTCATCGGGTCGGCCCAGATCATCGGCAGCCGGTCATAGCCGGTGACGTGGCCGGGTTTGTCGTAGAAGATGTTGGAAAACCGCAGGCCCACGAAGGTGGTGCCATACTGCCGCGCCATGTGCCGGGCCAGTTCTTCCGTCACCGCCTTCGAAATTCCGTAGGACGAGGTAGGGATCGCCGGGTCCGCGTCATTGGTCGGCAGCAGCGTCGGGTGGATGGTGTAGGGGAAGCCCAGCACCGTCTCCGACGAGGCCCAGACCACGCGCTTGATCCCCAGGTGCACCGCCGCCTGGAACACGTTGTAGGCGATCAGCGTGTTGACGTGAAAGCGCGCCGCGCCCGACAGGTGGTCCCAGTCCGGCTCGCCGTTCGCCGCCAGCTGCACCACGGCATCATGCCCGTGCAGCGCCGCAAAGGTCGCCCCATAGTCGGTCAGGTCCACCTTGATGAAGCCCGGCCGCTCGATGCCGGGCACGGCCCGGTCGAGATTGGTGACAGTGTGGCCCTGCGCTTCGAGCGCAGCGATCACCACCGGCCCGACGCCCCGGTCCCACGATCCGGTGCCGCCGGTAACTGCGATTTTCATACGTTTTCTCTCGCTTCTTTAAGTGAGCTCATCACAACCACAACCTGTCATCCCTGCGAAAGCAGGGACCCACTTCCCCACCGGCGCAGTTTTCGAGTTGGGTCCCTGCTTTCGCAGGGATCATACCGTTGTGGAAGAGGTGGCGTCGGCGACCTAGTTGCAACGATCCATCAGTACCGGTCGCTCGCGTCATGCACCGGCCGATAAACAAAATCGGTAAACGTCGCCTCTTTCGCCGTGCCGTTGAGGTCCGAGCACGCCATGCCGACGAAGGCGCCGGTGAAGCTGCCATGCTCGGCATGGCCGCCGCATTCGTCCGACAGCAGCGACGCATCGAGCGTGCCGCCCAACGGCTGCCAGTTGCCACCGGCCTTGGCATCGCCTGCCGCGAAGAAGAACTGCAGCTTCGGGCCGCGGATTTCGAGCTTCAGCCGCACCGGGCCCTCCTGCGGCAGCGGCACCGGCTCGGCCGGGTAGGTCAGCTTGCCGTCGGGATGGCTGGCGAGCGAACTCATCACCAGCAGTTCGCGCTTGCCGTCCGAGTGCGCCGTGACGGTGAGGTAGTGGAAGTTGTAGCGGCTGTAATAGCCGGTCAGCCCCGCGAACTGCCGCTCGTCGACCGGCGCGAAGTCGACCGTCACTTCGGCATCGTAGGAGAAATGCGTCTGGCGCCGGGCCACCAGCGCCTGCTCGAACCACGAGCCGATCGCCTCCCGGCCGATCAGCTTCAGCGCCCCGCCCTCGAGGCGGAAGATCCGTTCGGTTTCAGGCGTCCGCAGCCACTGGAAATCCTGGTGCAGCGTATCGAAGCCGTAGTGCTGCTCGGCCCAGTAGTCCGTGTCGTCGCGCGTGCCGGGGATCTCCACCTCGAGCGACGGCACCGGGCCGTTCTTGACCCACAGCCAGTCGTCCGCACCCCAATAGGCCTCCTGGATGCCCGTCTCGCGCCCGAGCACGCAGCGCCGCTTCTGGGTGGTCGGGCGGCCCATCAGGTGCACGAGATAGGTCTTGCCGTCGGGCGTATCGACAAGGTCGCCGTGCCCGGCGCGCTGCACGGCGTTCAGCGGCGCGTCCTTGGCGGTCAGCACATGCTTGATCGGGTGCGTCTCGTACGGCCCGTCAATGCTGCGCGAGCGGGCGAAGGTGACGGCATGGTCATACCCGGTGCCGCCCTCGGCGGTCAGCAGGTAGTACCACGGCCGCCCGTCCCTACCGGCGCGCTTGTAGAGGTGCGGCCCCTCCACCAGCTTCAACTCGGTGCCCTGGTAGATGTTCTTGATCGGGCCGACGAGCTTTTGTGCCGCGTGGTCGTATTCCTGCAGCGCAATGCCCGCGAACAGCAGGGGCCGCCGCCGATGGTCCCACAGCATGTTGACGAACCACTTCCTGCCGTCATCGTCGTGAAACAGCGAGGGGTCGAAGCCCGAGGAGTTCATGTAGACCGGGTCAGACCACGGCCCTTCGATCGAGGGCGCCGTGACGAGGTAGTTGTGCGCGTCCTTGAACGAGCCGTCCTTGCGCTTCACGTCGGTGTAGATGAGGAAGAACTGCTCGCCGTCATGCGACAGGCAGGGGGCCCACACACCGCACGAATCCGGGTCGCCGCGCATGTCGAGCTGGCTCTTGCGGCTGAGCGGGCGGGTCACCAGCGCCCAGTTGGCCAGATCCTTGCTGTGATAGATCTGCACCCCCGGGTACCACTCGAAGGTGGAGGTGGCGATGTAGTAGTCGTCGCCGACGCGCAGGATCGACGGGTCCGGGTTGAATCCCGGCAGGATCGGATTGCGGATGGTGGGCACGTGTTTTCTCCCCCGTATTTGATGCCTGAGTAGCGTACCTCAAGCCCAGGGGGCAAGGGCCGCCACCCGAAGATGGCGGCCCCGCTGACACGTATGGCTTACTTCAGGAAGTCGCCGACGTTGTCCTTGGTGACGCGGTCGAGGCCGGTGTAGATGATCGGCTCGACGGTCTCGCCGTTCTTGATGGCCAGCAGGGTGCGCATGGCAACCTCGCCCATCTCGTACGGACGCTGGCCGACCAGTGCGTGAGCATAGCCGTCGCGCAGCAGTTCGAGCTGCATCGGCAGCGTGTCGGCGACAACCAGCGCGAGTTCACCCGAGTCGACCTTCGCCTTGTTGGGCTCGACGAAGTTCTTCCAGCCATCGGGAGCGAACATCGGCCAGCCGCCGACCGGCACGATCGCCTTGATGTCGGGGTTGGCAGTCACGAAGTCACCGGCCTGCTGCACGGCAAGAGCGACGTCGTCGTTCGAGAAGCTCGGCGAGCCCGGCACTTCGGTCCAGGTGGAGCCGGCAAGCGCCTCGCGGACGCCATCGACGCGCAGCGCCAGGTTCGGCGAGGCGGCGCCGCCCGAGATCACGGCATAGGTGCCGCCGTTCGGCGCGGCCTTCAGCAGTTCCTCGCCGAGGGCAACACCGAACTCCTTGTTGTTGGTGCCGACATAGGCAACGCGCTTGGAGGCATCGGCATCGGAGTCGAAGGTGATGACGGCGATGCCGGCTTCGACGGCCTTGTCGATCAGCGTGGTCGCGGCGGCGGCATCGGACACCGAGATGGCGAGGCCATCGACGCCCTGGGTGATGAAGTCGTCGATGATCTGTGCCTGGGTGGCCGGCTCATGCTCGACCGGGCCCTGGTAGATGCACTCGACATTGCCGAGCTTCGCCGCTTCGGCCATGCAGCCATCGCGGGTAAGATCGAAGAACGGGTTGTTCATCGCCTTGGGAACCACGGCGAACTTATAGGTTTCCTGGGCCTGAACGGCGCCCATGAAGCTGACCGACGCAAGTGCGGCGAGTGCCAGGCTCTTCAACATAGTCATAGTCTTCCTCCTCAATTGTTTCGGAGCTGATCCGAAACTCCCTGTCGGCGGATGATTCCGCCGACGTTCTTCCGACCGGGTTATTCGGGTTACCCGTTACGGAGAGACCGGAAGCGATCCACGAGGACCGCCACAACGATGATGCAGCCGACGAGTGTCTGCTGCCAGTATGGGTCGACGCGGGCCAGCACGAGGCCGTTGCGGATCACTTCGATCAGCACGCAGCCGATGATGGCGCCAGCAGCGCCACCAATGCCGCCCGCGAGGTTCGCGCCGCCGATGACGGCGGCGGCAATGATGGTGAGTTCGTACGCCATGGCGAGGTTGGCCGGGGCCGAGCCGAGCCAGCCCGAGACCATGATGCCGTTGAAGCCGGCCGCCAGTGCGCAGAGCATGTAGACCTGGATCTTCACCCGGTCGACATTGACGCCGGTGAGCCGACCAGCCGCTTCGTTGGAGCCGATGGCGTACACATGACGGCCCCAGGCGGTGTGGTTGAGCGCCACCCACATCGCGGCGGCAAGGATCATCAGGTAGATGAAGCCCACCGGCACGCCGCCGAGGTTGCCGGACATCGCGGTGATGAACAGTTCCTTGTCGGGGCCGCTCGGCGCCGCGCCGCGTCCCTGCGTCGCCACATAGGTGAGCCCGCGGACGATGGATAAGGTGCCCAGCGTCGTCACGAATGGCGCCAGCTTGAGTTTGGCCACCGCAAAGCCGTTGAACAGCCCGATCAGCAACGCCGTGCCGAGCCCCGCGCCCATCGACAGGATGAAGGCGGAGCCGGGGAAGGGGTAGAAGCCCGCTGCGTTCAGCCCGGCCATGGTCAGCGAGCAGACCGTCGCCGACAGCGCCATGCTGGAACCGACGCTGAGGTCGATGCCGCCGGTGATGATGACGAGCGTGATGCCGAGCGTCGCGATGGCGACGAAGGAGAAGTTGCGCACCACATTCTTGACGTTGCCGTCGGTGAGGAAGTGCGGCGACAGCATGCTCATGATGATGATGAGCCCGATCAGCGCGACCAGTACATAGGCCGACTGGCTGGCGAGGAAGCCGCGCTGCCAGAAGCGGGTGCGGCGGACGTTGGAAAAACCCTGGACGGTATCGGACATCATGCCACCTCGCGCGCACCGGTAATGAGCGCCGTGACTTCCTCGGGCGAGGAGTTGGCGATCGGCTTGTCGGCAACCTTGGTGCCGCGACGCATGACGATGACGCGGTCGCAGCAGGAGAACACGTCGGGCATGCGGTGGGAAATCAGCATCACCGCGATGCCGGCATCCTTCAGCCGGTGGATGAGGTTCAGCACCTCGGCCACCTGGCGGACGGAAATGGCGGCCGTCGGCTCGTCCATCAGGATCAGCTTGGCATCGGCCAGTCGGGTGCGGGCGATGGCCACGGCCTGCCGCTGCCCGCCCGACATCTGGCGCACCAGGTCGTCGGCGCGCGTCTCGGACTTGAGCTCAGCAAACAGTTCGGCGGCCCGTGCATTCATGGCGCGCTGCCGCAGGAAGCGGAACGGCCCGAAATTGTACTTGAGCTCGCGGCCGAGGAAGATATTGGCCGCTGCGGTCAGGTTATCGGCCAGCGCCAGGTCCTGGTACACCGTCTCGATGCCGAGCCGGCGCGCCTCGCCGGGCGAGTGGATATGGGCGGGTGCCCCATCGAGCTTCACGATGCCGGTGCTCGGCTGGTAGATGCCCGAGATGATCTTGACCAGCGTCGACTTGCCGGCGCCGTTATCGCCCATCAGCCCGACCACCTGGCCAGGCTCAATGGAGAAGCTCACGTCGGACAAGGCGCGGATGGCGCCAAAATCCTTCGACACCCCTTCGAGTTCCAGTAGTGCCAACGCAATCCTCCCCGGTTGGCAATGTATCTTCCCGGACGCTGGCGGATCTTGTTGCCCGCCTCGCGCCCCCTGCTATTCGGCTGTCATCCGGCCGGCGGCGCGGTCGAAACCCTCCATGATCACGACCCGCATGGCCGCGCGTGCCGCCTCGGCATCGCGCGCTCCGATGGATTCCGCCACCCGGCGGTGATGGTTCACCGTCACGTCGCGCGCCTCGCTGTCATCGACCGGCGAGCTGATGGTGAAGGCCGTGGCGAGTACCAGGTCGACGAGACCGGTGATCGAGGCCATGAACGGGTTGCCCGACGCTTCGGCCACCGTGCGATGGAACTCGAGGTCGCTGCGGGCAAAGTCGGCGGTATTGGCGGCGACGGCCATGCCGTCGACGCAGGCCCGCATCACCGCGAGCTGGGCGTCGCTCCGGCGCTCCGCGGCCAAAGCCACCGATTCCAGTTCGAGCCCGATGCGGATCTCCGCGAGGCTGCGCAGGAAGGCGATATCGGGACCGGTCTCGAAGTGCCAGGACAGCACGTCGGGGTCGAACAGCGACCATTCGCGCCGCGGCAGCACCACGGTGCCGATCCGGGCCCGCGAGGTAATGAGGTTCTTGGCGGAGAGCGCCTTCAGCGCCTCGCGCAACACGGTGCGGGATACCTCGAACCGCTCCTGCAGGGCGGCGTCGCTCGGCAGCGTCGCGCCGGGCGGGAACTCGCCACCGATGATGCCGATGCCGATGCCATCCACGACTTGCGACTGGAGCGTGCGCACGGGCAGCTGACGGCGCGTCGCCGAGGCGACGGCACGACCGGTCGAGCCGCTTCTGCGCTTCATCTCCATTGCCGGCCTCCCCTCCGAGGCACCGACCAAATCACAGGCAGAATAGTAATACAATACTACATTTCCCGTTTACGGTATCGATTGCATAAAATGGGCAAAAAAGGGGGCGGCGCTGTGCGCCACCCCCGACAGCGTCAGATGAAGCGGTTGACCAGGTTCTCGAGATATTCCTGCTGGCCGGATTTCGGCTGCGGGTTGATGTTCTCGGCATCCACCCACTGCGCGATCTGCTCGAGCGTCCGCTCGCCCTTCAGCATGGCGGCCGCGCCCTTTTCCTGCCAGCCGGCGTAGCGGGCGTCCTGCACCTTGTCGAACGTGCCATCCTCGATCATCGCCGCTGCGCCCTTGAGGCCGCGCGCCAGGATATCGAGGCCACCGACATGCCCGTGCAGCAGGTCGCCCGGGTCGATCGACTGGCGGCGCACCTTGGCGTCGAAGTTGAAGCCGCCCTTGCCGAGGCCGCCGGCCTTGAGAATCTGGTAGAAGGCCAGCGCCATCTCGCCCGGATTGTTGGGGAACTGGTCGGTGTCCCAGCCCGACTGCAGGTCGTTGCGGTTCGCATCGACCGAGCCGAGGATGCCGAGCCCACCGGCGACCGCCAGTTCATGCTCGAACGAATGGCCGGCAAGGAAGGCATGGCCGACCTCGATATTGACCTTCACGTCCTTCTCGAAGCCGTAGGTCTTGAGGAAGCCGTACACCGTCGCCACGTCATAGTCGTACTGGTGCTTGGTCGGCTCCTGCGGCTTGGGCTCGATCAGGATCTGGCCCTTGTAACCGATCTTCTTGGCATGTTCGATGACGAGGCCGAGGAAGCGCGCCGCCTGGTCCTGCTCCTGCTTGATCTTGGTGTTGAGCAGGGTTTCGTAGCCTTCACGACCACCCCACAGCACGTAGTTCGCGCCACCGAGCTCATGAGTGATCTCGAGCATCTCCTTCACCTGGCCCGCCGCATAGGCGAACACATAGGGGTCGGGATTGGTGGCGGCGCCGGCCATGTAGCGGCGATTGGAGAACAGGTTCGCCGTGCCCCAGAGCAACTTGGTGCGGCTCGACTGCATCTTCTTGGCAAAGATATCCGTGATGGTGCGGAGGTTCTTGTTGCTCTCCTTGAGGCTGTCGCCCTCGGGAGCCACGTCGGCGTCGTGGAAGCAGAAGAACGGCGCGTCCATCAGGTCGAACATCTCGAAGGCGATATCGGCCTTGAGCTTCGCGCCTTCCATCGGGGTGCCGGCATACCACGGGCGATCGAAGGTCCGGCCGCCGAACGGGTCGCCGCCTTCCCACGCGAAGGTGTGCCAGTAGGCGATGGCGGGGCGGATATGCTCTTCCATCGTCTTGCCGAGGACGACCTCGTCCTTGTTGTAGTGCCGGAAGGCCAGCGGATTGGAGGAGCTCGGCCCCTCGAACTTGACGGGCGAAATACCCTTGAAGAAATCGGTCACTTGCGGGCCTCCTCGATGGCCGGATAGAGCGCGCGGTAGCGCGCATACTGGTCGGAATAGGCGTTGGTCAGGGTGCGGTCGGGCGCGATCACCCGCTCGATCCCCGGCATGGTCATGATCTGCGCCGGATCAGCGCCCTCGGCGGCACAGAGGCCGAGACGGGCGACGCCGAGCGCCCCACCGAAATCGCCGTCCTCGGGCAGCGCGATCTCTATTTCGAGATTGGTGGCGATCAGCTTCAGCCACAGGTCGGATTTCGAACCGCCCCCGACGGCGAGCAGCCGCGAGAACCCGGTCCCGGCATCGCGCAGCACGCGCTGGCAATCGCGGAACGCGAACGTGACGCCCTCCATCACCGCCTGCGCCATGAGGCCTGGCGTGGTGGAGTGCGACAGTCCGGTGAAGCTGCCGCGCGCCGCTGCATTGTTGTGCGGGGTGCGCTCGCCCGAGAGATACGGCAGGAAGATCTCCTCGCCCGGCCCGCTGAACCCGGACCCGGCCGCACCCGAAAGCGCCGCCGGAGTCTGGCCGGTGACCTTGCTCAACCAGTTGAGCGAGTCGGTTGCCGACAGGATCACGCCCATCTGGTGCCAGGTGTCGGGAATGGCATGGCAGAACGCATGTACGGCGCCATTGGTATTCGGCCGGAAGCGGTCGTTCGACACGAAGATGACGCCCGAGGTGCCGAGCGAGACGAAGCCTTCGCCCGGCCGGATCGCGCCGATACCGCAGGCGGCCGCCGCATTGTCACCGGCGCCGCCCGCCACCACCACGTTGCCCGACATGCCCCAGCGTTCGGCGAACTCGCGCTTCAGCGTGCCCGAGACGGCGGAGCCTTCGACGAGGCGCGGCATGTGCGAGCGGTTGAGCCCGGTCAGCGCCAGCAATTCGTCCGACCAGTCGCGCTTGCCCACGTCGAGCCACAGCGTCCCTGCGGCATCCGACATGTCCTCGACGTGCTCGCCCGTCAGCAGCAGCCGCACATAGGCCTTGGGCAGCAGCACCTTGGCCAGCTTCGAAAACACCTCGGGTTCGTGCTTCCGCACCCAGGCGATCTTCGGCGCGGTGAAGCCCGGCATGGCGATGTTGCCGGCAATGTCGCGGAGCCGCGTCAGCGCCGCTTCCATCTCGGCGCACTCGGCAGCCGAGCGGCCGTCGTTCCACAGGATGCAGGGGCGGAGAACCTTGTCGTCCTTGTCCAGCAGAGTGGCGCCATGCATGTGGCCGCCGAGCCCGATCCCCCGGACCTTCGCCATGTCCTCGGGGTTCGATTTGCTCAGCGCGTCGATGGCCTCGATGGTGGCGCTCCACCAGTCAGACGGGTTCTGCTCCGACCAGCCGGGATGCGGACGCACCGGTTCGACCGATTTTGCCGTCGCTTCGCCAAGCGGCTTGCCGGAACGGTCGATCAACAGCGCCTTGACGCCCGAGGTGCCGATGTCGATGCCGAGATAGGTCATGAGGCACGTACCTCATGACGGGTCATGCAAAGCATTCGGTCGTCCTCCCTCGGGCCAGTCTTTTGACTTTTGCCCTAGCGCAGATTGTCGCGCAGAAACAGTCCGATTTCAATGGGCGCCGGTTGCGGTGCCGCATGATGGGCCGATTCCCCCATCGCATAGCTCCTTGCCACCGCCAGCGCAGCAGCGATTTCGCCGTCGGGGTTCTGGTCCAGCACCACGTCGATGGCGCCCGACCTGAGGCCATCCCGGGTGGCGGCAGTCAGCTCGTGCGCGACGACGCGGATCCTGCCGCTGTCGCCATGCTTGCCCAGTGCCGCGATGAGCCCGGCATTGCCGGCACCGAGATTGTAGATGCCCGCCAGCGGCGGACCACCCAGCAGTTCGGTGACGGCTGCTTCGGTCAGCATGTCGTCGTCGAACCCCTCGCGCGGGCCGATCAGCTCGTGCCCGGGGAACTCCGCCTCCATCACGGCGGTAAAGCCCTCCAGCCGCTCGCGATGGTCGCGCAGCCCCAGCGAGCCGGCGAGGATGCCGATCCGTCCGCTCGGGCAGAACCGGCCCATCAGCGAGGCGGCGGTCCGGCCGGCGGCGACATTGTCGATGCCGACGAAATGGCGCCGCGCCGAGCCCGGCAGGTCGGAGACCAGCGTCACCACGGCGATGCCGCGCTTGCTCGCCGCTTCCACGGCGCGGCGGACAGTCTCGTGCTCGGTGGCGACGATCACCGCACAGTCCGTGGTCTTGGGGTCGAGCGCCATGATCGCCGCGCTCAGCGCCGCCGGGTCGAAGGCGTGGATCGGGCGGGCGACGATGGACAGCCGCTCACCCTTCAGCGCCTGCGCATGGCGGGTGATGGCAGCATTCAGCGACGCCATGAAGGCATTGCTGCCATCGGGAATGAGGAACGTCACCGACAGGTCGCGGGCGCGCGCCAGCAGCGAGGCCGAGACGTCGCGGCGAAAATCGAGGCTGCGGATGGCGTCTGCCACCCTCTCGGCGGTCTCGCCCCGGACGCCCGGCCGGCCGTTCAGTACGCGGTCGACAGTGGCGAGCGAAACGCCGGCCTCGCGCGCTACGTCGTGCACCGTCGCCCGGCGCTTCAGGTCGTCCATACGCAGTCCCCCTTGCCGGCCACACTTGCGGGCCGGAGGCATTTCGTCAACCGTTTGGCTTCCCTAGCGGCGCGGTTTGCGGATACACCTTCCGCGGGTTTTGAGGGAGGTCGGACATGACGGTTTCGGTGGAGCGCTTCGGCGCATTCGAGGGCAACGAGGTCGAGCAGTTCAGGCTCGTCAGCGACACCGGTGTCGAGGTCGACATCATCTCGTGGGGCGTGGCGGTGCGCGACTGGCGCGTGCCGGTCGGCGGCAGCAAGCGCTCGGTGGTGCTCGGGTTCGACAAGTTCGATGCCTACCCCACCGACTCGCCGAGCTTCGGCTCGCTGGCCGGGCGCGTTGCCAACCGCATCGCCGGCGCCAGCTTCGAGGTCGATGGGGTCACCTACAAGACACCGGCCAACTTCATGGGCAAGCACACGCTCCATGGTGGGTCGCAGGGGCTGGGCCGCGTCGTCTGGCGCGGCGAAACCGACACCATGCACAACGCCGTGCGCTTCACCCACGTCTCGCCCGAGGGCCATGCCGGCTTTCCCGGCACCGTGACCTTCACCGCCACCTATACGCTGACCGGCAATCGCCTGCGGCTCGACCTCCACGCCACGACCGACAAGCGCACCCCGATCAATGTGGTGCAGCACCAGTATTTCAACCTCGGCACCGGCAAGGACATTCTCGACCACCGCTATCAGCTGCTGGCCCCGGCCTACACCGAACTCGGCGAAGACCTGATCCCCACCGGTGCCATCCTGCCGGTCGCCGGCACCGACTGGGACTTCAACTCCCCCCGTCCCCTGCGCGACGCCAACGGCGCCCCGATCGACTACGACGGCAACCTGGTGCTCGCCACTGGCCGCCGCTTCGAGGATCCGGTGGCAATCGTCACCGCGCCGGACAACTCGCTGACGCTGAAGCTCTGGACCGACCGTCCGGGCCTGCAGTTCTACAACTCGGTTTGGTCCAACGTGAACGCCGAGGGCAAGCAGTTCGGCAGGCACTCCGGTTTCTGCCTCGAGGACCAGGACTTCCCCGACGCCGTGCACCACCCGCACTTCCCCTCGACCATCTACGGTCCCGACCGCGACTACACGCATCGCTGCGACATCGAGATCGCCTGATGCCGGCCTACGTGGCGCTGATCCGGGCCATTGGCCCGGTCACCCACGCCAGGATGCGCATGGCGGCGTTGCGCGACGCCTGCGAGGATATCGGCCTCGAAGACGTCGCCACCGTCGGCAACACCGGCAACATCCTGTGTCGCTCGCGCAAGGGCGTTAAGGCCGTGCGGGCGCTGGTGCAGGAGGCGGTCGCGGGCTTCGGCCTCGGCGCCGCGCAGGAGGTGTTCGTGCAGACCCCGGCGCAGATGGCCGAGGTGATCGCGGCCAACCCGTTTCCGCAGGCGGCATTTGCGCGGCCGGCCGATCTCGGCGTCTGCTCGTTCGACGAGGTGCCGGACTGGACACCGCTGCGCGACTGGCCGGGCCCCGAAAAGCTCGCCATGGTCGGCGCGCACCTGGTGGTCGACCATCCCGACCCGGCCGCCACCCGGCTCAGGATCGAGAAGCTGCTGGGCGCGACCATGACCCAGCGAAACTGGAAGGTCTTCGCCGGCCTCGCGGAGCGCGCGGCAGCCCTCTGAAACACAGGCACGGCGGTAGCCGGGGTCCTCCACCGCGATAGCGGGGGAGGGGGACCAGCCGCAGGCTGGTGGAGGGGGCGGCACAGGCACGAGCTGCGCACCAAAGCAAAACGCCCGGCAGGGGCCGGGCGCATCAAACTTTCGACGATCGCTTCGATCAGATCTGCTGGACCGACTCGACGCCGGGCACGAAATGGCGGAGCAGGTTTTCGATGCCGCTCTTCAGCGTTGCAGTCGAGGACGGGCAACCCGAGCACGCGCCCTGCATGTGCAGGTAGACCGTGCCGGACTTGAAGCCCTTGAAGGTGATGTCGCCGCCATCCATCGCCACGGCGGGACGCACGCGGGTGGAGAGCAGTTCCTTGATCACTTCGACAGTCTCGGAATCCTCGGGCTCGAAGAACTCCTCGGTCGCCTCGGGCGCCGCGGTGCCGACGCCGATCACCGGCCGGCCCGACAGGAAGTGCTCCATGATCACGCCGAGAATCGCCGGCTTGATGTGGCTCCAGTCGGCCTCGTCCTTGGTCACCGAAATGAAATCGGAGCCGAGGAAGACGGCCTCGACACCGGGCACCTCGAACAGTGCCGCGGCGAGCGGCGAGGGGACGGCCGACTCGGCGGTACGGAAATCGCGCGGCTCGCCCACCAGCACATCGCGGCCCGGCAGGAATTTCAGGGTCGCCGGATTCGGCGTCGCTTCGGTCTGGATGAACATGGCGGTAGGGCGCCCTTCGAGTTAGAACATTTCTAAACTAGTGTTTTGGCGACCGGAACGCAAGGTGCGGTCGGCTCTGGTCAGCGCATGGCCATCATGTGACGGCGATGATCTGTTCGTCCGTCAGCGTGCCCGGAATGATGGTGACGATCACCGGCAGCGCCTGGTGGCCGGTACGGGCCGCAAAATCGGTGATGAGCGGACCTGGCCCTTCCTTCGAGTTCGACGCCGCAAGCACCAGGATGGCGATGCTGGGGTCCGCGGCGATCAGCCGGCCGATCTCGTTGACGAGGTCCCCTTCACGGATCACCGTTTCCGTACGGATCTGGTCGCCCCACTGGGCGATGCGGGCCAGCTTGGCGTCGATCAGCCGCTCGGCATTGTCGCGCGCCTCCGCCCGCATCACATCCTCGACCCCGAGGAACTGCGTGAATTCCTGGCTGTCGATCACCGTGAGCAGCACCACGGTGCCGCCCGTGCGCTTCACCCGATGCGCGGCAAACGCCAGCGCCCGGTCGGTTTCCTTGCTCTCGTCGACGACGACGAGGAACTTCCGCTTGTAGTCGCGTTCGGTCTCAGCCAAGGCGCCCACCTTCACGTTGGAGTGTCATTGTCCCACTCGGCCCGGCAACGCGCAAGCGCGCCGGCAAACGATGGCGGGTTCGCTATCGAACGAAGCCGACGATCTTGCGGACATCGTCCATGATCGGCTGGGCAATGGCCCGCGCGCGCTCGGCGTTCTTGCGCAGGATGTTGTCCATCTCGCCGCGATCGGCGACGAGCCGCTTCATTTCGGTGGCGATGGGCGAAAGGACGGCGACGGCGAGGTCCGCCAGCGCCGGCTTGAACTTGCCCCAGCCATTGTTCCCGTATTCGCTCAGCACGTCGTCGACCGAACGGTCCGAGAGGGCGGCGAAGATGGCGACGAGGTTCTCCGCTTCCGGCCGTCCGGCGAGGCCGGCAGCTTCGGTCGGCAGCATCTCGGGGTCGGTGGTGGCGCGCTTGATCTTCTTCGAAATCGTGTCGGCATCGTCCATCATGTAGATGGCCGACATGTCGGAGGTGTCCGACTTCGACATCTTCTTCTTGCCGTCCTTGAGCGACATGACGCGCATCGCCGGACCGGTCGACAGCGTTTCGGTGAGCGGGAAGAACTCGTCTTCCACGCCCAGCCCCGCGATCTGCTTCTTGAAATCGTGGTTGAACTTCTTGGCGATGTCGCGGGTCAGTTCGAGGTGCTGGCGCTGGTCGTCGCCCACCGGCACGGCAGTGGCCTTGTAGAGCAGGATGTCGGCAGCCATCAGCGAGGGATAGGCGAACAGCCCCAGCGACACCGCCTCGGAGTTCTCGCCCCCCTCGGTGCCGGCCTTGTCCTTGAACTGCGTCATGCGCGTCATCCAGCCGACGCGCGCCACGCAGTTGAAGATCCACGCCAGTTCGGCGTGCTCGACCACCTGCGACTGGTTGAAGATGATCGACTTGTCCGGGTCGAGTCCTGCGGCGATGTAGGCCGCGGCGATCTCGTAGGTCCAGCGCCGCAGGTCCTCGGGGTCCTGCCACACGGTGATCGCGTGCATGTCGACGACGCAGTAGATCGTCTCGTGCGTCTCCTGCAGCGGCACGAACCGCCGGATGGCGCCGAGGTAGTTACCGAGATGCAGGTCGCCGGACGGCTTGATGCCGGAAAAGACACGCGGGGTGAAGGCCATTGCAGTATTCCCTGAAAGAGGCACGGCTTATCGCGCATCCGGACGGCTGTCCGCAAGCGGTCAGGCCTTTTTCGTGCGCTTGAAGCGGCGGACCAGTGCGCCGAGGCGCTGCACCCCGGTGAGGTGCAGCAGCCCGAAATAGAGCCCGGCGCCGAACACGCAGAGCCCCAGCAGCGCCAGTGCCTGCAGCGGGAAGAAATACCCCGGATCGAACACCGGCCCGAGCAGCACCACGCCGCCATAGAGCGCCGCTGCCATGACCACCGTCATCAGCACGATCATGATTTCCTGCCGCCACTCGGTCTTTTCGAGCCGGAAATGCCCGCGCCGGGCGAGGAAAACGGCCAGCAGCACGACGTTCGCCCACGCCGCGATCGAGGTCGCAAGCGCGATGCCGACATGCTTGAGCGACCCGAACAGGGCCAGCGACAGCCCGATATTGATCACCAGCGAGATCGCCGCAAACCAGGTCGGGGTCTTCGTGTCCTGGCGCGAGAAAAAGCCGGGCTGCAGCACCCGGATCAGCACGAAGGCGGGCACGCCGACCGCGAACGCGATCAGCGCCTGCGAAACGTTGACACTGTCCTCCGGCCCGAACGCAGCCCGCTCGAACAGCACGCGGACGATGGGCAGCGCGAGCCCGATCAGCGCCCCGGCCGCCGGCATGCTCAGCAGCATCGACAGGAACAGGCTCTGGCTCTGGCTCGCCCGCGCTTCGACGTCGCGTCCGGCACCGATATGGCGGCTGAGTTCGGGCAGCAGCACCGTGCCGATGGCAATGCCGATGATGCCCAGCGGCAGCTGGTACAGCCGGTCGGCGTTGTAGATGATCGACATCACCTCGTCGGCGCCCGACGCGATCACCGTGCCGACGAAGATGTTGATCTGCGTGATCCCACCCGCAAGGATTGCCGGCACAGCCAGCACCCAGAAGCGGCGCACCTCGGAATCGATCTTCGGCCACCGCAGCTTCGGCAGGAAGCCGGCGCGCCGGATCGCCCACCAGACCAGCGCCAGCTGCGCAATGCCGCCCAGCATGGTCGCCACCGCCACCCAGAACGCCGTGTCGCGATCCTCCAGCGCCATCATCGCCAGCGGAATCAGCGCCGCGATGTTGACGAGGTTCAGCACCACCGGCGCAAAAGCGGCGGCGGTGAAACGGCCGAGGCTGTTGAGGATCGCCGCATAGGCCGCCATCAGCGACATGCAGGCGAGATAAGGGAACATGATCCGCGTCAGGAAGACCGTGAGCTCGAACTTCTCCGGATCGTTCAGGAACCCTGGCACGAACGGCACCATGATCTGCTCGGCGAAGATCTCGACAAGGATGGTGACGACGAGGATCACCGCCACCAGCCAGCTCATGATCCGGCCGGCCAGTTCCTTCGCCCCATCATTGCCCTGGGTCTCGAGCGCGGAAGAGAACATCGGCACGAACGCAGTATTGAACGCGCCCTCCGCAAACAGCCGGCGGAACAGGTTGGGAAAGCGGAACGCGGCGTTGAACGCGTCGGAAACCGGCGAGATGCCCAGCACCGCCGCCATCAGCGCATCACGGACAAACCCGAAGATGCGGGATACCAGCGTCAGCCCGCCGACCGAAAGAAAATTGCGATAGAGGCTCACTGGACCAGTGCTCGAGGGCGTGGGTGCCTTACCCATTCACCACCTTGGCCACCTTCTCGTCCTCCCCACCGACGTGCCGGAACACCCCGAGCAGCGCCTCGTGGATCTTCTTCTGGCGCGGGCGGGACTCGATCTTGTGGCCGGTCAGATCCGTCACGTAGAAAACGTCTACCGCCTTTTCGCCATAGGTGCCGATATGAGCCGAGCCGATGGTGAGGTTGAGGTCGGAGATCGTCCGCGTCAGCTGGTGCAGCAGGCCGGTACGGTCGAGGCCCATCACCTCGATGACGGTGAACTTCTCCGAGATGGCGTTCGACACCTGCACCTGCGACGGCAGGCTGAACGGCCTCAGCCGCTTGTTGTGGCGGCTCTCCTTGCCCAGGTCGATCAGCACCTGCCGCTTGCCCTGCAGCAGCTGCTTGACCGTGTCGATGATGCGGGTGGCGCGAACCTTCTCGTCTTCGTCGGACTGGAAGGCGCGGCGCAGGCGGAACGTGTCGAGCGCCCGGCCGTCGCGGGTCGAGAAGATCTGCGCACCGATGATCGAGGCGTCGCACATGGTGCAGGCCCCGGCGATCAGCGACAGCAGCCGCGGGTGGTCGGGCGTATAGAACGACACCTCGGTGATGCCCTCGAAGGCCTTCACCCGGATCGAGCCCGCGAACATCTGCCCGGCGTGGTCCGCGGTGCGGATCATCCTCGCGTGCTCGGCCTGCAGTTCGGCCTCGGCGCGCAGCCAGTAGTGGTCGTAGTGGCGCCCCACATAAGTCTCGACCTCGGCGGCGGGCCAGCCCGAGAGCGCCCGGCGCAACTCGCCGCGGGCGGCCTCGATGCGGTCGCGCTGGGTCACCTTGGAGTGCCCGCCCGACAGCAGCGGCTCGGTGGCGTAGTAAAGCGAACGCAGCAGCGAACCCTTCCAGCCGGTCCACACGCCCGGCCCCACCGCGCGGATGTCGCAGGCCGTGAGGATCATCAGCAAGGCAAGGCGCTGCGGCGACTGCACCACGTCGGCGAAGGTCTTTGCGGTTTCCGGGTCCTGGATATCGCGCGACTGCGCCACCTCGCTCATCAGCAGGTGGTGCTCGACCAGCCAGGCGACGGTATCGGTCTCGGCCGGATCGAGGCCGAGCCGCGGGCAGAACTTTCGCGCCAGCCGGGCGCCTGCGATCGAGTGATCCTCCGGCCGGCCCTTGGCGATGTCGTGCAGGAACAGCGCGACGTAGAGGAGCCGCGTGTCGTTGAGGTGCGGCAGCAGCTCGTGAGTGAGCGGCAGCTGCTCGCGCAGCCCGCCATTCGCGATATCCGCCATCACGCCCACGGCGCGGATCAGGTGCTCGTCCACCGTGTAGTGGTGGTACATGTTGAACTGCATCAGCGCGACGATCTTGCCGAAATCCGGCACGAAGCGGCCGAGCACGCCACTCTCGTTCATCTGGCGCAGGATGCGCTCGACATAGGTCGGCGCCGTCAGGATCTCAAGGAACCAGGCATTGGCCTGCCGGTCGTTCCTCAGGTCGTGGCCGATCAGCTTGAACGAGCGGCGGATTTCCTTGATCGCATCGGGGTGCAGGTGCAGGTCGTGCCCGCCCGCCAGCATGAACCCCTTGATGAGGTTGCGCGGGTCCTTCTGAAACACGTCGGGGCCCGCTACGTTCAGCCGGCCCCCCTCGACGACGAAATCCGTCTCGCCCCGGATCGCGACCTTGCCGCGTTTGAACGGCGCCAGCACGCGTCCCACCATGTCGAGCGGTTTGGCGTGGTGGAATTCGAGCGACGTGCAGAAGATGCGGGTCAGGTCGCCCACGTCCTTGGCGACGAGGAAGTAGCGCTTCATGAACCGCTCGACGGCCAGCATGCCGGCGCGCTCGGTGAACCCCAGCCGGTCGGCCAGGTCCGGCTGCACGTCGAAGGTCAGCTTTTCCTCCGGCCGCCCGGTGAGGAAATGCAGGTGGCAGCGGATGGCCCAGAGGAAGTCCTCGGCCCGCACGAAGGTCCGCAGTTCCTCGGCCGAAAACACGCCCTTCTCCACCAGCTCGGCGCTGGTCTTGACCCGGTAGAAATACTTGCCGATCCAGAACAGCGTGTGCAGGTCGCGCAACCCGCCCTTGCCTTCCTTGACGTTGGGCTCGACCACGTAACGGGTATTGCCGATCTGCCGGTGGCGCTCGTCGCGCTCGGCCATCTTGGCGGCGATGAACTCGGGGCCGGTCTTGGGCACCACGTCGTTCTCGAAGCGCAGCACCAGTTCCTCGAACAGCGCCTTGGCCCCGGTGAGGTAGCGCGCCTCGAGCGTGGCGGTACGCACCGTCATGTCGGACTTGGCCATGCGGATGCAGTCATCCACCGAGCGGACGGCGTGGCCGACCTTCTGGCCCAGGTCCCACAGCATATAGAGGATATATTCGGTGACCTGTTCGCCCCACGGCGTCTGCTTGTAGGGCAGGATGAACAGCAGGTCGATGTCGGAGCCCGGTGCCAGCGTGCCGCGGCCGTAGCCGCCCACTGCCGCGATCGACACCATTTCGGCGCCCGACGGGTTGTCGACCGGATACACGTAGCGCACCGCGAACATGTGGATGGCGCGGATGATCTCGTCTTCCGCCGCGCTGAGGTTCATGGCGCAGCGCGTGCCCTTGCCATTGGCGCGCAACTCAGCTTCCGCGCTCACCCGGGCGTCGGCGAGGACGGATTTCAGGTGGGCCAGGATACGGGCCCGGGTATCCGCCGCCTTGGGGGCGTCGGCACCCACCAGTGTCCTGATGTCGGCGAGGATGGTCTCGGCCGTCACCAGGTGGAAACGCGGGCGTTCAAGTTCGGCGAGCTGCATCGCGGATTTTCTTTAGCTCGTAAATGAGGTCGATCGCCTGCCGGGGTGTCAGATCGTCGGGGCGCACCTGGTCGATCCTGTCATAGAGGGGATTAACGGTCGCCTTCGTTGGTGGCGGCTGGTGCGCAAAGAGCGGGAGATCGTCTAGCACGGCACCTTTTCCGCCGGAAGAGCGCTGTTCGAGCACGTTGAGCACGTTTCGCGCCCGGGCAAGCACGCTTTCGGGAAGGCCAGCCAGCTTGGCGACCTGGATACCGTAGGATCGGTCGGCCGCGCCATCCGCCACTTCGTGCAGGAACACCACCTCGCCCTCCCACTCGCGCACCTTCATGGTGTGGTTGGTGACCCGCGCCAGCGTCTTCGACAACGCAGTCATCTCATGGAAATGCGTGGCGAACAGGGCGCGGCAGCCGGTCTGGTCATGCAGCGCCTCCACCGAGGCCCAGGCGATCGAAAGCCCGTCGAACGTCGCGGTGCCGCGCCCGATCTCGTCCAATATAACCAGTGATCTTGCTGTCGCCCGGTTGAGGATCGCGGCCGTTTCTACCATCTCAACCATGAACGTCGAGCGCCCGCCGCCGATATCGTCCGAGGCGCCGACACGCGAGAACACGCGATCGACGACACCGATATGCGCCGAGGCCGCCGGCACGTAGCTGCCCATCTGCGCCAGCACGGCGATCAGAGCGTTCTGCCGCAGGAAGGTGGACTTGCCGCCCATGTTCGGCCCGGTCACCAGCCACAGCGCCCCGCCCGACAGGTCGCAGTCGTTCTCGACGAACACCTCGTTCTGCGCCCGCACATTGGTCTCGACCACCGGATGCCGGCCGCCCTCGATGCGGAACGCCATGCTGGTATCGACCACCGGCCGGCAGAAGTTCCGCGTCGTGGCCAGCTGCGCCAGCGCTGCAGTCACGTCGAGCGCCGCCAGCGCATCCGCAATGGCGCGCAGCCGGTCGGTCTCGGCGAGGACGGCGGCCGATAGCCGCGCGAAAATCTGCGTTTCGATAGCGAGCGACGCATCGTGCGCCTTGGCGATCCGGCCCTCGAGTTCCGCCAGTTCCCGCGTGCTGAAGCGCATCGCGTTCGCCATCGTCTGGCGGTGGATGAAGGTGTCGCGATGCGGCGCTTCCAGCAGCTTTCCGCCATGCGCCTGCGGCACCTCGACGAAGTAGCCGAGCACGCCATTGTGCCGGATCTTCAGCGACCTGACGTCGGTCTCGTCGATCAGTCGGGCCTGCAGGGCGGCAACCACAGCGCGGGTTTCCGACGCCAGCGCTCGCTCGGCGTCGAGGTCCGCATCGTAGCCTTTGGCGATGAAGCCGCCGTCGCGGGCGAGCAGCGGCGGTTCCTCGTCGATGGCCGAGAGAAGCTCCGATGCCAGTGTCGCCGGGGCGTCCTCCAGCGTCGCGATGATGGCTCTCAGCTCGGCCGGTGCATCGGCAAGTGTCACCAGCCGCTGTGCCAGCGCCATGGCGCCGCCCGTGGCAATCGCGATGGCCCGCAGGTCGCGTGGCCCGCCGCGTTCGAGCGCGAGGCGGGTCAGCGCGCGGGTGAGGTCCGGCACGGCCTTGAGTTCGGCCCGCAGCCGCTGGGTCAGCAACCCGTCGGCGACGAGCGCCGCCACCGCATCGAGCCGGGCGTTGATCCCGGCCGCATCGGCAAGCGGCGCCGCGAGGCGTCGGGCGAGGAGGCGCGAGCCCGGCGGGGTGACGCAGAGGTCGATTTCGCTCCTGAGCGCACCCTTCTCCTGCCCACGCTGCGTCACCAGCAGTTCGAGCGAGGCGCGGGTGGCGGCATCGATCGCCATGTGCCCGGCGACACGTTCCTCCGCCGGTGGGCGCAGCGCCACGGGCACGCCCTTCTGGCTCTCGCGCACATAGTCGCAGAGCGCCCCCAGCGCCGCCCGCCCGGCCCGGGAGAACGCCGTCGGATCGACAATGCTACCGGGGAAGGCGGCAGCAATGCGTTTGGCGCCAAGTTCGCTGTCGAAGGCCTCCGCCGGCAGCAGCGACAGCGCCCCTTCGGGCAACATCACCTTGGCGGCGCGCAGCGCTTCGAGCGCCGCCTCGGTCAGCAGCAGTTCCGCCGGGTCGATGCGGGCAATTTCATCGGCGAGCGCCGACGCGGCAATGTCGAGCACCGCAGTCTCGCCGGTCGATACGTCGGCGAAGGCGAGCGCAAAATCGGTCTCGCCGTGCCGCACCATGCTCAGCGCCGCCAGGTAGTTCGACCCGCGTGTGGGGAGGAGGTCGTCTTCGGTGATGGTGCCGCGCGTGACGAGCCGCACCACGTCACGCTTCACCGGCGACTTGGAGCCGCGCTTCTTCGCCTCGGCCGGGTCCTCGATCTGCTCGCAGATGGCGACGCGATGCCCGAGCCCGATCAGCTTTTTCAGGTAGTCCTGCGCCGCATGGATCGGCACGCCGCACATCGGAATGTCGGCGCCCTGGTGCTTGCCGCGCTTGGTGAGGACGATGCCGAGCGCCTGGCTGGCGATCTCGGCATCCTCGAAGAACATCTCGTAGAAGTCGCCCATCCGGTAGAAGAGCAGGTAGCCCGGATTGACCGACTTGATCTCGAGAAATTGCCCCATCATCGGCGTAACCGCCGAGGCGTCGGCGACGCCCGGGGCGCTATAGGTCGCTTGGTCCATCAGGCTCGGCGGGGCGAGGATCGGAAGGCGGCGACGTTAGGAGCTTTGGCGGGCGATGCCAACAGTCCGCGCGCCGCCGTTAACAGCTGCGCCGTGACGACCCCTCACCCTGCCCTGCGGGCATCCCTCTCCCCGGAGGGGCGAGGGAAGGCTGCGTCTGTTGTTGGGCTGAGTTCATCGAACGGCCGTCCCCTCGCCCCTCTGGGGAGAGGGTGGCCTGGCGCAAGCCAGGCCGGGTGAGGGGCAGTCTCCCCTGCTTACGCCGTCCAGCCGCCGTCGATGATGTGCACCTGCCCCGTCGTGTAGGTCGCGCCGGCGAGATACACCGCGAGGTCCGCGACCTCTTCCGGCTGGCCGATGCGGCCGATCGGCTGGCGGGCGATGAAGGCCTTCTTGGCGGCGTCGAAATCGCCGGTCGCCTTCCACCGCTCATGAAGCGACGGCGACTCAACCGTGCCCGGGCAGATGGCATTCACCCGAATGCCCTTGTCGGTATAGTCGGCGGCGATCGACTTGGTGAGCCCGACGACGGCGGCCTTCGAGATGGTGTAGGCGGCGCGGTTCGGGACCGCGGTGATCGAGCTCGCCACAGTCGCCATGTTGATGATCGAGCCGTCCTTGCGCTCCAGCATCTGCGGCAGCACGGCGCGGATGGCGCGGATCTGGGCCCAGACGTTGAGGTCGAAGGCGAACTCGAGGTCCTTGTCGGGCATCTCCATGATGTTGCCCGACTGCACGACACCGGCACAGTTGAACAGGATGTCGATGCGGCCGATCTCGGCCACCGCCTGGTTGACGTCGTCGGCCGACAGCACGTTCAACACGCGGGTGGTGATGCCGGGGTTGGCCGCGGCCAGCTCCTTGAGCCTGCCTTCGTTGATGTCGGTGGCGATCACCTTGGCGCCGGCCTTGGCGAAGGCCTTGGCCGAGGCTTCGCCGATGCCCTGCGCGGCGGCGGTGATGAGTACGATCTTGCCGTTGAGATCGGCCATTGCTTGTCTCCCAGGATGTGATGGCGCTGTCATAAGCCGGACGCGCTCCGTCCGCCAGTCGGCCGAAAGGCTACGGGGCCCGCAGGGGCGGAGTCACTCCGCCCCCAGTTCCCTCAGGAACAGGGCCGGCCGCGGCGCGATGCCCTTGAGGATGGTGGTGGCGCCGAGCACGCCGGTGATGGCAACCGCCCCCAGGTTCACCGCCAGCAGCACCACCGGATCGATGGCGAACTCCACCTCCAGGAGCAGCTGCACCAGCACCCAGGCAATGCCGGTCCCGGCGAAGCTCGCGACCAGCGCAGCGAGGAGAGCCAGCACCACGTAGTGGATCGCCGAACTCGTCAGGATCTCGTACGATTTTCCACCCAGCACCTTGGTGATCACCGCATCCGCCTCGCGGCGACGGCGCCCCATGGCGAGGCTGCCCAGCAGCACCAGGAGCCCGTTGCCGACAGCGAGCCCGCCGACCAGCGTTGCCGCCAGCGACAGCTGGCTCAGCGCCTCGGTGATCCGCGTCAGCGTCTCGCCGATGGCGATGAACCGCACGTCGGGCAGGTCGGCCGCCAGCTGGCGCGCCACCAGGTCCTCACGGCCGGGACCGGCGGTAACCGCCGCCAGCAATGTGGCCGGATAGCTTTCGAGCACTCCCGGGGCGAAGGTCGCGAGGAAATCGATGCCGCCCTGCCACGAGTAGTCGCGAAAATTCGCCACCTCGGCGACGATATGGTCGCCGAAGATGTCGAAGGTCAGCCTGTCGCCCAGCTTCAGGCCCAGCCCGCCGCGCAACGACTGGTGCAGCGATATCTTCGGCGTGCCGGAATAGTCGGCGGCCCACCATTCGCCCTGCACCAGGCGCGAGGAGGTGGGCATCTGCGCCCGAAAGGTCATCGGCACTTCGCCCGACAGGAGGAAGGAAGCCTCGGGCCCACGCGGCCGCAGCTCCGTCACCGGCGTGTCGTTCACCGCCACGAGGCTTCCCCGCAGCATCGGCGTCGCGGTAAAGCGGGTGACGTCGCCGCTGCCGTCCGACACCTTGGCATCGAGTTGTGCCACCTCGTCGTCGAACAGGTCCGACGCCACCAGTGTTGGGGCATCGAACACCGACGCGCCAAGATACTCGTTGCGCAGGTTGAGTTGCAGCACCAGCACCACCGCCAGCACCGTCAGCGTCAACCCGATGGCGACCACCACTGCCGACGTGCTCTGTCCCGGTCCGGCGATCTCCCGCAGGCCCTGCCG
The DNA here is from genome assembly GCA_903842455.1 of uncultured Hyphomicrobiales bacterium. Lineage (GTDB taxonomy): Bacteria > Pseudomonadota > Alphaproteobacteria > Rhizobiales > Devosiaceae > Devosia_A. The sequence goes on along the minus strand of CAIMLX010000024.1, from coordinate 45,744 downwards.
CAGCACCCGGTTGCGGGCTTCGGGCAGGGCTCGCAGCATCGCGCGCAGCGTCCACACGGCGAGGCGCAGCAGCACCAGGGCTGCGGCGCTGACACCTGCAAAGGCCAGCACCAGAACGGTGTCCCCGGTCATCAGGATGGCAAGCCCGATGAACGCCGCGACGGCGGCCAGCAGCGGTACCAGTTGCAGCGACGCCAGCGCGGCCCGCCAGTCGATCGGCGGAATGCCGAGGCCCTTGGAGCGGAACAGGTCGACCGGGCTCACCCCCTGCGCCTGCAGCAGCGGCAGGTAGGCGAAAGCGAAGGCGGTCAACAGCCCGACGCCTGTGGCGACCAGCAGCGGCACCGCATGCAGCACCGGCGGCAGGTCGACGCCGACCGATTGCCCGACGATGGGCAGCGCCACCAGCGCCACCGAGCTGCCGACGATAAGCCCGATGCCGACGCCGATGCCGGCCAGCGTCGCCACCTGCACGAGGAAGTGCAGGAACACCCGTCCCTGCCGTGCCCCCATCGAGCGCAGGATAGCAATCACCGGCGCGCGCTCGGAGATATAGGCCGACATGCCGGTCCACACCGAAACGCCGCCGATCAGCAGCGAGGCCAGCCCGACGATGGTCAGAAACCGCATGAACATGTCGTAGTAGCGCACCATCGGCCCCAGCCCGTCGCGCGCCGTCCGCACCGTCCATGCCGGATCGTTGAGCGCCGTCTCGACCGCCGCCTTGCCGGCATCGGGGTCGAGGCCACCGCCGAGCAGCACCTTGTAGCGAAAATACGTACCCAGCCCCGGCAGGGGTGATGTCCGGTCCGATAGGATGGAGAAGCCCTCCGTCGTGATCACCGCCGGCAGGCCGAGGCGGAAGCCGCGGACCGGCGCGTCGGTGATCCCGCCCAGCACGCCGCGCACCTCGAACGGCGTGCCGCCGATCTGCACCACGTCCCCCACCGACGCTTGCAGCTGGTCGAGCATCAGCGGGTCGAGCAGGGCGCCGAAGCTGTCCTCCTCCCACGACAGGAACTCGAAGGCCGAACTGCCTGGTGGCATCTGCGGGCTGTAGACCTCGCCGAGCAGCGGGTAGGCGATGCCGACCGAAATCAGGTCGACGAATGCATCATGCTCGTCGAACTCGGCCCGCACATTGGTGTCTATTGCCCCGGCGACCTGGCCGAACTGCCCGATCGTTCCGAGCTCATCCGCAGTGGCCGCACGATCGGCGCGGCTGAGCTCGATATTGCCGCCCATGATGAAGGCGGCATTGGATTCGAGCGTCTCCTCCATGCTGGCCGCGACCGAACTCACCCCGGCGATCAGCGCCGTGCCCACCGCAAGGCACGCGATGATGAGGCCGAATCGCCGCCAGTCCCCGCGCATGTCGAGGAGGCCGAAGCGGATGGCGGACCACAGCCCGGTCATGTCGCGCGAACCGTTTCGACCAGCTCGCCGGCGGTCATTGTCATCACCCGGTCGGCCCTGGCGGCGAGGGCGGGATCGTGGGTAATCATCACAACTGCGGCATTCTGCTTGCGGGCGAGGTCGAACATCAGTTCGATCACCTTTGCTCCACTTGTCTGGTCAAGATTGCCGGTCGGCTCGTCCGCCAGCAGCAGCTGCGGGCGGGCAATCATGGCGCGGGCAATGCCGACGCGCTGCTGCTCGCCGCCCGACAGGGCTGCCGGCCGGTGGTCGAGCCGTGTGCCGAGGCCGACGGCCTCGAGCGCGGCGGCCGCAGCCTCGCGGGTCTTCTTCAGGCACAGTTCAGGTTGGGCAATCTCATATGCGAGCGCCACGTTGTCGAGCGCGGTCAACGAGGGAATCAGGTGGAAGCTTTGGAATACGATACCGAGGGTCTTGCGGCGGAAATCCGCCAGTTGATCCTCACTGAGCGTCCTCAGGTCTTGCCCGGCGACCATCACCGATCCATCTGTGGGGCGTTCGAGGCCGGCAAGGAGCATCAGCATCGACGTCTTGCCGCTGCCCGATGGCCCGACGATCGCCACCACCTCGGCCGGCGCAACCGACAGCGAGACGTTCTTGAGAATGTGAAGCGGCCGGCCACCCACATCGAGGGTGTAGTTGACGCCCTCGAGCGCAATGATCGGGGCACCGGCCGGCCTCTGGCCGGCGCTGCCGCTACGGATGGTGTCGTTCACGAAATAGCCTTTTCCATTTCCGGCAAGACTGTGCCAAACGCATTTGCGGCAAAGCCGCTACTGCAATCGCATCCAATCCATGACAGAATTCCGGTACGTTTGAAAAGCGCCGGCAAGCATTTGGGGAGTGCCAAATAATGACGAAGGGTTTTCGTCCGTTCGCGGCAGCCGTGGCTATCGCAGTTTCGAGCCTGGCCGCGGCGCCCGCCATGGCCGGTCCCGCAGAGATGGACCTGTTGTCCGGCTACGTCGGCAACTGGAAAGGCAATGGCGTGATGGTGGGCGGGCAGCAGCCCGAACCCTTCCGCTGCCGCATGCAGGTGCAGAAGGGCAACCAGGCCAAGGTGAACTTCGCTGGCCGCTGCACGCTGGTCAACTTCAACCTGTCGGTGTCGGGCACCATCGCCTTCAACGACAAATCGCGGCGCTACGAGGCAGCAATGAGCTCCAATGCCGGGTTCTCCGGCGTCGCGGCCGGCCGAATCAGTGGCGACACGATCACCTTCGATCTGGCCGAAAAGCAGGTCGACAAGGGTGGCAACGACATGCGGATCGGCTCCAAGGTCAGCCTCGTGGCCGATACCATCAACATCGATTTCGAGATCGAGTTCAACAATTCGGGCAATGTGCTGACCGCCAAGGTGCCGTTCCAGCGCTGACCTGCGGCCGATCGATTTCGGCAAGCCGGTCGACATTGCGCGCGATAGAGACTAACGCAGGGGATCAGAGCCGATTGGCGGCGCTGACCATCCCCCGCGGAGTCGCATGTCGCAAGCCGAAACCAAAGCGCTCGAACAGATCGCGCTGCAGAAAGACCCCAAGCTCCTCCGTCGCCAGGCCGATAACGCCCGTGGCAAGTCCGAGCTGGTCGAAAAGGCGACGATGAGCCGACTGGTCGTCGTTCTTGCGACGCACAAGCCGGACACCGTCGAGTACGAGTGCTGGGCCATGGTCAACACCGTCGAGGAACTGCGGCGGCGTGACGGTCATCCCGCCAAGATGAGCAAGATTCGTCCGAAAATCTCCAAGCTCGGCGAAATCGCGGCGCTCGAGTATGTCGTGCAGCAGCCGACCGAAGGCTTCGCCGAACTCATCGCCTACGGCATGCCCGAACTGACCGCCGATGCCATTGTGCTGCGCTTCCCGCAGCACTTCACCGCCCAGGCGCAATCGTCCTCCCGCACGCGGTTGCGTGAAGCCGACCTGCAGGTGGGCGAAGACGGCGAAGTGACTGCCGCCGCCTGATTACTTCTGGTCCCAGCCGGTGATTATGCCGTCGTCGAGGGTCACCTTGTCGCGGAAGCGGTTCTTGCCGAGCGGCTTGTATTTGAAGACCTCGCGAACCCTGGTCTTCATCACCTTCTGCTCGACCGCGATCGGCTCGCCCCAGCTGTCCCTGAGCTGCTCGGCCGTCATGCCCTGCCAGATGGTCTGGGTCAGCAGGGCATCGACGACCTTCTCGTCGCCATACTTTGCCATCAGCCGCGCATAGCGGCTGTTCCTGGCGAGGGCACGGGCAACGAACACAAGCACGATCGCCGCTAGCATCAGCAATATGGCGGCGACGATCCACTCCATCCCATGCAATCCCTGAGGTCAGGCGGCCTGGCGGTGGGCCGGCACGCGGATGGCCGCAACGACTGCATCTTGCGAACGTGACAGGAACTCAGGATCAGTCCGCAACAGATCGAGTGACCGCGGCGCTGGCAGTTCGCCGCGCCAGTCCTCGAATGCGAAGCTCAGCGCTTCGCTAGCCTCGTTGAGTGCCTGGTCGAGTGTATCTGCCACGGCGATGACACCTGGCACGTCCGGGAAGGATACGCCGTAGCCGGACTCAGGCTCTTTGTGAATCAAGGCGATGTAGTGCGACGCAACCATCATCAGTCCTTCTGCCATCCCGCCTGGTCGTAGATCGAGCGAACCGTTCCCTGCGGGATATCGCGCCGCGGATGCGGCACAATAACGATACGCCCGCTGGCATCGTGCCGGAACTTGTGATGCGAACCCCGCACCGACACAAGTTCGAAACCACTCTCCTTCAGTCGCCGAACAATATCGCGACTGTCCCGAAGCATCAAACGTCGAGGTTGGCGACGCTGAGGGCGTTGTCCTGGATAAACTCGCGGCGGGGCTCGACGAGGTCGCCCATCAGTTCGCTGAACAGCTTGTCGTGGTCGTCGCTGTCCTTCACCTGCACCTGCAGCAAGGTGCGGGCGTTGGGGTCGAGCGTGGTCTCCCACAGCTGCTCGGGGTTCATTTCGCCGAGGCCCTTGTAGCGCTGCAGCGAGATGCCCTTGCGCCCGGTGGCGGCGACCGAGCCGAACAGCGAGGACGGCCCGTATATGTCGAAGCTCTCCGCCTTGCGGGTCAGCTTCGCCACTCCGCCATAGAGGTCACCGAGCCGGTCGACCAGCACGCGGATGCGGCGCACGTCGCTGCTGACCAGCAGGGCGGCATCGAGCGCATGGTTCTCGGTCACGCCCCGAATGGTCCGGCTGAACACCAGCCCGCCCTGGCCATCGGTCCGCCCCTGCCAGCCACGCTCCACCTCGTCGGCAAGCCGATCGAGCCGGCGCACGATACGCTCGATGATGGTTCCGACGCGATCCGGATCGTTGAGCGCATCGGGGTCCAGCCCGCCCACGATGCCCGCCTGCTCGATCAGCGAGCGGTTGTAGCGCGTGTTGACGCCCTCGATCGCATGCACGATCTCGCGCGCCTGCCGGACGATCGACAGCAGGTCCTCACCGGCATGCGCGACACCGTCGCGGGTGGTCAGCACGGCGTCGTCGGTGCCGGTATTGATCAGGTAATCCTCGAGGCTGCGTTCGTCCTTGAGGTACTGCTCCGACGAGCCGCGCTTGATCTTGTAGAGCGGCGGCTGCGCGATATAGACGTGCCCGCGGTCGAGCAGCTCGCGCATCTGCCGGTAGAAGAAGGTCAGCAGCAGGGTGCGGATATGGGCGCCGTCGACGTCGGCGTCCGTCATGATGATGATCTTGTGGTAGCGCAGCTTGTCGGCGTTGAATTCCTCGCGGCCGATCGAGGTGCCGAGCGCCATCACCAGGTTGCCGATCTGCTCGGACCCCAGCATGCGATCAAAGCGCGCGCGCTCGACATTGAGGATCTTGCCCCGCAGCGGCAGCACGGCCTGGGTGTAGCGGTCGCGGCCCTGCGAGGCTGAGCCACCGGCCGAGTCACCCTCGACGAGGAACAGTTCGGATTTCGCCGGGTCCTTTTCCGAGCAGTCCTTCAGCTTGCCGGCAAGGAAGTTGACATCGAGCGCCGACTTGCGCCGGGTCAGCTCGCGCGCCTTGCGGGCGGCCTCGCGCGCTGCAGCGGCCTCGGCCACCTTGCCGACGACCGTCTTGGCTGCGGCCGGATGCTCTTCGAGCCACTGCTGCAGCTTGTCGGAAACCCCGTTTTCAACCACCGGGCGAACTTCGGACGAGACCAGCTTGTCCTTGGTCTGCGACGAGAATTTCGGGTCGGGAACTTTCACCGAGAGCACGCAGGTCAGACCCTCGCGGATGTCGTCGCCGGTGACTTCCACCTTCTCGCGCTTCAGGATGCCGCTCTCGTCGGCATACTTTGTCACCTGCCGGGTGAGCGCGGCCCGGAGGCCCGCAAGGTGCGTGCCGCCATCGCGCTGCGGGATGTTGTTGGTGAAGCACAGCACGTTCTCGTGGTAGCTGTCGTTCCACCACATGGCGACTTCCACGGTGATGCCGTCACGCTCCGACGACAGCATGATCGGCGCGCCGATCAGCGGCGTCTTCGCCTTGTCGAGATAGCGCACGAAGGCCTCGAGCCCGCCCTCGTAGTAGAGCTCGACCTCGACCGGCTCGGGGTGGCGGTGGTCGCGCAGCAGGATGCGAACGCCGGAATTGAGGAAGGCCAGCTCGCGCAGCCGGTGCTCCAGCGTCTTGAAATCGAACTCCACCATGGTGAAGGTCTCGCCCGACGGCGTGAACGTCAGCTCGGTGCCCGAGCGGCCTTCGAAGGTGCCCGGCTGGCGGTTGGGCACATAGGTGCCCACCTGCCTGAGCGGCGCGTCGACATTGCCGTGCGTGAAGCTCATCTCGTGGATTTCGCCGTCTCGGCGGATATTCAGCTTCAGCGATACCGACAGGGCGTTCACCACCGAAACGCCCACGCCGTGCAGGCCGCCCGACACCTTGTAGGAGTTCTGGTCGAACTTCCCGCCCGCATGCAGCTGGGTCATGATGACCTCGGCTGCCGAGACGCCCTCTTCCTGGTGGATGCCGGTGGGGATGCCGCGGCCGTTGTCGTTCACCGTCACCGAGCCATCGGCATTCAGTTGCACCGTCACCAGGTCGGCGTGGCCAGCCAGCGCCTCGTCGATGGCATTGTCCACCACCTCGTACACCATATGGTGCAGGCCCGAGCCGTCATCGGTATCGCCGATATACATGCCGGGGCGTTTGCGCACCGCATCGAGGCCCTTCAGGACCTTGATGGAATCGGCGCCGTATTCGTTCGGATCGGAGGGTGTGTCGGAGGTGCTCAAAAAGGGGTCCCGAATCAGGTCAGCAGGTGAGCTGATTTTTAACTAGCGGATGGGAGGGCTATACCCAAGCTAAATGGCTATTTTGAGCCGGTTTTGCAAGGCTTTCCGGGCTGCGGCTGGCCCCTGCCTTGCGAGGGTTGCGACCGAATGGCAGCATCCGGCTTTTCGGGGAATTTGATGGCAACGGCTTTCGAGGCGGCGCTGCTCGCAGGGGACATTCCAGCGCTGCGCGCCATTCCCAAGGCCGACCTGCATAACCACATCATCGGCGGCGGCAATCGCGACTATGTCCGGGACAGGACCGGCGTAGACATCGCGCCGCTCGACCATGTGCTGAACTCGATGGACGAGATGCACGAGTGGTCCGGCAAGCATACCGGTGTCGCCTTCAAGGGCCCCCACGGTCGCATGGTCGGGATCGAGGCGAGCTTCGTTCAGGCCAGGCTCCACGGGGTGACGCGGCTCGACGGTGGCGAAGACGTCTGGGCCATGACGCTCTGGGAGAATCGCGAAGTCGCGCGCCTGACCCAGACGATGCGGGACATTCATGCCCGGGCGGCGCCCGAGATCGAGTGGATCCCACAGATGGGCCTGTCGCGCCATTGCCCCATCAAATACCTGATGGAATGGAGCGCGCCATTCTTCGACCTCGACTTCTATCAGTCGATCGACCTCTATGCCGACGAGTTCGCCCAGCCGATCAACGTGTTCAAGCCGGTCTATCGTGCCGCCAAGGCCAAGGGGTTGCGCCTTCGGGCCCATGCCGGCGAATGGGGCACCGCCGATGACGTCTGGCAGGCGGTCGAGGAACTCGAGCTCGACGAGGTCCAGCACGGCATCGCGGCGGCGAGTTCGCCGCAGGTCATGCGCTTTCTTGCCGACAACAGGATCAGGCTCAACGTCTGCCCGACCTCGAACATCATGCTGGGCCGCGTGGAGAGCATGGCCGCGCACCCGATCCGCAAACTCTTCGACGCCGGGGTCATTGTCACGGTCAACACCGACGACGCCCTGATGTTCGGGATCGGCGCGACCGACGAGTACCTGGCGCTTTATCGGGCGGGCGTGTTCACGGCGGCCGAGCTCGACCAGATCAGGCTCAACGGCCTCACCGACCAGCCGCTGCGGCCTTAGAGCGTTTCCAGCAAAAGTGGCAACGGTCTTGCGGTTCGGAAAGGCGACAAGTCTAGCTTAGTCGCCCATCTCGCACTGTAACCCGCTGCGCATCGTCGCGCAGCGCCTCGAACAGCATCGGGTCGGTGCCGGTCATGAAGCACTGGGTCTGGAGCGACTCCAGCGCCACGAACAGCGCGGCGCGGCGGCCCGGATCGAGATGCGCGGCGATCTCGTCGAGCAGCAGGAACGGCGCGATGCCGGTGGTGCGCTTCACCAGCCGCGCATGCGCGAGGATCAGCCCGATCAGCAGCGCCTTCTGCTCGCCGGTCGAGCCCAGCGCCGCCGGCATGTTCTTTTGCGCGTGGACGATTTCGAGGTCGATCCGGTGCGGCCCGGCCAGTGTCCGGCCGGCGGCGCGGTCGACCGCGCGGGTCGAGGCCCACAGCGCCCGCAGCGTCTCCTCGAGGTCGGCCGAACCATCCGGCACGGGCCGATCGGCGAACAGCAGCGTCAGGCCGAGGCGAGCCGACGGGAAGTCGGTGCCCGGCTCGGTCGCGGCCAGCGCCTGCAGGTCGGCAATGGCATCGGCGCGGGCAAAGTGCACGGCCGCCGCGAGGCTTGCCAACTGCGCCTCGAGCGCATCGAGCCAGCGGGGGTCGGCATCCTCGTCGAGCAGCCGGTTGCGCTGCCGCATCGCCTTCTCGTAGTCGGAAACGGTGGCCGAGTGCCCGGGGATCAGCGTCGTCACCAGCCGATCGAGGAACCGCCGGCGATCGGTGGCCGGCCCGGTGAACAATCCGTCCATCGACGGCGTCAGCCACAGCACGCGCAGATACGCGCTCATCTCCTCGATGGTCTTGGCGTTGGCGCCGTTGATCCGCACGCGGCGCCCGCCTTCGGGGCTGCTCCCCGTCCCGATATCGGTAGGCCCGCCCGGCGTTTCCACCGTCACCGCCACCGCCCAGTTGCCGTCCGACCCCTGTGCTCCGACCTCGTCGAAGCTCGCCCCCCGCAGCCCCCGGCCGGGCGACAACAGCGAGATCGCTTCGAGCAGGTTGGTCTTCCCCGCCCCGTTCGGTCCCACCAGCACCAGGTGCCGCCCGTCGAGATCGAGGGCAGCCGAGGCGTAGTTGCGGAACTGGCTGAGGCGGAGCCGGGAGAGGTGGCGAAGCGGGCGCACTACACCCGCATCGGCATCAGCACATAGAGCGCCTTGGCGTCGCCGTTCTCGCGCACCAGCGTGGGCGAACCGGCATCGTTGAACAGGAACACAGCGTTCTCGGAGCGGATCTGCCCGATGATGTCGAGCAGGTAGCGGGCGTTGAAGCCGATCTCGAAGCTCTCGGGCTCAAACTCGACTGCAATCTCCTCGCTCGCCGTGCCGTGGTCGGGATTGGTGACGCTGAGCTCGAGCTGGCCTTCCTTCATCGACAGCTTCACCGCCTTGCCGCCGCGATCGGACGCGATCGTCGAGACGCGGTCGACGGCCGTGGCGAAGCTCGCCTTGTCGACCTGCATTTCCTTGTCATTGTTCTTGGGCGTCACGCGCTCGTAGTCGGGGAACGTCCCCTCGATGAGCTTCGACAGCAGCACCACCGAGCCCAGCGTGATGCGGATCTTGGTGTCCGAGACCTCGACCTGCACCTCGGCTTCGGCATCGGCGCCGTCGAGCAGCTTCTGCACTTCGGAGACGGTCTTCTTGGGCACGATGATGCCCGGCATGCCCTTGGCCCCGGCCGGCGCAGTGGCTTCGGCGCGCGCCATGCGGTGGCCGTCGGTGGCCACGGCGCGCAGCGTCGGCTCGCCGTTCACCTCCAGCGTGTGCAGGTAGATGCCGTTGAGATAGTACCGCGTCTCTTCGTTCGAGATGGCGAACTGGGTGCGCTCGATCAGTTCGCGCAGCACCGATGCGCCGATCTGGAAGGTATGGGTAAAGCTGCCGGACTTGAGATCCGGAAACGAATCCGGCGACAGGCACGCAAGGTGAAAGCGCGAGCGGCCAGAGGTGACCAGCAATTGCTCCGTCCCCTCGTTCTCGAGCCGCACTTCGGCGCCATCGGCCAGCTTGCGGACGATCTCGTAGAGCGTATGCGCCGGCACCGTGGTGGTGCCCGACTGGCCGACCATCGCCGGCACGCTTTCGGTCACCTCGATGTCGAGGTCGGTGGCCCGCAGGTCGAGCGCGCCATCGGCGGCCTTAAGCAGCACGTTGGCAAGGATCGGGTAGGTGTTGCGCCGCTCCACCACGCGATGCACGTGGCTCAGCGACTTGAGCAGATGGTTGCGCTCCAGAGTGACTTTCATTTACCCACTAACCCCTGCGGCGGACGGTCCTGGGCGCTGCGAGGAAAAGTCGGAGACTTTTCTGCTTCGAAAGCGCGACAACCGTGAAATTACCCCGGTCTGACCGTGGTTGGACATTTGCAAGCGCGCGGCGAAAACGCAAGTGGCGCGGCCGCCGCAGCGGTCACGTTCCCCAGGGCTTTGCACCCCGGCAACCCTACCGGTCGAGTGCGGCGTCGAGCTGACGGGCGATTGCATCCACCCGGCGCTCGGCCTCCTCGGCATCGAGCCGTTGCAACATCTCGTGCCACGCCCGGTCGGCCGGCTCGGCCTTGGGGGCGGCACTGCTGCGCAGGTCGAGCCGCTTTAGGCCCGAACGCAACCGCAGCAACACACGCGGTTTCAACACTGACTTTTCCTAACGACGCAACTTGGCACTACATCGACCCGACTGGGGCCGAACACATTGGGCGCCGGGCGACTGGCCCGGCACCCGAATTCGAGTTTCACTCCTCGAGCATGCGCTTCAGCAGCTCGATTTCCTGGGCAAGGTCGCCATCGTCCTTGATCATCTGCTCGACCTTGCGGACCGAGTGCAGAACCGTTGTGTGATCGCGACCGCCGAACCGCCTGCCGATCTCGGGCAGCGAACGCGAGGTCAGCGACTTGGCCAGATACATGGCGATCTGGCGCGGCCGGACCACGTCGCGCGAGCGGCGCGAACTGAGCAGGTCGTTGCGCGGCACCTTGTAGTGGCGCGACACGATGCGGAGGATATCCTCGATCCGCACCCGGCGGGTATCGCGCGACCGCACCAGGTCGGCGAGCGTCCGCTCGGCCAGCTGGACGGTGATCGGCTCCTTGGTCAGCTGGTTGGCCGCCAGCAGCCGGTTGACCGCGCCATCGAGATCGCGGCCATGGCTCACCACGACGCGGGCGACATAGTCGATGACCGAGGGCGTGAAGTGGGCGTCCGAGAAGCGGGCGCTGGCCTGCTCGGCGCGACGCGTGACGATCGCCTTGCGCAATTCGAGGTCGAGCGGATTGATGCCCACCACGAGGCCGCCCGAGAGGCGCGAGCGCACCCGCTCGTCGAGCATTTCGAGGTCGCGGGGTGCTGCATCGCCGGCGCATACCACCTGCTTGGCGCCCGTCAGCAGCGTGCCCAGCGTATGGCCGAACTCGGTGGCCGATTTCCCCTGCAGGAACTGCATGTCGTCGATCAGCAGCAGGTCGACCCGGCGCAGCCACTCCTTGAAGCCGAGCGCCGACTGGCGCTGCACCGCATTGATGAAGTGGTACATGAAGTGGTCGGCCGTCAGGTAGACGATGTTCTTGGCTTCACCGCTGGCGGCGGCGGCCCAGCCGATCGCGTTGAGCAGGTGCGACTTGCCCAGCCCGACGCTCGAATGGATATAGACCGGGTTGAAGCTGACAGTGTTGTTGAGCACCGCGCTCGCCACCTGCCGGGCGACCTGCAGCGCCATTTCGTTCGATTGGCCGGTGACGAAGCTGTCGAAAGTCATCTTGGCGTCGAGCGCCGAACCCGAAAGCGCATCGCCGCGCGGCGCCGCGCCGGGGGCCGGCATCGGATCGCGGGTAATCCGCCCTGCCGGGGGAATGGTTGCGGCTTCCACCGCGGTGACGATGACGGGGACGATCTCGGCCTTCTGCAGCGTCGGCCGGGCTTGGCCGTTGACGCGGACAGTCATGTGCACGCGGCCGGTCGCCGGCAGCTCCGCCTGGAAGGCCCCGAGGATCTTCTCGCCGTAGTTGGACTGCACCCACGAACAAAGGAAACGGGTGGGCACCGAGACGTGCACCACGTCATCGACCACTTCCTCGAGCTCGAGGCGGGTGAACCACGAGTTGAACACGTCCTCGCCAACGGCGGCGCGGAGACGCGCCCGCACCCGCTGGAACAGGTCGCGGGTGGAAACGTCCTTGCCATCGTGGCCCATGAAAGTCTGTCCCCCCTTCGATACCAAGCTCCTTGCTGCCTCAGCCCCCGAGTTCCATTCGGTACGCCCCGCCGCCGCGTTCGTCGCCATCGTGATTTCAGCCCCAATCCATGTCATGAGCGGCCGCCCTTTTCTGGGCACGGCTTCGCCAACTGTCGCCCGTTCTCGCGGGCAAACGTACTCAGTCCGCGGCTACTGCCCCGGTACGCAAACTCAAATTGTTACAAGATAAGGACCGATGACGCGGTCCTCGCGCCGACCCGTTACTTGAAGTCGGTGGGATCTTCGGCAGAAAGCCAAAAACCCCGAACTCTTACCAGGTTTCCCAAGATTGCAGGCCTTCTTGTCATGTCCGTCTGGCCACGATCTCGGTCAGCATACGTTCTGTTTTTAACTTCGCCTGGACCCGGTCTGGCGCCGTTTGTCCTCAGCGATGAACCCATCTTAGAGGGCTGGTTTCAGCCAATCAACGGGGGTTTTTAGCTGTGGGGGGCTTGACTCTGACCTTTGGTGTTTCCTTCCCGGAGCCCTCCTGCCGAGCCTCAAAACCAAGGCCCTGTGACTCAAGGGGGAATCGGTTGTTCCCGGGATTTCCAAAGCGTTAACGCAGGGTAGGAGTCTCGTCACTTTCGAGACAATTCTTTCCAAAATTGCGAATGAAATTCTGATGACACTCCGCTTCAAAGCCCCGGAAACACTGGCCTTCGGGCGGTTGATAACTCGACACAATCGTGTCGCATTCCTGTCACACGTGCTGACCCAAAACGGAACGGCAGCAAGCCGCCGCGGACTGGCCTCCGCCAACAGGCGTCCTCAGCGTCCCACGCATCGGACAAACAAAAAGGCTCCCGAAAGGGAGCCTTCGTCAACCCGGTATCTTGCCGGATTATCGGGTCTGGATCAGGCCTGGAGGGCCTTCACGCGGGCGTTCAGCCGGCTGACCTTGCGGGCGGCCACGTTGGCGTGGACGATGCCCTTCTGCGAGGCGCGGGCGATCTCGGGCCCTGCGGCCTTCAGCGCCTCGACGGCTACCTTGTGGTCGCCGCCGGTGATGGCCTCTTCAACCTTGCGGATGAAGGTGCGCATGCGCGAACGACGCGACTTGTTGACCTCGGTGCGAGCCGCGATCTTGCGGGTGGCCTTTTTGGCAGAAGGCGTATTGGCCATGAAATCCTCTTGGCGCTTCAACCCAATGGTGCAGCCTTTTGAGCCGCACCCACGGGCGATGAAATTAAATCGGCGGCACCGGGCCGCCAAGGTGGGCGCTGTATAGTGTGAAGGCCCGGTGACGTCAACCGGATTCACGGCCGGCGGGCCGAAGCCTAGTGCTGGCACCCCGGACAAAAGAACGTGGAGCGTCCCGATTGCACGATACGCTTTATCACACCCTTGCAGCCCGGAGTAGGGCAGGGCTCGCCTTCGCGGTCGTAGACGGCAAACCGGTGCTGGAAGTAGCCCGAATTGCCATCGGCGGCACGAAAGTCCCGCAGCGTTGATCCCCCGGCGTCGATCGCCTCGATCAGCACGGTGCGGACCCCGTCGGCCAGGTCCTCGAGGCGCTTGGAAGGCGCCCCGGATTTCAGCACCAGCTTTGCCGCCGCCAGGTCAGGCCGGATATGGGCGCGGTGCAGCGCCTCGCTGACATAGATGTTGCCCAGCCCCGCCACGACGCGCTGGTCGAGCAGCGCCGCCTTCATCGGCGCCTTCTTGCCCTTGAAACGCTCCGCCATTTCGGCGGCGTTGAACGCGTTGGAGAGCGGCTCCGGCCCGAGCTCGTTGAGATAGGCAGACTCGGAGTCGTCGCCGAACAGGTCCATGAAGCCGAAGCGCCGCGCATCATTGTAGATGAGCTGCATCTGCCCATGCACCGGATGGGTCAGTTCGAGCACCAGGTGGTCATGCTTCCGGTCCTCGGTCGGCTCGTTGTAGCGCGACGGCTCCTTGAACTTGAAGTCCTCGAACCGCCACGTACCGGTCATCCCCAGGTGGCTCAGCCAGGTCTTGCCCGTCGACAGCCGGAACAGCAGGTACTTCGCCCGCCGCGCCGTACTCTCGATCGTCGCGCCCGCGAGCGCCTCGGCGAACCCATCCGGAAACGGAAACCGCAGGTCCTTGCGGTTCAGCGTCACCGTGTCGATGCGCGCGCCCGTCACATAGGGCTCAAGCCCGCGACGGACGGTTTCGACTTCGGGCAGCTCCGGCATGGGGTAGTCCTTTCGAGGACCATATGTGGCCGCCCTGCATAGCCGACGCAAGCGGCACCCGCTGTCAGGGTTTGTCGACCCCAAGTCTATCGCCTATGGTCCGCTTCGGGCCACTGGCCACCCTCCCCCTTGCGGGGAGGGTACCGAAGCTTAGGCGCGGAAGCGCCTTAGCGAGAGGTAAGGTGGGGGTTTCGCCGAGGTACGATGGGGGCCCACCCTCGGCCATACCCCCCTCCTAGCTTTGCTACGTCGCTGTCGCTCCTAGCGACGCTACCTCCCCCGCAAGGGCGGGAGGTAGTCGGCGGCCAATCGCCATTGGCGATTGCCCTTCCCTACGGGGATACTCGCGGCGCTGGGAGCAAGCGACCAGGCAAAGCCCGGTGAGGTCATGCCACGAGCACAACCCGTCAACCCTGCGCCGCCATTGCACATGGCAACCTGCACCCCTCTCCGCTATAACCCGCGCAATCCGGAGACCGCAGCATGGGCGAGACCACGCATTTCGGCGAGCAGACCGTCGCCATCGAAGCCAAGCAGGGCATGGTCGATGACGTGTTCCACAAGGTCGCCTCGCGCTACGACCTGATGAACGACCTGATGAGCGGCGGCATCCATCGCGTCTGGAAGGACGCAATGGTGGCAAAGCTGGCGCCGCCCAAGTCCGGTTCGGTACCGTATCGCGTGCTCGACATGGCGGGCGGCACCGGCGACGTCGCCGAGCGCATCGTCAACGCCTCCGTCGGCTTCGCCGAAGTCACGGTGTCCGATATCAACGCCGACATGCTGGCGGTCGGCGCCGAGCGGGCGAAGACGTGGCGCTTCCCGCAGCAGGCCAATTTCGTCGTCGCCAACGCCGAAGAGCTGCCCTTCGCCGACGAGAGCTTCGACGCCTACACCATCGCCTTCGGCATCCGGAACGTGCCGCGCATCGACAAGGCGCTGAGCGAAGCCCACCGTGTGCTGAAGCGCGGCGGCAGGCTCCTCGTCCTCGAGTTCAGCCACGTCGATGCCCCCGTCCTGTCGCAGGTCTACAAGCTGTTCTCCGACAACCTCATCCCGCCCATCGGCCGCGCCGTCACCGGCGATGCGCAGCCCTACCAGTACCTGGTGGAATCGATCCGCAAGTTTCCCACCCCCGAGCGCTTCACCCAGATGATCGGCGCCGCAGGGTTCAAGCGCGTCACCCACACTGCCTATTCCGGCAATATCGCCGCGCTTCACGCGGCCTGGAAGCTCTGACAGCGATGGGAATCGGCGCCTTCTTCCGTCTCGCCCGTGCCGGTTTCATCCTGGCGCGCGAAGGGGCCCTGTCGCTGGCCGACAACGACGCGCTGCCGCCGGTAATGCGCGCCGGCGTGCGCTTCGGCCGGCTGTTCGAGCGTTCCGACGTGCGGGGCAGCGGCCGCGCCGAGCGGCTCAGCCGGGCGCTCCACCGGCTTGGGCCCACCTACGTGAAGATCGGCCAGACCCTCGCCACCCGTGCCGACATTGTCGGCATCCAGATCGCCGCCGACCTTGCAGTGCTTCAGGACAAGATGGACCCGTTCGATGCGGCCCTCGTCCCCGGCATGCTGGTCGAAGCGCTCGGCGACAAGGCCGCCGCCCTCACCAACCTTTCCCCGCCCATCGCCGCCGCCTCGATCGCGCAGGTGCACCGGGCAACCCTCGTCGACGAGGACGGCAGCCGGACCGTGGCGGTCAAGCTGCTGCGCCCCGGCATCCACGAGCGCTTCCGCGCCGATATTGAGAGCCAGTACGCCGGCGCCCGGCTCGCCGAGGCCCTGGTGCCGCGGCTCAGGCGGCTGCGCCCCATCGAGATCGTAGGGATCCTGGACCGTTCGGCCCGGCTGGAGCTCGACCTCCGCATGGAAGCCGCCGCCATCTCGGAGATAACCGAGAACACCAAGGGCGATACCGGCTTCGCCATCCCCAAGGTGATGTGGGACCAGACTTCGGGCACCGTGCTCACCACGAGCTGGGTCGACGGCATTCCGATCCGCGACCTCGCGGCGATCGACGCCGCCGGCATCGACCGCAAGACGCTGGCGTCGAACCTGTTGCAGAACTTCCTGCGCCACACCATCCGCGACGGCTTCTTCCACGCCGATCTGCACCCCGGCAACCTGTTCGCCGACCCCAAAACCAATGGCGTCGTCGCCGTCGATTTCGGCATCATGGGCCGCATCGGCAAGCGCGAGCGGCGCTTCCTCGCCGAAATCCTCTACGGCTTCATCACCCGCAACTACCGGCTGATCGCCGAGCGCCACTTCGAGATCGGCTACGTGCCGAAGCACCAGTCGGTCGACGAGTTCGCGCTGGCGCTGCGCGCCATCGGCGAGCCGCAGCATGGCCGCCGCGTCTCCGATATCTCGATGGCCAAGGTGCTCGGCCAGCTGTTCGCCACCACCGAACTGTTCGAGATGCGGACCCGGCCCGAGCTGATCCTGCTGCAGAAATCCATGGTGCTGGTCGAGGGCGTCGCCCGCAATGTCGATCCAGACCTCGACATCTGGACCCTCTCGGAGCCGATCGTGGCCGAATGGGTCCGCCGCGCCGCCGGTCCCCTCGGCCGGCTGGAGGCGCTGAAGGAGCACTTCGACACCGCAGTCGAAACCATGGGCCGCCTCCCGGCGATCATCGACAAGGCCGAGATCGCCCTCGACGACTACGACCGGCAGAAGCGCTCGCCGGCCACCCGCTTCAACCGCTTCATGTGGGTCGCGACCTTCTGGCTTGGGGCGGCGGTTCTCATTGCGTTAACCCTCAAGCTTCTCGAGTCCTGACCGGTTCAGCAGCCGTTCATCGAGCGGTCAGTAGCCGTTCATCCGCGAGCTTGCGGCCCGCCGGTGCTCTCCCTAGAGTGCCGGCGCGAGAGCGGCGGGCGACTGTTGAGGAGACTACCGATGACCTTCAAGATCCTGGGCCGGATCGCTGGCGTACTTGCCGTAACTGCCGGCCTCGCCGGCTGCATGGATGTGGCGACCGAGATCGAGGTGCTGTCCGCCACGAGCGGTACGGCGACCTCGTCGATCACGATCAGCCCGGAATTCTACCCGATGATCAAGCAGATGGCCGCGACCGGTGGCGAAGGCGCCCAGTCCGAGCCGTTCTGCGCCAAGGAAGGCGAAGAACTGGTCGAGAACGACGACGGCAGCGGCACCTGCATTACCTTCAAGGAAGGCGATCTCACCGCCCTCACCGCCGGTGACGATGGCAGCCCCAGCGACGAAGCGAGCTTTACCGAGATCAGCCCGGGCGTCATCCGCGTCGCCTTCAAGACCGACGACATGAAGTCGCAGGTCGCCGAAGGTACCGGTGACGATAGCGCCGAGGACGAGCAGGCGATGGCGATGATCAAGCCCTATTTCGAGGGCCGCATGATCTCCATCACCATCAAGGGCAAGAAGATCACCGACACCAACATGACCGCTTCGGGCGACGGCACCAGCGCCACCACCGAACTGCCGTTCCTCGACCTGCTCGAGGGCAACTCCAATCTCCCCGACGAGCTCTACGCCGTCGTCGATACGAACTGAGTGCGGCATGACTGATCGGGTCGATATCGGTTTCGTCTGGCTCGATCATGGACGGGGGCTCGAGCCCCCGCGCCAGCAGACCGCCGGTGCCGCGGGAGTCGATCTCCTCGCGGCGCTGCCGCCCGGCGAGGTGCTCAGCCTCGCGCCCGGCCACCGGACTCTCGTGCCGACCGGCCTCACCATTGCGATTCCCATGGGCTACGAGGGCCAGGTCCGCCCGCGCTCCGGCCTTGCGGCAAAGCACGGTGTCACCGTGCTCAACACGCCGGGCACCATCGATGCCGACTACCGTGGCGAGCTGAAGGTCATCCTGATCAATCTCGGCGACGCCCCCTTCGAGATCCGTCGCGGCGAGCGCATCGCGCAGCTCGTCGTCGCCCCTGTCTCGCAGGTCAATTTCGAGCTCAGGGAGAACCTCGATGCGACTGAACGTGGTGCCGGTGGCTTCGGCTCGACTGGCCGCTAGCCTGTTGCTGCTATCCGCCGCCCCGGCCCTTGCCGGCGACGCGGCCCAGTTCGATCCGATCGGTTTCTCCGAGGATGGCCGCTATTTCGCCTACGAGGAATACGGCATCCAGGACGGCTCCGGCTTTCCCTACGCCAACGTCTATCTCATCGACCTTATCGAGGACAAATGGGTCGGCCGCCCCGTCCGTGTCCGCCTCGACGACGAAACCGCCGGGCTCCCTGCAGCACGCCAACAGGCGCTCGAGCAAGCCGGCACCATGCTCGAAGACGCAGTGCTCGATACCACGGCCCAGACCCTGCTGCTCAACGCCGACGGCGAGATCGAGTCCAACCGCACGCAGGTGAGTGCCGGAATGTTCGGCAATGGCCTCGACGCCCCCCGCAATCCCTTCGTCCTCACCCTCACGACGTTCGATTCGACCAGCACCGAGCCCTGCGCCGACTACGGAATGGAGCAACCCGTGCAGGGCTTCACGCTGAGCTACACCGACGAGGGCGGCAACAGCGCCGAGATCTACCGCGACCAGAGCGTCCCTGCCTCCCGTGGCTGCGTGTCCGACTACCGCATCCACGCGGTGCTCAGCCCGTTCCCGGCCGGCCTGACTGCGTCTCCCATGGTAGCAGTGGTCTCGGTCTACAGCCTCGGCTTCGAAGGTCCCGACCGCCGCTTCGTTACCGTGCCGATCGCCCCGTGAGCGCCCTTGGCCCCGACGAGATCAAGCGCTATGCGCGCCACATCGTGCTGCGCGGCGTCGGCGGCGACGGCCAGCAGCGCCTGAAGGCAGCGCGGGTCCTCGTGATTGGCGCCGGCGGTCTCGGCAGCCCCGCCATCGCCTATCTCGCTGCGGCTGGCGTCGGCACGCTCGGCGTCGTCGACCACGACACGGTCTCGATCTCCAACCTGCAGCGTCAGGTGATCCACCAGTCAGCCGGCGTCGGCCTGCCCAAGGCCGAAAGCGCGCGCGCCTTCGTCGCTGGCCTCAACGATCACGTCAGCGTCGTGCCCCGCACCGAAAGGCTGACGGCGCAGAATGCCCCCGGGCTGATGGCGGACTACGACCTCGTCCTCGACGGCACCGACAACTTCTCCACCCGCGCCGCAACGGCCGCCGCAGCCCGGATGGCCGGGCTGCCCCTCGTCTCCGGCGCTGTGTCGATGTTCGATGGTCAGGTGACGGTCTTCGCCCCCGGCGGCCCGCAGTTCACCGACCTCTACCCCGACATCCCCGACGAAGCCGACCTGCCGGCCTGCGAAGTCGTCGGCGTCCTCGGCGCCGTCACCGGCGTCATCGGCACGCTGATGGCCATGGAAGCCATCAAGCTCATCACCGGGCTAGGCGACCCCCTCATCGGCCGCCTCCTCCTCTACGACGGCCGCGCCGCCCGCTTCGACGAGATGCGGTACACCTGAACGAAGGTGTCATCCCGGCGCAGGCCGGGATCCATCCTGAGAGGATCGTCGCATGGTCACTGACGCTCAAGACGCTCAGGATGGCCCCCGGCCTGCGCCAGGGTGAGAGCGTGTTGAGACGTTCGGCTCAGGTCAGGCGTCGGGGTGCTTGAACACCAGCGTAGCGTTGGTCCCGCCGAACCCGAAGCTGTTGGAAAGCGCGATGCCCACGTCCACGTTGTCGCGGCGCGATCTCAGGATCGGCATGTCGGCGAACACCGGATCGAGCTCTTCGATATTGGCGCTCTCGCAGAGGAACCGGTTCTGCATCATCAGGATCGAGTAGATCGATTCCTGCACGCCGGTGGCGCCCAGCGAGTGGCCGGTCAGCGACTTGGTGGCCGAGATCGGCGGGCAGTCCTCGCCGGTACCGAAAACCTTGCGGATCGCTTCCATTTCCTTGAGGTCGCCCACCGGCGTCGAAGTGGCGTGCGGGTTGATGTAGTCGACCTTGCGGCCGCCGATCGTTTCGATCGCCATGCGCATGCAGCGCTCGGCGCCTTCGCCCGAGGGCGCAACCATGTCGTAGCCGTCCGAGGTCGCGCCATAGCCGACGATCTCGGCATAGATCGTAGCGCCGCGCGCCTTGGCATGCTCCAGCTCCTCGAGCACCAGCACGCCGGCGCCGCCCGCGATGACGAAGCCGTCGCGCTTGGCATCATAGGCGCGCGAGGCCTTCTCGGGCGTCGCGTTGAAATCCGACGACATGGCGCCCATTGCGTCGAACAGGTCGCTCATCGTCCAGTCGAGGTCTTCGTGGCCGCCGGCAAAGATCATGTCCTGCTTGCCCCACTGGATCAGCTCGTAGGCGTTGCCGATGCAGTGCTTGGAGGTCGCGCAGGCCGAGCTGATCGTGTAGTTCACGCCCTTGATGCCGAACGGCGTGGCAAGCGTCGCAGAGGCCGTCGAGCTCATCGCCTTGGGCACGGCCAGTGGCCCGATGCGCTTGGGGCCGCGCTCACGGGTAATGTCGGCGGCTTCCACCACAGTGCGGGTCGACGGGCCGCCCGAACCCATGATGAGGCCGACGCGCGGGTTCTGGTAGTCCGCCTCCACCAGGCCGGCCATCTTGATGGCCTCCTGCATGGCGATGTAGTTCCAGGCCGCGCCCTTGCCCATGAAGCGGGTCGTGCGGCGGTCTAGCACCTCGAACGGGTCGAGCTTGGGTGCGCCGTGCACGTGGCAGCGGAAGTTGAGGTCTGCGTAGTCCTGGGCGAAGACGATGCCCGGCTTGGCTTCCTTCAGGCTCAGCAGCACCTCGTCGAGGTTGTTGCCGATCGAGGAGACGATCCCCATTCCGGTAACGACGACACGTCTCATTTCAGGATCTCCGGCGCTCAGAGCGCTTTCGGGAAAAGGTGCAGACTTCTCTCGTCCGAAAGCGCGACAAAATCAGGTCAGACAAACAGGCCGACCCGCAGGCCCGCCATTTCGTAGATGATCTGGCCGTCGGCCTTCACCCAGCCATCGGCAATGCCAAGCACCAGCCTCGACTTCATCACCCGCTTGATGTCGATGCCGTACTCGACGATTTTCACGTCGTTGGTGATCTGGCCGGTGAACTTCACCTCGCCGCAACCAAGCGCGCGGCCCTTGCCGGGCGAACCATCCCAGCAGAGGTAAAAGCCCAGCATCTGCCACACCGCGTCGACGCCGAGGCACCCCGGCATGACGGGATCGCCCATAAAATGGCACTGGAAGAACCACAGGTCCGGGTTCACGTCGAGTTCGGCGCGAACCTGTCCCTTGCCGAAGGCGCCGCCTTCGCGGTCGATCCGGGTGATGCGGTTGAACATCAGCATCGGCGGAGCCGGGAGCTGGGCGTAGCCGGGGCCAAAAAGCTCCGCCCTGCCGCTCTGGATCAGCTCGTCGTAATCGTAAGCGTTCTTGCGCTCGACCATGTGGGCGGCCTCTCCGGATCGCGTGTTCGGGGTGTGTAGTAGTGATGGGACGAACGGGAATCAAGCACGGCTCGTTGGTTCCGGACCGCGCGCCGCTTGTATCAAGCCGGTGCGAAAGCTATAAGTTCCGCTGAGAACTCGGATTTCCGGCCGCAAGGATCCAATGCCTGACCGCAGCTTGAACGCCCGGCCCGTGCCGTCACGCAGACCCTGCCTGACGGCGGTGCTCCGCATGGCGGGTTTGAGGCCGACCCGGCAGCGCGTCGCGCTGGCCGAGCTGCTCTTTGCTGGCGCGCACCGCCATGTCAGCGCCGAGCAGTTGCATGCCGAGGCACTCGGTTCCCAGGTGAACGTATCGCTGGCGACCATCTACAACAGCCTGCACCAGTTCCGCGAAGCCGGCCTGCTGCGCGAAGTGGCCGTCGATGCGTCGCGCTCCTATTTCGATACCGACACCTCCGACCACCATCACTTCTACCTCGAGGACGAGCAGCGGGTGATCGACATTCCCGCCTCATCGATCGTGATCCAGAACCTGCCCGAGCCGCCGCGCGGCATGAGCATCACGCATGTCGATGTGGTGGTGCGGGTCCGGAAGATGCGCGGCGGCGAATAGCCCGCCCGCCGTTCAGGATCGCTTCATCTTCATGGCAAAAGCCGTATCGAATGCGGCAACACGGAATAAAGTCCGTGAAATTCAATGACTTGTTCCACGTGGAACCTCGACGATCAGTCGAACTTCTCGTCCTTGTAGACACCCCAGAGTTCGGCCTGCTGCAGGTAGCCGGAGAACGCCTGCTGGTTGCCGCCGGCCGGGCTGGCCGTGGCGACGACCGAGCACCAGCTGCCGTCGCATTCCTTGATTTCCACGCGGAACTTCGCGGTCAGCCAGGCGCGGACACCCGAATCCTCCGCCGGCCCCCGAAGCAACGGAATCTGCTCGCCGTCGGCCTTCCACGGGCTGACCAGCCCGGCCCGGTTGCCGATGAGCAAATTCTGGTGAAGCCAGCCCTCGGACCCATCGACATCGCGAATCTTCCGCCAGGTATCGAACTCCTGGATGATTTCGACCGGCGTGCCGGATTTCACGTATACCCACGCCACATCGTACTTGGTGCCCGGGCCGACGCGGACGTTGATCGGCGTCGAGCGGGTGGTGACGAAGCGTGGCAGCGGCAGGCCGCTTGGGTTCGTGGGGGCGGAAAAGGCAGGCGCGACGGGCAGTGCGACGCACAGGATCACCGTGAGCGCAGTGGCCAGAATCGCTCTGGTCGTGCGCCCGGTCTTGCGCCTGGATGAGGCAGCGGAGCTCAGCATTTCGAACATGGCTTTGCAGGGGTGCGGTTTTTTTCTACACTTATGCAAAAGACCTTAATGGTCGCTGAAAGGCGCCGGATTTGACCCTCAGCCGACCCAGGATATTCGTCACCCGGCGGCTGCCGCGCCAGATCGAGGCGCGCATGGCGGACCTGTTCGACGTGACCTTCAAGCCCGTCGACGGTTCGCTCAGCGCCGAGGCGCTGCTCGAGTCCGCCCAGGGCCAGGATGTCCTCGTCTCCTCCATCAACGACAAGCTCGACGCCGCGCTGATCGCAAGGCTGCCCCGGTCGATCCGGCTGATCGCCCAGTTCGGCAACGGCTACGACAATATCGACATCGAGGCGGCCTATGCGGCCGGCATCACCGTCACCAATACGCCTTCGGTCCTCACCGAGGACACTGCCGACATGGCGATGATGCTGATGCTGGCCCTGCCGCGCCGACTGGTCGAGGGCGCCGGCGTGCTGACCCGCACCGGCGAGTGGCCGGGCTGGTCGCCCACCTGGATGCTCGGCCGGCGGCTGCGCGGCAAGGCACTCGGCATCGTCGGCATGGGACGAATCGGCACCGCCGTGGCGACGAGGGCCCGCACCTTTGGGCTCCACATCCACTATTACTCGCGCCACCGGCGACCGCCGCAGGTGGAAGAGCCGCTCGAGGCGCACTACTGGGAAGATCTCGATGCGATGATCCATGAGGTCGATATCGTCTCCCTGCACACCCCCCTCAACGCCACGACCCGGCATATCCTCGACGCGGGCCGGCTGCGCGCCATGAAGCAGGACGCCTTCGTGGTGAACGTCTCCCGCCCCGAACTGATCGACGAAAAGGCGCTGATCGGCGAGATCGAGGCCGGGCACCTGTCCGGCGCCGCGCTCGATGTGTTCGAGAACCGCCCGGCGGTGAACCCGGCTTTGCTGGCGCTCGCCCGCAGCAACCACGTCGTCCTCACCGCCCACATGGCCTCGGCGACGCTCGAAGCGCGGCTCGAGATGGGCGAGACGGTGATCGTCAACATCCGCGCCTTCATCGATGGCGCCCAGCCACCCCACCGCGTGCTCCCCGAGGGCAAGGGCCGGCTGGCACGGGGCTAGCTGGCCAGCAGGTCTCTCGCCGAGCGTGTCACAACCCCAACGCTGTCATCCCCGCGACAGCGGGGACCCAACTCCCAACTTGCACAGGTGGCAACGTGGGTTCCTCAGTTAGGAGTGACAGCGCATGGTGAGTGTCACCGTCGGGATCCAGGCGGAAACGCTCAGTCTGCCAGCCCGCTTATCCGCCCGTCGATGAACCGCCGCTCAGCCGCCTGCTCCGTGAACTGCAGCGCCCTCTCGTAGGCGGCGCGGGCCTCGTGACTGCGACCGAGCCGCCGCAGCAGGTCGGCCTTCGCGGCGTGGGCGTAGCGGAACCGGCCCAGTTCGCCGCGTTCCAGCAGGTCCTCGATCAGCCGCAGCCCGGCTTCCGGCCCATTGCGCATAGCGACCGCCACAGCCCGGTTGAGCTGCACCACTGGCGATCCGTCGGCCCTGACCAGCACGTCGTAGAGCGCTGCAATCTCGGCCCAGTCCGTCTCCTCCGCCGTCGCGGCCGCGCAATGCACCGCCGCAATCGCCGCCTCGATAGTATAGGCCGCGACCGGCTGGTGCGCGAAGGCACGACGGACAAGCGCCGTACCCTCCCTGATCTGCGCCCGGTCCCAGCGCTGCCGGTCCTGGTCGGCGAGCAGCACGATATCGCCCTCCGGCCCCACCCGCGCGCCACGCCGGGCGTCCTGCAGCAGCAGCAGCGCCAAGAGGCCGAGCGCGTCGGGTTCTGGCCGCAGCTCGACCAGTTGCCGGCAGAGGCGGATCGCCTCGGCGCACAGTTCGGTCCGGATCGCCGCCTCGCCGTGGCTCGCCGAATAGCCCTCGTTGAAGATGAGATAGATGACGTGCAGCACCGCATCGAGCCGCCCTGCCAGCTGCTCGGGCTCAGGCACCTCGTAGGGCAGGGCAAGCTCCCGGATGAGCGCCTTGACCCGCACGATGCGCTGCGCGATCGCCGGCGTCCGTGACAGGAAGGCGGCTGCGATCTCCTCGGTGGTGAGCCCCGCCACTTCGCGCAGGGTGAGCGCGATCCGCCCGTCGGCCGGAATCTCCGGGTGGCAGCAGGTGAAGATCAGCCGCAGCGCGTCGTCGGCGATCGGCTCGGCGTCCTCGGGCATCCACGCCTCCTCTTCGGTCGCGGCGATCTCCGTGGCGATATCGGCGAACTTCGCCCGTCGCCTGATCCGGTCGATGGCCTTGAAGCGCCCGGCCGAGACCAGCCAGGCCCGCGGATTGCCCGGGACGCCGGTCTTCGGCCACTGCTCGGAGGCGGCCAGAAACGCGTCGTGCAGTGCCTCCTCGGCCCGGTCGAAATCGCGCAGCAACCGGATCAGCGTCGCCAGCACCCGCCCGGATTCAGCCCGCCAGATCGCCTCGATATCGCTCAAGGCCGGTCCGGATCGGGGATGCTGTACACCGGCCGAACCTCGATCGTGGCGAGCCGCGCCATCGGAATGCCCGCCGCGAGCCGGATCGCCTCGTTCATGTCCCGCGCCTCGATCAGGATGAAGCCGCCGAGGTGTTCCTTGGTCTCGCTGAACGGCCCGTCGGTGGTCGACATCTCGCCGCTCCGCACCTTCACGATCACGGCCGTCTCCGGGCCCTGCAGCGCCTCTGCGGCGATGAAGTGGCCGCTTGCCTCGAGGTCTTTGTCGTAATTCAGCGAGTCACGGTCGAACTCGCGCCTTTCGGCCTCCGACAGTCCGCTGAAGATGTCGGGTCCGGTGTGGACGAGGCAGAGGTAACGCATCTGGGGCACCCTTTCGCTTGATGATGCCAACTGGTCGAAGGGTGGCCCATCAATTCGACAACGGCAATGTCAGGCTAGGGGAAAAATCAGGACGGCCGGTAGCGCCCCACCTGCTGGTGTCGGCGTTGGCCCAAGCCGTCTGGCCGTTCTGGAGTGCCGGCGCCGTTCTACGGCCAGCCCGGCTTCATCGGGTCCGGGATGACCACGGGCCGGATCGCGTCGAGCTTGCTGTTGACGAAGTCACGGTCGAGCTTGCCCAGCGCCGTGTTGACCTCGACCTGCCAGTTCTGCTGCGCCGTCCGGTCAGCGATCTCGTCATTGAGGCAGATGGTCTTTTTCAACCCGTTGCGGACATAGGCGCTCGACTGGTCGTCCGGCACCGACACGCAATAGGCACTGGCGGCCCCGGTGGTCGCAACGATCAGCAATGTGGCGATGAGTATGCGCAAGAACCAGATGTGGTGACCGAGGCGCTCAACCGCAAGTCACGATTGCGAAGGCCGGCGGCCGGCAGGCCAGTTGCAGTGGCCAAGCCTATACCCTGCATTGGGCCGATGAAGGCCGCGCGGTGCCAACCTGCAGCATCCAGAACCTTGGGAGGATATCTTGCGAACAGTGTTCAACTTCGGCGTCGCTTCGGCGGTGCTGCTCGGCTGCATTGGCGGCACGGCGGCATTCGCCGCCGACAAGGTGCAGGTCGGCGATGCCGGGGTGTTTCCTGAGAGCATCACCTCCACTGCCGATGGTACGCTGATCGTCGGCTCCATCGGTACGGGCCAGATCTTTCGAGCCGCGCCCGGCGCAACGACGGCCGATAGCTGGATCGCCGCCGTCACGGACGGTCCGACGGCCGTCCTCGGCGTCTATGCGGACGAGGCAAACCAGACCCTCTGGGCCTGCTATGCCGATCTCGCGCTGTTCGCCGGCGCCGGCGGCAAGGCCTCGGTGCTGCGCAGCTACGACCTCGCCTCGGGCACGCTGAAGACCACAGTCCCGCTGGGCGAAGGCACCTTCTGCAACGACATCGCCACCGCGGCCGACGGCACGGCCTATGTGGCCGATACGGCCGGCGGCCAGTTGTTCAAGGTCGCCCCGGGCGCCACCACGGCCGAGCCCTTCCTCAAGGACGCCGCGCTCGCCAGCCTCGATGGGCTGAGCTTCGGCCCGGACGGCGCGCTCTACCTCAACGGCGTGTCGACCAACAAGCTGTTCCGCCTCGCCATGGCCGACGGCGCGCCAGGCACGCTCACCGAGCTGACGCTCAGCCAGCCCATCAGCGGCCCCGATGGCATGCGCTTCGGCGACGACGGCGTGCTCTACCTCGCCGAGAACGGCAGCGGCCAGGTCGATGCCGTGACCTTCGATGGCGACACCGCGACAATCCGCGTCCTCGCCAAGGACGGCTGGGACAGCCCGACGGCCGTCACCAAGGTCGGCGACACGCTCTGGGTGATCGAAGCCAAGTTCTCGAAGATGGCAACGCCCCAGGAAGCCGGCAGCTTCTACGCCTACCCCGTCGCGCTGCAGTAGGCCTGGCGCCGGAAACGAAAAGGCCCGGGATCGCTCCCGGGCCTTTTGCATGTCTGGTCTGGAAGCGCCGATTACTCGGCGGCTTCGCCTTCGGCGATTTCCTTGCCGGTCGCCTGGTCGACGATCTTCATCGACAGGCGGACCTTGCCGCGCTCGTCGAAGCCGAGCAGCTTCACCCACACCTTGTCGCCTTCCTTGACGACATCGGTGGTCTTGGCGACGCGGGCCGCAGCCAGCTGGCTGATGTGCACGAGGCCGTCCTTGGCGCCGAAGAAGTTGACGAAGGCGCCGAAATCGGCGGTCTTCACCACGGTGCCCTGGTAGATGGCGTTGATCTCGGGCTCATCGGTGATGCCCTTGATCCACTTGATGGCGGCGTCGATCGAGGCGCTGTCCGACGACGAGACCTTCACGGTGCCGTCGTCCTGGATGTCGATCTTGGCGCCGGTCTTTTCGACGATCTCGCGGATCACCTTGCCGCCGGTGCCGATCACTTCACGGATCTTGTCGGTCGGAATGGTGATGGTCTCGATGCGCGGGGCGAACTCGCCGACGCTCGAGCGCGAGGTGTCGAGGGCCTTGGCCATCTCGTCGAGGATGTGCTCGCGGCCGCCCTTGGCCTGACCGAGCGCGACCTTCATGATCTCCTCGGTGATGCCGGCGATCTTGATGTCCATCTGCAGCGAGGTGACGCCCTTCTCGGTGCCCGCCACCTTGAAGTCCATGTCGCCGAGATGGTCCTCGTCGCCGAGGATGTCCGACAGGACGGCGAAGCGGTCGCCTTCGAGGATCAGGCCCATGGCGATACCCGCCACCGCCTTCTTCATCGGCACGCCCGCATCCATCAGTGCCAGCGAGGTGCCGCAGACGGTCGCCATCGAGGACGAGCCGTTGCTCTCGGTGATCTCGGAGACGACGCGGATGGTGTACGGGAACTCTTCGGCCTTCGGGCGGATCGGGTTGATCGCGCGCCAGGCGAGCTTGCCGTGGCCGATTTCGCGGCGGCCAGGCGAACCCATGCGGCCAGCTTCACCCACCGAGTAGGGAGGGAAGTTGTAGTGCAGCATGAAGTTCACCTTGTTGGTGCCTTCGAGGCTGTCGACATACTGCTCGTCGTCGCCGGTGCCGAGGGTCGCGACCACGAGGGCCTGCGTCTCGCCGCGGGTGAAGATGGCCGAGCCGTGGGTGCGCGGCAGGATGCCGACTTCCGCGACGATCGGACGGACGGTCGTGAGGTCACGGCCATCGATACGGGTCTTGGTGTCGAGGATGTTCCAGCGGACGATCTTGGCCTGCAGGTTGTGCACGACCTCGCCGAGGTCCTCGGCCGAGACGTCGCCCGCTTCGATCTGGGCGGCGAAGTGCGCCTTGACCTTGGCGTTGGCAGCATCGACGGCGGCGTAGCGCTGGGCCTTGTCGGTCAGCTTGTAGGCAGCGCGGAGGTCAGCCTCCGCAACCGCCAGCACGTCCTTTTCGAGCGCCGAGTAGTCCGGAGCGGAAAACTCGCGCGGCTCCTTGGCGGCGAGTTCCGCCAGCTTGATGATCGCGTCGATGACCTTCTGCGATGCGGCATGGCCGAACATCACGGCACCGAGCATGACTTCCTCGGAAAGCTCCTGGGCTTCCGATTCCACCATCAGCACGGCGTCCTGGGTGCCGGCCATCACAAGGTCGAGCTTGCTCTCGGCGCGACGGTTGACGTCGAGGTTCAGCACGTACTCGCCATCGACATAGCCGACGCGGGCGGCGCCGATCGGGCCCATGAATGGCACGCCCGAAATGGTCAGGGCTGCCGAGGCAGCGACCATCGCCAGCACGTCAGGGTTGTTCTCCATGTCGTGCTGCAGAACGGTGATGACGACCTGCGTCTCGTTCTTGTAGCCATCGGGGAAGAGCGGGCGGATCGGGCGGTCGATCAGGCGCGAGACCAGCGTCTCGTTCTCGGTCGGGCGGCCTTCGCGCTTGAAGTAGCCACCCGGGATCTTGCCGGCGGCGAAGTACTTTTCCTGGTAGTTGACGGTCAACGGGAAGAAGTCCTGCCCCGGCTTGGCCTTCTTGGCCGAAACGACGGTGGCGAGCAGCACGGTCTCGCCCAGGGTGGCGAGCACGGCGCCGTCGGCCTGGCGGGCGATCTTGCCGGTCTCGAGCGTGAGCGGCTGGCCGCCCCAGTTGAGCTCGACCTTGTGGTGGTTGAATTCGATGGTGGGCATATTGCCTCGTCTTTCCATTCTGCCGGAATGAGCGGGAACGCGGGTGCGTAGCCACCCCGCGAACTCATCCGGTGTGCCAGCCGACGCCGTGCACCCCATGTGCAGGCCCGGCCCAAAATCGGCACGGTTTCCGCGCTGATGCCCGCACTGTGTGCGGGGCGGAACATGGACAAGACGATGAGCCGCTCATTTCCTGAAAGGAGGTGCCTCGCACCCACAAGCGGCTGATGATCTCGCCATGCTCCGCGTTTAGGCCATCAGCCTACGCGTTCGTCACCCGGTTTCTGCCGGGCGTATCGGACTGCGGGGCGTACCTCGCAGCCCGGTTCGTATCAGGCAGCGCTCGCGTTAGCGACGGATGCCCAGGCGCTCGATCAGCGAGCGGTAGCGCGGCTCGTCGATACGCTTGACGTAGTCGAGGAGCGAGCGGCGGGTCTGCACCAGCTTGAGCAGGCCGCGGCGGGAATGGTGATCCTTGCCGTGACCCTTGAAGTGCTCGGTGAGGTTGTTGATGCGTTCCGACAGGATCGCGACCTGCACCTCGGGCGAACCCGTGTCGCCGGCCTTGGTGGCATATTCGGAAATGAGCGTGGACTTGCGCTCTGCAGTGATCGACATCGTAGTGGTCCTTTCAAAAGGAGGATCAGGGACGCTGTCGCCCGGGATGTCGTCCAGGCGGAGCCATGACTAAAGCCGGCGAAGGTTTCCCCCGCCGGACTTGCGGGCCGATATAGTGGATCGGACAGCAAAGCGCCAGCGGTTTGTCGGCAGGCGAAACTCTAGTGTTCGGCCTTGCCGCCCGCGACATAGGCGGGGTCGAGCGCCACCACTGGAATGGAGAAACGCCATTCGATCCCGTCGGGGTGCGCCTCCCGCTTTACCTCGGCACCCAGCGACCGGCCGACCATGTTTTCAAGGACGGTGGTACCGAACCCACGCCGCGGTGTCGCCGTGCCGGGAACCGCGCCGATCTCGCGCCATCTGAAGGCTATAGCCTCGCCCTGCCGCTCCCAGCGCACCTTCAGGCTGCCGCCCTCCCCGGCAAAGGCGCCATACTTCACGGCATTGGTCGCAAGCTCGTGCGCGGCCATGCCCAGAATCTGCGCTGCCTGTGCATTGAGCCGCATCGCCGGGCCCTCCACCGAGACGCGTGCGCCATCGACGGGGCAGAAGGGATCGATCTGGTTGACGATCAGTTCCCTGAGGTCGACGCCGGCCACGCCGTGGGCAAGCAGCAGGTCGGTCGAACGGGCAAGTCCGAAGATGCGCTTTTCGAAGCTGGAGACGAACTCGGGGACCGACTCAGCGCCGCGCGCCGTCTGCTTGGCCATCGCGGCGATGACCGTCATCTGGTTCTTGCTGCGATGCGCCAGTTCGCGCATCAGGAAGCGGACCTCGGTTTCGGCCGCCTGCCGGCGCCGCGAGGCATCTCCGAGCGCGGTCGACACCGTCTCGATCTCGGCAATGGGAAAACTGCGGGCCTCGACCGGCTGGCCCGCGCCGAGCCGCTTGGCATCGGCCTCGAGCCCTTGCACCGAGCGGCCGATGGCGAGGCTCACCCAGTAGACCACCAGCACCACCAGCGCCGCCAGCAGCACGCCGCCGGCGAGCAGCGACCAGAACGCGTTGGCGAGCGGGCGCGTGACGATATCGCGGGGGGCCCAGCCGACAACCGTCCAGTCGCTGAGCAGCGAGCGCTGTGCCACCACTACGGACGGCTGGCCATCGACGTCGAGTTCGCGCCACTCGGTGGTCGAACTCATGCCCGATACATTGGATAGTCCGAACACGTCGCCAGTCGTCCCGGCGCCCGGCGACGCGGCGACCACCTTGCCGTTGCCGTCGACCAGCGCCACGTTCCAGCCATCGGGCAGGCGGTTGGCCAACAGGACCGGCGCCAGCTGGCTGGCGGAGCGGTTGAAGCCGAGCACGACGTCGCCCGCTGCAGTATCGCGCACCCCGAGCAGGACGTTCACCACGAACTCCTGCGAAATGACGCCTTTGACCATGTTGGCAGCGATCGGCACGTCGCTGGCCATTGCCCTCAACCCGGCCTCCGGGTCGGATGACCGCCCCTGTCGGCCCGCGACGTAGCTGCGGCGGCTGGTCATGACCGTATTCATCTCGTCGTCGAGCACGAAGATGAACGATCCCGTGCCGGCCAGCGCGTCGGTAACCTGCCGGTGGAATGCTTCCATGTCGCCGCCAAGCAGCGCCGGGTTGGCGGAGAGCACCTTCAGGGTGGTGATATTGGCGTTGATCTCGCGATCGACCGATTGGACGATCGAGCGGGCCGTGCCGGTGATCAGGGTTTCGACGACGCGTTCCTGCGTCTCGTTGTTGCGCTGCAGCAGGACGGCGGAAAAGATGAAGGCGGGGACCAGCGCCACGAGGGCAAGCACGAACAGGTAGACGGCTATCGGGCGGGCCACACGAGTGCGGGACTTCCTTCTGGGCTCGGTGGCCAATGCTCCGTCAGCCATCGATACACGCGGAATACATAATACCTGCCCAAAACGTTCGGCGTCCGAGAACGCGCCCTGCGCCATTTTGTTCCATTGGGACGCTACTTTATTCAGGTGCCCCCGAGAATGACTCGTTGCGGGTGAAAATGTCCCGCCTCGACATATCCCAGCGCAACCGGCGCACCGGCCTCGCTGGCCCAGGCGCTGTCGAGCCTCACCGGGGCTGCTGCCCCCGTGAGCAGCACCGGATTGCCATGCCGCAGAACCTGAGCCTGCTGCGTGCTCAGGCGAACCTCCGGCAAGCCTTCGAGGCCCGCTGCAACGGGCACAACCGCGCCGTCGGGATTTCGTTCAATATCTTCGATGCTGACCGCGATCGCGTCGCTGAACGGCCCCACCCGCGAGCGGTGCAGCGCAATCACGTGCCCGCGCGTCCCCAGCGCCCGGGCCAGGTCGCGGGCGAGGGCGCGCACATAGGTGCCCTTCTCGCAGGTCATCTCGAGTTCGGAACTGTCGCCGTTGTGCTCCAACAGTTCGAGGGTATCGATGACGACCGGACGCGGCTCCAGCACGACGGCCTCGCCGGCGCGCGCCAGGTCATAGGCTCGCTCGCCATCGACCTTGATGGCCGAAAAGATCGGCGGGGTCTGCATGATCTCGCCGGTAAAGGCCGGCAATGCCCCGCGGATGGTGGCCTCGTCGGCGCGGACATCCGACCGTTCGGTCACCGTGCCCTCGGCATCGTCGGTCGTGGTCTCTTCGCCCCACTTGACGGTGAAGCGGTAGACTTTCCGGCCGTCCTGCACGATCGGCACGGTCTTGGTCGCTTCGCCCAGCGCGATCGGCAGCACGCCGGTCGCCAGCGGATCGAGCGTACCGGCATGGCCGGCCTTCTTGGCGCCGAGCAGCCAGCGCACCTTCCCGACGGCCTGCGTCGAGGTCATGTCATAGGGCTTGTTCAGGACGATCCAGCCGGACACGTCCCGCTTGACCCGCTTTTCGCCGGTCATGTCAGTCGGTGCCCTTCTCGTCTTCGTCGCCGTCCTGCGCGAGATCGCGCTGCACGCGTTCGGAGCGGAGAATGGCGTCGATCCTGCCGAACTCCTCGAACGTGGTGTCGACAAAGAACTTCAGCTCGGGCGCGAATTTCAGGTTCAGCTCCGGCGAAATCCGGCCCCGCACGAACTTGTGGTGCCGGTTGAGCGCCGCCACCACCTCATCCGCACCTTCGCCGCCCAGCGGCATGATGTAGACATTGGCGAGCTTGAGGTCGTTGCTCATCCGCACTTCGGGCACGGTGATGACCTTGCCCTCGAGCAGCGGGTCATCGATGTCGCCACGGGCAAACACCGCGGCGAGGGCGTGGCGAACGAGTTCGCCGACGCGCAGCATGCGCTGGTTGGGGCCGGTGGGCTTGTTGGTGTCGCGTTTCATCCGCCCGAGTTAGGGGTTCAGGGCCTTTCCGTCAACTTCACGTCGAAAACCCTGCTGCTGACACGACATGTCAGGGTGATGGGGCACAAGACTTTCGGGGTTGACCTGACAGGGCAGCACCCTTATTCAACCATTCGGTAAAACGCGGGAGCGAATGCACCATGTACGGCTCGATCCGGATCCGCGGCGCGCGCGAGAACAACCTCAAGAACGTCTCTCTCGATATCCCCAAGCGCAAGATCACCGTCTTCACCGGCGTCTCCGGCTCGGGCAAGAGTTCGTTGGTGTTCGGCACCATCGCAGCCGAAAGCCAGCGGCTGATCAACGAAACCTACCCGGCCTTCGTCCAGCAGTTCATGCCGCATTACGGCCAGCCCGATGCCGACGAACTCGAGAACATCTCGGCCGCCATCATCGTCGACCAGCAGCGGCTGGGCGGCAATTCCCGCTCCACCGTCGCCACCGTCACCGACGCCGCGCAGATGCTGCGCGTGGTGTTTTCCCGCGTCGCCACGCCCAGGCTAGGCGCGCCCGGCCTTTATTCCTACAACGACCCGCGCGGCATGTGCCCCGATTGCGAAGGCATCGGCCAGGTCGCCGCGATGGATATGTCGGCCGTCATCGATGAGGAGAAGTCGCTGAACCAGGGCGCCATCCTCCCCAAGGATTTCGCCGTCGACAGCTGGTGGTGGGAGATCTACCGCAACTCCGGCCTGTTCGACATGGACAAGCCCGTGAAGGACTTCACCGCCGAGGAGCGCGACAACCTCCTCCACCTCGCCGATGGCCGCAAGATCAAGGTCGGCAAGATCGGCCTCACCTACGAGGGCGTCGTCGCCAAGCTCAAGTCCGGGCTCGGCGCCAAGGACCCCGAGAACCTGCAGCCGCACGTCCGCGTCGAATACGACAAGATCTTCCGCCGCGGCGTCTGCCCGGCCTGCCACGGCACCCGCCTCAACCAGGCAGCGCTCGGCAGCACCATCGAGGGCACGAACATCGCCGAGTGCTCCGCCATGCAGGTCTCCGACCTCGCCCCCTTCGTGCGGGCGATCGATGCGCCGGCCATCAAGCCCATGCTCGACGCCCTGGCGGCACGGCTCGAAAACCTCGTCACCATAGGGCTCGGCTACCTGTCGCTCGATCGCGAGAGCTCCACCCTCTCGGGCGGCGAAAGCCAGCGCGTGAAGATGGTACGCCACCTCGGCTCGTCGCTCACCGACATCACCTACGTCTTCGACGAGCCCTCGGTCGGCCTCCACCCCCACGATGTCGGCCGCCTCGCCGGGCTGATGCAGCAGCTGCGCGACAAGGGCAACACCGTCCTCATCGTCGAGCACAAGCCCGACATGATCGCCATCGGCGACCACATCGTCGACATGGGGCCCCGCGCCGGATCGAAGGGTGGCGAGGTGGTCTACGAGGGCGACTATGCCGGCCTCCTCAAGTCTGGCACCCTCACCGGCAACCACATAGAGAAGCATCAGCCGATCAAGACCGAGGGCCGCAAGCCCAAGGGCGAGCTGAAGATCGCGCATGCGACGCTGAACAACCTCAAGGATGTCTCCGTCACCATCCCGAAAGGCGTCCTCACCGTCGTCACCGGCGTCGCCGGCTCCGGCAAGAGTTCGCTGATCCAGGGCTGCCTGCCGCTGGCCTACCCCGACACCGTCATCATCGACCAGAACCTCGCCCGCGGCTCCTCGCGCTCCAACACCGCCACCTACACCGGCATCCTCGACAACGTCCGCAAGGCGTTCGCCAAGGCCAACGGCGTCGAAGCCGCGCTGTTCTCGGCCAACTCCAAGGGCGCCTGCCCGGACTGCAAGGGCCTCGGCGTCATCTTCACCGATCTCGCCCACATGGACCCCGTCGCCAGCACCTGCGAGACCTGCGAGGGCAAGCGCTTTACCGACGAAGTGCTGCAGCACAAGCTCCGCGGCAAGGCGATCTCCGACATCTACGAGATGGCCGTCGGCGACGCCGCCGCCTTCTTCACCGAAGCGGCCGTCGCGAAGATCCTGAAGGGCCTCGACGATGTCGGCCTCGGCTACCTCACCCTCGGCCAGCCCCTCTCCACCCTCTCGGGCGGCGAGCGCCAGCGGCTGAAGCTGGCGGCCGAACTCGGCAAGTCGGGCAGCATCTATGTACTCGACGAGCCCACCACCGGCCTCCACATGAACGACGTCGATACGCTGATCGGGCTGTTCGACCGCCTCGTCGACCAGGAGAGCACCGTCATCGTCATCGAGCACAACCTCGATGTCATCTCGCGGGCCGACTGGGTCATCGACCTCGGCCCCGGCGCGGGCAACGAGGGTGGCACGGTCGTCTACGAAGGCACCCCGGCCGGCCTGCTCTCGGCCAAAGGCAGCCGCACCGGCGAGGCCCTGCAGCGCCGCGCCTGAGGCGGAAGGCCGGCCACGATGCAACGGAATTGTGATCGGCGGCGTTGTGGTGTCGCCGTTCGTGTGGCCGGGGCGCACTCGACAAACGGACACGCGGCCGGTTCTTTCGCCGCTCACTCAGTTGCACGGATATGCCTTGACCTCTCGCCGCCTTTTTATCGTCGGAGCCGCCGCTCTCGCCCTCTCCGCCTGCTCGTCCACCGGCGGCACCCGTCGCCTCGCCGACGGGATGACGGTGATCCAGGTCGATGAGCCGTGGGCGACCTATTATGCCGCCAAGCCGAACGAGCCCTACCCGGTGCCGGCCGTCGACCTGCGCCGCATCCCGCAGCAATACTGGCGGCAGGAGGTCGACTATGCCTCCAAATACGCGCCGGGTTCGATCGTGGTGAGCACCGCCGAGCGCTACCTCTACCTGGTGCAGCCGAACGGCCGCGCCATGCGCTACGGCGTCGGCGTCGGTCGCGAGGAGGGGCTGCAGTTCAAGGGCAACGCCGTCATCGCCCGCAAGGCCGCCTGGCCGGGCTGGACGCCGACCGCCAACATGATCAAGACCCAGCCCGAGCGCTACGCCGAGTACGCCGCCGGCCTTCCGGGCGGCCCGACCAACCCGCTCGGCGCCCGCGCGCTCTACCTCTACCGCAACGGCAAGGACACGCATTTCCGCCTGCACGGCACCACCGAGCCCTACACCATCGGCCAGCAGGTCTCGTCGGGCTGCATCCGCCTGATGAACCACGACATCATCGACCTCCACGCCCGCGTCCCGACCGGCACGAAGGTCTACGTCAGCTGAGCCGAGCGCCGACGTCGCCGGTGGTCCTCCCCTGCGAAGCGGGGGAGGGGAACCAGCCG
Organism: uncultured Hyphomicrobiales bacterium; assembly: GCA_903842455.1. Classification (GTDB taxonomy): domain Bacteria; phylum Pseudomonadota; class Alphaproteobacteria; order Rhizobiales; family Devosiaceae; genus Devosia_A. The sequence continues at coordinate 9,087 of CAIMLX010000024.1, read as the reverse complement.
AAGGCTGGTGGAGGGGGCGGCAGCAGGTGCCGTCCTCACCGATACCCTGCAGCCTGCAGTTCGAACAATTCGGCATACCGTCCGCCCAGCGTCATCAGCTCGGCATGCGTGCCCGCTTCCTGCACCGCCCCGTCCGCCAGCACCACGATCCGGTCCGCCATGCGCACGGTCGAGAAGCGGTGCGAGATCAGCACGGCCGTCGTCCCCTCGGCCAGCGTCTTGAAGCGGTGGAACACCTCGGCCTCGGCGCGCGCGTCGAGCGCCGCCGTCGGCTCGTCGAGGATGATGATTTCGGCGTCGCGCATATAGGCGCGGGCGATCGCCAGCTTCTGCCACTCACCGCCCGACAGGTCCTGCCCCTTCGAGAAGGTGCGGCCCAGCATCTGGTCGTAGCCTTCGGGCAGCTTGCGGATCACCGGCCCGGCGAGGCTCTGCTCGGCCGCAGCCTCGATCCGCGCCCGGTCCCCCATCGCCTCGATCCGCCCGACCCCGATATTGTCCGAGGCCGAGAACGAGTAGCGCAGGAAATCCTGGAAGATGGCGCCCATGTGCCGGCGGATATCCGCGGTCGCAAACGCCTTGAGGTCGACGCCATCGACGAGGATACGGCCCTCGTCGGGGTCGTAGAGCCGGGTCATCAGCTTGACGATGGTGGTCTTGCCCGCGCCGTTCTCACCTACCAGCGCCAGCGTTTCGCCCGCCGGGACGGTGAAGTTCAGGCCGCGCACCGCCCAGCGGTCCGACCCGGGATAGCGGAACCCGACATTCTCGAACACGATCCCCTGCCGCAGCGGCACCGGGAACGGCTGCGGGTCCTTGGGATCGAGGATGGTCGGCTCGATCTCGAAGAAGCTGAACAGGTCGTCGAGATAGAGGCTCTGCCCGGCAATTTGCGTGAAGCCGATCAGGATCTGCTGCAGGTAGCCGTTGAGGCCGCTGAACGAGCCTGAGAGGAACACCAGGTCGCCGACGGTGAACTCCCCATTGAGGGTGCGCCAGACGATATAGGCATAGGCGGCGTAGTAGCTGACGGTGGAAATGGCCGCGAGGCTGCCGGTCTGCAGCGCGCGCCTGATGCTGAGCGCCGTGTTCTCCGCGAGGATCTGCCGGCTCAGCGTGGCGAAGCGGCCCGAGAGGAAGTCTCCCAGTCCGAACAGTTTCAGTTCCTTGGCGCTGTCGGCGCTGGCGCCGATCTGCCGCAGGTATTCGAGCTGCCGGCGCTCAGGCGAGCGGTTGTGCGAAATCCAGTAGGCGAGCCGGTTGAACTTGAACTCACCCCACACGGCCGGGATCAGCGCCACCGCGAGCAGCGCGATCAGCAGCGGCGCGTAGAGGAACAGGCCGGCGGCCAGCGCCACCGCGGTGATCATCGCCTGCCCCTGTCCGAACAGCTGCGAAATCACCGTCGAGCGGGAGGAGGCCTGCCGCCGCGCCCGCTCCAGCCGGTCCTGGTACTCCGATTGCTCGAAATGCTTCGGGTCGAGTCTGGCGGCATGCTGCATCAGCTCGAGGCTGACGGCGTTCGAGTGGCTCTCGCCGAGGATGCCGTCGACCACGCTGATGGCGCGATTGAACGCATCGCGCATGAACACCAGCACGAACTCGGCGCCCAGCAGCAGCATGAAGACATTCAGCCGCCCCGATGCCAGCCAGTCCGACAGCTCCGGCCCCGGCGAGCCGAGCGCGGTCTGCTTCACTACCTCGTCGATGATCAGCTTGGTGAACAGCAGCACCAGCGGCGGCTGGATCGCCACCACCAGCCGCAGCCCGATCGACAGCGCCATCAGCCACGGGCTGGTCCGCCACATCTGCGCGAACAGCCGGCCGAGGTGCCGGAAGGTCTTCAGCCGCTCGCCCTTGTCGAAGGGCAGGGCGCTTGGAATGTCGGGGTCGTTCATGCCGCCGCCCCGCCGTCCTCCACTCATCGGTCCGCGCGCCATCGGCCTCTCCAGAAACAAGTGCCCGGGCGACGGGCCCGGGCAGAATGATTTGCATCAGAACGATACGGGAGCCCGAAGGTGCCGATCAACCTCGCGAAACGGGCAGGTCGCCGGGGGTCCTCCCCTGCGGAGCGGGGGAGGGGGACCAGCGAAGCTGGTGGAGGGGGCGGTCACACCCGCCAACCAGTCAGCTGAGTGCCACGCCGCCTCGTCCCCCGCCATCGCCCCTAGTAGCGCTGCGGCGCCGCCGGCTTGTTGCCCATGATCTTCTCGATCTCGGCCAGCACTTCCGGCGTCATCTTCGCCTTGTGCTTGAGCGCTTCGAGATTGTCCTTGAGCTGGCTCAGCTTGGAGGCTCCGAGGATCACCGTCGAGACGTTCGGATTGGCGTTGCACCAGAGCAGCGCCAGGTAGTGGATCGGCATGCCGACCTCGTCGGCGAGTTTCGCCAGCTGCTTCACCTTGGCCAGTTCGTCGCGACCCTTGTCGCTGTCGAGCCGCGCCTTCAGCCACTCGTAGCCGGGGAGGTTCATGCGGCTGTCGGCCGGCACGCCGTCATTGTACTTGCCGGTGAGGATACCCGAGGCGAGCGGGGACCAGATGGTGGTGCCAAGCCCGAACAGGCGGTAGAGCGGCAGGAACTCCGCCTCGACCTTCTCGCGGCGGAACAGGTTGTATTCGGGCTGCTCCATGGTCGGCGGCGTCAGGTGCTCCTGCCGGGCGATCGCATAGGCTTCGGTCAGCTGCTGCGCCGTCCATTCCGACGTGCCCCAGTAGAGCACCTTGCCCTGCGCGATCAGGTTGTGCATCGCCCGCACGGTCTCTTCGATCGGCGTATCGATATCGGGGCGGTGGCAGAAATAGAGATCGAGGTAGTCCACCTGCAGGCGCTTCAGCGCCGCATGGGCCGCATCGGTCACGTGCTTGGCCGAAAGCCCCTTCTGCGTCGGCTTGTCGCCGCCCCAGAACACTTTCGACGAGACCGCGTAGCTGTCGCGGCTCCAGTTCAGCGCCTTCAGCGCCTCCCCCATCACCACTTCGGCATTGCCGCGCTCATAGCCCTCGGCATTGTCGAAGAAGTTGACGCCGTTGTCGTAGGCGTAGCCCATGATCGAAGCGGCGGCGTCCTCGCCGACCTGCTTGCCGAAGGTGACCCATGCACCAAACGAGAATTCGCTGACCTTCAGGCCAGATTTGCCCAGGCGACGGTATTCCATGGTCAATGTCCGTGAGTTCTTACGGGGGAGGGGTGAGGGGAAGCGCTCGGCGCTCGCTGAGCCGGGTTGTAGACCCTCGCCACCGTCACCGACAAGTGCGGCTTTCGCTGCAAGCGGTTTGAACCGATGCCGGTGCCGGCTCATTCCTCCGGTCAATTGCCGGGCCGCGCGCATCGCGCCATGGTCCGCCCTCACGAGGAGTCTTGGTATGCGGTTCATCATCTATGGCGTCGGCGCGATTGGCGGCACGTTTGCAGCGGCGCTTGCTCGCGCTGGCCACGACGTCGTCGGCATTGCCCGTGGCCGCATGCTGGAGGCGATCCGCGGCAATTCCGGCCTCAGCTTCAAGAGCCCCGCCGGCACCGACCATGTGGACTTCCCCGTCGTCGCCGCCCCGGCCGACATCGCCTTCCGCCCCGACGACGTCATCTTCCTCGCCATGAAGGGGCAGGATACCGCCGGAGCGCTCGCGGCTCTCCGCGCGGCCGGCGTCACCACCCAGGCCATCGTCTGCGCCCAGAACGGCGTCAACAACGAGCGCGCCGCGCTCCGGCTGTTCCCCAACGTCTACGGCATGACGGTGATGCTGCCGGCCGACTACGTCACCCCCGGCGAAGTCATCTGCTACGGCACGCCGAAGCTCGGCCTCGTCGATATCGGCCGCTACCCGCAGGGTCTCGACGACAACGTCGCCACGATCGCCACTGCCATGGACAGCGCCGGCTTCGCCGCCTTCCCGCTCGAGCACGTCATGCGCTCGAAATACGGCAAGCTGCGCGACAATCTCGGCAACGTCGTCGAGGCCGCCCTCGGCCACGGCGCCCGCTCCGGTCCGCTGATGGAGCCGATCCAGGCCGAGGCCGACAGGGTCTACGACGCCGCCGGCATCGAGCGCATCGCCATCGGCAACGCCGACCCGCGCCGCAAGGGCCTCATGGAAATGGGCGCCGTCGAGGGCGTCACCCGCACCGGCGGCTCGTCCGTGCAAAGCCTCAAGCGCGGCGCCGGCAGCATCGAAACCGATTGGCTCAACGGCGAGATCGTCCTCCTCGGCCGCCTCTACGGCGTTCCCACACCGCTCAACGCCGGCCTCGTCGCCATCGGCCACGAACTGGTCGAGCGTGGTGAAAAGCCGGGCAGCATGACCGAAGCCGACCTGCGGGCCCGGTTGGGGCTCTAGCCACATCCTGCCAACAAACTCAGTGTCATCCCGGCGAAGGCCGGGATCTAGCCTGAGCGGTAGCCGCACGGTCACTGAGGTAGCAAGCCCGCGGGATGGTCCCCGGCCGTCGCCGGGGTGACAGTGGGTGTGAGGTGCGAGTGCCGAACTCGAACCTCAGAACAGCACCACGCTGCGGATGCTCTCGCCGTGGTGCAGCAGGTCGAAGCCCTTGTTGATGTCCTCGAGCCTGAGCGTGTGGGTGATCATCGGGTCGATCTCCAACTTGCCGCTCATGTACCAGTCGACGATCTTGGGCACGTCGGTACGGCCGCGCGCGCCGCCGAACGCCGTGCCCATCCACGTCCGCCCCGTAACCAGCTGGAACGGCCGGGTCGAGACTTCCTCACCCGCAGCCGCCACGCCGATCACCACCGACTTGCCCCAGCCGCGATGGCTGGCTTCGAGCGCCTGCCGCATCACTGTGGTATTGCCCGTGCAATCGAACGTGTAGTCCGCCCCGCCGATCTGGTCGGCCCCACGCTTCGTCAGGTTGACGAGATGCGGCACCACATCGCCCTCGATCTCCTTGGGGTTGACGAAATGCGTCATCCCGAACCGCTCGCCCCAGGCCTGCTTGTCGTTGTTGATGTCGACGCCGATAATCATGTCGGCCCCCGCCATCTTCAGCCCCTGGATGACGTTGAGCCCGATCCCGCCGAGCCCGAACACCACTGCGGTCGCGCCCTGCTCGACCTTGGCGGTATTGAGCACCGCGCCCACCCCGGTGGTCACCCCGCAGCCGATATAGAACACCTTGTCGAACGGCGCCTTCGGATCGATCTTGGCGAGCGCGATCTCGGGCAGCACCGTGTGGTTCGAAAACGTCGAGCAGCCCATGTAGTGGTAGATCGTCTGCCCCTTGTAGCTGAACCGCGATGTCCCGTCCGGCATCAGCCCCTTGCCCTGCGTGGCGCGGATGGCGGTGCAGAGGTTGGTCTTGCGGCTGAGGCAGCTCGGGCACTCGCGGCATTCGGGCGTATAGAGCGGAATCACATGGTCGCCCGGCTTCAGGCTGGTCACCCCCGGCCCGACCTCGAGCACGACGCCCGCCCCCTCGTGCCCGAGAATCGACGGAAACAGCCCCTCCGGATCAGCGCCCGACAGCGTGTAGGCGTCGGTATGGCAGATGCCCGTGGCCCTGATCTCCACCAGCACCTCGCCGGCCTTCGGCCCTTCGAGGTCCAGTTCCACGATCTCGAGGGGCTTGTTCGCCTCGAACGCCACCGCCGCACGCGTCTTCATCTCATCACTCCGGTCGAATCCCGAAATGCACCATAACGGCTCGGCCGGCCAAGCAAAGCGCCGACCTTGCACTTGCCCGCCATTGCAGCTATATGAGCGCCAACATCGATGCTCTCATTCGAGAGTGGGTGCCCTGACCGGCCCCCGCTCTTTTTGCTTTCTAGGGCACCGCCAGACAACCACCGGCGCAAGCTGCGAGCCGTTTCGCCAGCAACCGCCAAATCACAAGGGCCATTGGCTTGGCTTTCGATCTCACCGAAAAGCGCTACATCAAGGAGACGGCCGTCGAGGCGCGCATCGCGCGTATCATCGAGCCGGTCGCCAACGATCTCGGCTACAGCCTCGTCCGCGTGCGCACCACGCAGGAAAACGGCCTGACCCTGCAGATCATGGCCGAGGACGAGAACGGCCGCTTCGCCATCACCGACTGCGAAGCCCTCTCCAAGGAAATCTCGCCGGTGCTCGATGTCGAGGACCCCATCGATCGGGAGTACCACCTCGAGGTGTCGTCCCCGGGCATCGACCGGCCGCTGGTGCGCGCCCGTGATTTCGTCCGCTATGTCGGCCACGAGGCGCGGATCGAGCTGACCGACCTGCTTGATGGCCGCCGCCGCTTCCGCGGCTTCATCAAGGCGGTGGACGGCGAGAACATCACCGTGACGCTGCCGGACGTGCCCAAGGATACCGACCCCGACTACACGCTGCCGCTGCGGCTCTTGGCCGAGGCCAAGCTGGTGATGACCGACAAGCTGATGAACATGGCCCAGGTCGACCAGGAAGAATTCCCGATCGACGATGACGACGAGATCGAGACCGTCGAGTTGGCGGACGATGGCATGCTGGACGACGACCCGGAGGCCGCTTCGGCCGGGGACCCGGCGGACCACAAGACTTCAGACTCTGAACAGGAGACCAATTGAATGGCCGTTAGCGCGAACCGCCTGGAGCTGCTCCAGATCGCCGATGCCGTCGCCCGCGAAAAGTCGATCGATCGCATGATCGTCATCGAGGCGATGCAGGACGCCATCGAGAAGGCGGCCAAGGCCCGCTACGGCGCCGAGACCAACATCAAGGTCGATATCAACCCCAAGTCGGGCGAGACGCGCATGTGGCGCCTGCTCGAAGTGGTCGAGACGGTCGAGGAATACGGCCGCCAGATCGGGCTGAAGGACGCGCAGGGACGCAACGGCGCCGCCAAGCTGGGCGACTTCGTCACCGAGCCGCTGCCGCCCATTGAATTCGGCCGCATCGCCGCCCAGTCGGCCAAGCAGGTCATCGTGCAGAAGGTGCGCGATGCCGAGCGCGACCGCATGTATGAGGAATACATCAACCGCGTCGGCGAGATCGTCAACGGCACGGTCAAGCGCGTCGAATACGGCAACGTCATTGTCGACCTCGGCCGTGGCGAAGCCATCATCCGCCGCGACGAGTTGATCCCGCGCGAACTCTACCGTTACGGCGATCGTGTCCGCGCCTATATCTACGACGTGCGCCGCGAGCAGCGCGGCCCGCAGATCTTCCTGTCGCGCACCCACCCGCAGTTCATGGCGGCGCTGTTCCGCCAGGAAGTGCCGGAAATCTACGATGGCATCATCACCATCCGCTCGATCGCCCGCGATCCGGGCAGCCGCGCCAAGATCGCGGTGACCTCCAACGACTCGTCCATCGATCCGGTAGGCGCCTGCGTCGGTATGCGCGGTTCGCGCGTGCAGGCGGTGGTTGCCGAACTGCAGGGCGAAAAGATCGACATCATCCCGTGGACCGAGGATGTCGCCGGGCTCGTCGTGTCGGCGCTGCAGCCGGCCGATGTGGCCAAGGTGGTGCTCGACGAGCAGGCCGAGCGCATCGAGGTCGTGGTGCCCGACGAGCAGCTGTCGCTCGCCATCGGCCGCCGCGGCCAGAACGTCCGCCTCGCTTCGCAGCTCCTTGGCTGGGATATCGACATCCTGACCGAGCAGGAAGAGTCGGAGCGTCGCCAGAAGGAATTTGCCGAGCGGTCGACTTTGTTCATGGCCGCTATTGATGTTGACGAGATGGTTGCCCAAGTACTGGCTTCGGAAGGCTTTTCCAGCGTCGAGGAACTGGCCTACATCGATGTCTCCGAGATCGCCTCGATCCAGGGCTTCGACGACGAGACTGCCGGCGAAATCCAGCAGCGCGCCGTCGACTACCTCGCGGCCATCGAGAAGGCCAACGACGATGAGCGCATAACGCTCGGCGTCGCCGACGAACTCTACGAGATCCCGGGCCTCAACGCCGCCATGCTGGTGGCGCTCGGCAAGGAAGAGATCAGGACGGTCGACGATTTCGCCGGCTGCGCCGCCGACGATCTGGTTGGCTGGACCGAGCGCAAGGATGGCGAAACCAAGCGTTTCGACGGCACCTTCAAGGACTTCCCGGTTTCGCGGGAAGAAGCCGAGGAGATGATCCTGCAGGCCCGCCTGAAGGCAGGCTGGATCACCGAGGCGGATCTCGCCGCGGCCGATCAGCCCATGGATGAGGGGCAGCCCGCGTAATCGGGCGCCTTGACCCTGTGGCCTCGCGCGAAGAAACCGAACGGCTATGCGCCCTCACCCGCGAGGTCAGGCCGGTAGCCGATCTCATCCGGTTCGTCGTCTCTCCTGACGGCGAACTGGTACCCGATACCGACGCCAAGGCCGATGGCCGCGGTGTGTGGATCAGCCTCGGCGCCAAAAACGTCGCCGAGGCGCAAAAGAAGAAGGCCTTTGCCCGGAGCCTGAAGTCCGAAGTGAAGGTGCCCGACGATCTCAGCGGGCTGACCCGCAGGCGGCTCGAGGAACGGTTCATCGCCGCCCTCAGCCTCGCCCGCAAGGCCGGCCAGTTGGTCACGGGAGCGAGCAAGGTGAAGGCGGCGATCGAAGCCGGCGAGGTCCTTGCCCTGTTGACCGCCATCGATGGGGCGGAAGACGGGAAGAAGAAGCTCACGGGATCGCTCAAGGGCTACACGAAGTCGGCCGAAGAGGCGGGATTCAACCCCGGCGAAACCCCGCATTTCGAATTACTCGATTCCATCCAAATGGGTTTGGCACTCGGGATCGAAAATGTGATACATGCTGCGCTCATCAAAGGGGGCGCAGCCCAGGCGGCAGTGCAGCGAGCCCAAAGACTGGCACGTTACATTGCCAACTAGATAGGCTATTGAGCGGCGCGGCAGCGCTACGCCGCCCCCAAGAAGGCCCGGCATACGGACTGAACGTTTGCACCCCCGGTATGGGGCTGCAAGCGGTTTCGGAAGGAAGACGCGAGATACATGGCTGATAACGACGACAAGCGCGAAGACACCGGCGGCAAGAAGACGCTGTCCCTAAAGGGCTCTCCAAACCTGGGCGGTAACCGTCCGGGCGGGCCCGGCATGGGGCGCTCTAACTCCCGCAACACTGTGATCGTCGAGCGCAAGACACGGTTCGTGCCATCTCCGCCGCCCGTGAGCCATGCGCCGCGTCCG
>CAIMLX010000023.1 GCA_903842455.1 uncultured Hyphomicrobiales bacterium | reverse complement strand
GACCCGGACTGGTTCCATCGCGCGCGCACTGCCCTGCGCCATCTCAGCCGCGAGCGCGCCGAATTGCTTGCCAAGGGGACAGGTCGCCGCCGCCGCGAGAAGCTGAAGGACGCCCTGATCGGCGTTCTGCGCGACCGCCATGATCCAGAAACCTGGAGCGGCATTCTGGCCGAAGCACAGGTCCTCAGTGAACGGGAGGGTCTGTGATGGCCGAGCTTCCCGAAGTCCCCACGCCGACGCTGACGGCGATCTACGCTGATTATGAGGCCCGCCAAGGCGATGGTTTTCGTGACCATCTCGGCGCCTCGATCATCGGCAAGTCCTGCGCCCGCGCGCTCTGGTACGATTTTCGCTGGGTCACGCCTGCGCGCCATTCCGGCCGCCTGCTGCGCCTCTTCGAGACCGGCCAGCTGGAAGAGGACCGACTGGTCCGCAACCTACGCGCCACCGGCGCAACCGTGCTCGAGGTCGATCCCGAAACCGGCCGCCAGTTCCGCATCGAGGCCCATGGCGGGCATTTCGGAGGCTCGCTCGATGGGGTCGCCATTGGCCTCTTGGAAGCGCCGAAGACCTGGCATGTGCTGGAGTTCAAGACGCACTCCGCCAAGAGCTTTGCGGATCTGACTGCCAAAGGGGTGGTGCTGTCGAAGCCCCAGCATGCCGCGCAGATGCAGATCTACATGCACCTGACGGGCATCACGCGCGCCTTCTATGTCGCCGTCTGCAAGGACACCGATGCTCTGCATATCGAGCGCATCGAGGCCGACGGCGCGATGGCAGAACGCCTGCTCGAGAAAGCCGGTCGGGTCATCTTCGCCCAGCACCCCCCGGCGCGGATCAGCGAGGACCCGGCCTGGTTCGAATGCCGGTTCTGCGATCACCATGCCGTCTGCCACGATAGTGGCGGGGCGGCCGTGACCTGCCGCGCATGCCTGCATTCTACCGCCGTGGAGGGCGGTTGGCACTGCGTCCGCCACGACCGGATGCTCGCGCCTGTCGAGCAGCGCGCGGCCTGCCACCGACATCTTTTCATCCCCGATCTCGTCCCCGGCGAGGTCATCGATGCGGGCGAGGACACCGTCACCTACCGCATGGCCGATGGCTCCACTTGGACAAACGACGCCCGCACTCCGGAGGCCTCTGCATGCTGACCCCGCGCCCCTATCAACAGGCAGCGATCACCGCGGTCTACGGCTATTTCCAGAATAGCACAGGCAATCCGCTGGTGGTCATTCCGACTGCGGGCGGCAAGAGCCTGGTGATGGCCGCGTTTATCGAGGGCGTGCTGAAGGCCTGGCCCGATCAGCGTATCCTGATCGTGACCCATGTCCGGGAACTGATCGCCCAGAACCATGCCGAGATGCTCGGCCTCTGGCCCGAAGCGCCGGCAGGTATCTATTCGGCGGGACTGGGCAAGCGCGAGGCACAGGCTCGCATCCTCTTCGCCGGTATCCAGTCCATCCACCGCCGCGCACAGGAAATCGGCCATACCGATCTGGTGCTGATCGACGAGGCCCACCTGATCCCGGGCAACTCGAGTACGATGTATCGCCGCTTCCTCGACGGGCTGGCGCAGCTCAATCCGGCGCTCAAGGTGATCGGGCTGACCGCCACGCCGTTCCGGCTCGACAGCGGCATGCTGCATGAGGGCAAATCGGCGCTCTTCACTGACATCGCCTATGAAGCCCCGGTGCGCGATCTGATCGACGCTGGCTATCTAAGCCCTTTGGTCTCGAAACAGCCTGCGACCCGGCTCGACGTGTCGAAGGTGGGCACTCGCGCCGGTGACTTCATTCAGCGTGATCTAGCGGCAGCGGTCGACCAGGAGGCCATCACCCGCGCGGCGGTCACCGAGATCATCGAACACGGGGCCGAGCGGAAATCCTGGCTGGCCTTCTGTTCGGGCGTCGACCACGCGCGCCATGTGGCTGAAGAGTTCGGCCGGCAAGGCATCAGCTGCCGTACGATCTTTGGCGACACGCCGAAGGACGAGCGTGATGCGATCATCGCAGCCTTCAAGCGCGGCGAAATCCGTGCGCTGGCCTCGATGGGGGTGCTGACCACCGGCTTCAACGCGCCGGGCGTCGATCTGATCGCGCTGCTGCGCCCCACCAAATCCGCCGGGCTCTATGTGCAGATGGTCGGCAGGGGCACACGCCTTGCGTCTGGGAAGAAGAACTGTCTGGTCCTGGACTTCGCCGGAAATGTCCGCCGCCACGGGCCCATCGATCTGGTGCGTCCAAAACGCCCTGGCGAAGCTGGCGGCGGCGAGGCGCCGACCAAGGTCTGTCCGTTGTGCGAAAGCATCATCGCGCTTTCGGCGACGGAATGTCCGGATTGCGGCTACGAGTTTCCGGCCCGCGCGGTGAAAATCGCCCCCACCGCCGCCACGCTGCCGGTCCTCTCCCCGAAAGGGCCGCAATGGCTACAGGTCTCAGGCGTTTCCTACAGCCGCCACGACAAGCTGGGCGGGCAGCCTTCGCTCAAGGTGACCTACAGCTGCGGGTTAAGGTCCTACAGCGAATGGGTCTGTATCGAGCATCAGGGGTACGCGCGCCAGAAGGCGGCCGAGTGGTGGCGCAAGCGCGCGCCGGGCTGCCCTGTGCCGCTGAGCGTCGATGAAGCCATCGCGCAAACGGCACAGCTTGCACGCCCCAGCGACATCTCGGTCCGCCCCTCGGGCAGGTATTTTGAAATTTCTGACCACAGGTTCGCCTCATGCGCCCATCCCACCCCGGTCTCTGCGCCGTCTGCCACCGGCAACCTCGCGGCTTTGGCTGGTTCAACGCAGGTTATCGGCTCGCCGACGCGCGGCGCGACACCAGCCGCAAGCACCTCTGCAGTCGCGCCTGCCAGGACATCTGCCATGGGAGGCAGGGCATGATCGATCCGACCCCCAATGAGGCCGAGGCCATGACTGTGGGCGGCCAGCAAGGCGGCGAATACCTCGAGAGCATCGACAAATCCGATCTCGCCACCCTCACCGAGACCGAGTGGGACCGCTTCATCGACGCGGTTGTCACCGGATATTGCGACCACCTGCGCGCGCTTGCGTCCAAGGACCGTGCCCGGCTCGACGCCATGACCCCCGAGGTGCCTTTCTGATGGCCGACACATCCTTCCTGGCGCGCTTCGGCGCGAGGCTCGTCACCAATGGCTATGCCATCCTCCCCATCGGCCCGGGCACGAAAAAGCCCGGCCGCTTCCAGCGCGGAACATGGACGGATTATCCGGAGTGGAACCGCCATGCCGAGCGCGGCACCACCGAGGTCGAGGTGGCCACATGGGCCAGCTGGCCGGATTGCGGCATCGGCATTGTCGGCGGCGCAGTTGCTGCGGTCGATATCGATATCAAGGACGATGCCGACTTGGCGCTGCAAATCGAGCGGCTCGCCCGGGAACGTCTCGGCGATACACCCGCATTGCGGATTGGCCGGGCCCCGAAACGCATGTTGGTCTATCGCACGGCAGCGCCTTTCCGGGGCATCAAGCGCCATCCGCTGGAGGTGCTCTGCCTCGGGCAGCAGTTCCTGGCCTATGCCATCCACCCCGACACCGGCGCGCCCTATGCCTGGCCCGAGGAGGGGCTGGCGGACATCGACATGACCGACTTGCCGGAAATCTCGGCCGAAGCTGCCACCGCTTTCCTCGACGAGGCCTATGCGTTGCTGCCAGAAAACCTGCGGCAGCGCGGGCTGGCTTCCAATACACCAGCCAGTGATATCGCGCGCAGCCACAGCCAGATCGGCACCTTTCCCGCCATCAGCGCGGCGCTGGACTGGTTGCCCAATGCAGACCTTGACTACGACAGTTGGATGCGGATCGGCATGGCGCTGAAAGGGGCGCTTGGCGAGGCCGGGGCCGATCTCTTTGCCGATTGGTCAGCGCAGGCGGCCAAGGATGTGCCGGCTACCACCATGAAGGCTTGGACCAGCTTTAAGCCTGACCGGATCGGGGCCGGCTCGATCTACCATCTCGCCATGGAGCGCGGCTGGCAGCCTGACCCCGACATCCGCCTGGATGGCAGTCTGCCCGATGACGCGGATCATCCCGCGGCGGGTCTGCTTGCAAGATTGGATGTGACCGCGAGTTTTCCCTCTGTGGCCCCAGCCGCACCGCCGTGCTCGCTGGCCATCCCTGACGGGTTGGTGGGCGATCTGACGGATTACATGCTGTCCACCGCCCGGCGCCCGCAGCCGCTTTTGTCGCTCGGGGCCAGCCTTTGCGCCATCGGTGCCCTGATGGGGCGGAATTACCGCACCGAAAGCAACCTGCGCTCGAACCTTTACGTCGTGGGCATTGCCGACAGCGGGTCGGGCAAGAACCATGCCCGCGAAATCATCAACGAGACCTTCTTCGAGGCGGGGCTGGCCCATCATCTTGGTGGCAACAAGATCGCCTCCGGCGCCGGGCTTCTGACCGCGCTGCACCGCCAGCCCGCGATCCTGTTCCAGATCGACGAGTTCGGCATGTTCCTCGCGGCAGCCGCCGACCGCAAGCGCAGCCCCCGCCACATCACCGAGATCCTCGACAACATGACCGAGCTCTTC
>CAIMLX010000022.1 GCA_903842455.1 uncultured Hyphomicrobiales bacterium | reverse complement strand
TCACTGGCATAGTCGAGCTGCGTCAGATCGACGTCGACGAGCGGCTCGGTGCCGATAAAGCGGTAGACGTCCCCATAGGCAGCGTCGCCGGCCGTATAGAAGTCGGCTATGCGTACCTGCTGGTTCGGCTGCACCGTCTCGATGCGCGTAGCGGCCAGGAAGTCCGCCTTGGTGTCGTAGTCGTAGGCGTTGGTATAGTCGTCCGACAGTTGGACGGTGTCGCCGAACTTGAGGTTGACCAACTGTCTCACCGGGTCCTTGGTCGCCGTGTAGTCGGCGCTCAACTGGTCCTCGATGAAATTCTCGAGCATGTTCAGACCACCATTGGTGACCGAGCTCGAGGATGTCACGATCTTGCCGTTCGAGTAGATCAGCACATCGTCGTTCGCCGCAACCGTCAGGTCGCCGCCGGCGGTGATCACCTTCGTCGGCGTATCGGTGTTGTCGATAAACGCCTTGGCGGCCTGGCTGACACGCGCGCCGGAGATTATGCCGCCGACCGCGCCGCTCTTGGCGCCACCCGCCTTGTTGGCGTTGATGCGCGAGACGTTGCTGACGGTGGTGTTGGCCTGCGTCGCGGCGGTGGCGACCACCGACAGGGCGCCAATCACGCTGACCGAGCTGGCGACGACCTTCGCCTCGACATCGACCTTGTTCTCGGTGGCCCAGAAGCTGGTGCCCATCAGCGTGTCGAGCGTGCCGGTCAAGATGCTGCCGGCCAGCGCGCTGCCGAGCACGTTGTTGATGTTCCAGCCGATCAGGGTCAGCGCGACGCTGCCCGCGAGGGCGACGCCATTGCCGTCCTTGGTCTGCGCCTGCGTCTCGACCTTGGCGTCGAGGATCGAGCCTTCTGCGGCCGTGACGGAGAGCCCGCCAGCGATGGTGGTGGCGACGTCCGACGAGATCACATGCGCCGACACGTCGCCCTGCAGCCCGTTGATCACGAAGCTGCCGGCGGCGGTGAACAGGAATGTGTCGAAGAACGAGTTCGAGGCGATGATGCTGGTCGCCTCGCCATAGGCGGCGAGCTTCAGCTCGCGGCTCGCGAGCACGACGACGTTGCCCCGGGCATCGATGTCGGCATGCTCGATAAGCGCGGTCACCGCCTTGTTGACGAGGTTGACCGCGAATGCATGCTCGAGCGCCAGCTCCGGGAGGAGGATTCCGTCGGCGTTGTCCTCGATCTGGGCCTGCGTAATGTCCGAGGGCTTGGCCCAGGCGATCATCGTCGAATCGTCGATGGCCGAAAGGGTAACGCCGCCGGTGGCCTGGAGCGCACCGTAGGACAGGCTGGCGACGGTCGAGCCGCCGACCAGGTTGGTCGCCTGCTTGCCGATGGCGACGAAATCGGTCGACGAACTCGCGGCCATCTCGACCAAGCCGGCCTCGATGCTGACATCCCGGCCACGGACCTTGGTGTTCTCGGTCGCTGTATGCTTGGCCACACCGACAAAGTCGGTCTCGACGGTCGCCTCGATATCGCCCGAGCTCGCGGCCCGGACGGCGACGAGGCCTGCGGCGTCAATCGTCGGGTTGACGAGGGAATAGGTCGCAGCACCGACCGCGTCGGCGTCGCCGAGCTCGACTTCGGTAGTGCGATCGGTCGTGGTGCTCAGTTTCACCGTGTCGATCAGCAGCGAGATGCCGCTGGCGATCGGCAGATAGACGCCGCTGCTGGCGGTGAGTGACATGTCGATGTCGGTGACGTCGGTGGCCGAAACCAGTACCGACGCGCCGCCGCTGTCGGCAACCGTGCCGTTGCCGGTCTGGTCGAGCTTGGCAGCGCCGCTGATCGTGACCGTGGTGAGGTTGGTGACGGTGGCGCCGATCGCCACGTCCTGGGTGCCGAAGGCGAGGCCCTGCAACGTGATGTTGCTGACGGTGACGTCGATATCGACATCGGTGTCGGCCGCAATCTTGACGGTGCCGCCATTGAGCTGCACGGCACCCACGGTCACCGTCGCGGAGTTGACCGAGGTGATCGCGATGTCGTCGAGCGGGTCGCTGAGCAGGCCGCCCAGCAATTCCAGCGCGCCGCCGCCACCATTGACGGTGAGCGACACATCCACCTCGACTTCGGCCGTGATGGCGAGCGCACCAGTGGCGACGACGTTGCCGAGCACGCTGACAGATGCCGTGCCGCCAGCGTCGACTGTTGCGGACGCAACCGTCGCACCGGTAGCGACCACGTCGCCGGAGGTTGTGCTGCGCGCCGCAAGGGTGATCGCGCCGCCCGACAGCGCCGCGCCGGCGCCGATGTTGATGGCGGATACGGCATTTGCCACAACCGACAGGGTCGAGTTCGAAGTGCCGTTGCCGGTAGCAGCAGTCGCGATGGCGGACAGCGACAGGGACCCTGCCCCGGTGCCGACCACAGAGGTTGCCGTCACGTTGATGGTTTCTGCGTTGACCGTCAGGTCTTCGCTGTCCAGCCCCATGGTGCCGGAAATATTGACGATGTCGGCGCCGCCCTGATCGGTGACGGTGACGTCGAAATCGTTGGCCGCACCGATATCGGCAAAGCTGAACGTATCGTTGCCCGCGCCCAAGAGGACGATGAGGCCGGTGGTCGGCGCGTTGAAATAAATCTTCTCGAAGACGGGGCCGTCGGATACCGGCTCGACGACGAAATCATAGGTCGTGTAGCCGGTGTCAGACCCACCGGTCTGGCGCATCTGCGCCTTGATGCCGGAATTCCCATTCACATACGAACCGCCAGCCGACAGATCGACCGTGATGGTCGCGGCGTTCGACAGCGTCGTCGGCTCGAGGCCGGCGAAGGCGAAGATTTCGCCGTCGGCGTTGAACGTGCCGGAATCGATGCCGACCGGGCGATAGGTGACGTTGCCGTAATTGCCCAGCAGTTCGAGCGTGTCAAAGCCGGCAGCGCCGCCGTCCATAAGGCCGGATACCTTGCCACCATCGACGACAACAAAGGTGTCGTTGTTGTTGGCTGCACCGGTCAGGTTCTCGGTGCTGGTGAAGGTGACATTGCCGACGCTGCCTGAATCGAGCCCGTCAATCATCCACTGCGCCGCATCGGCCGTATCGAAGATTACGCGGTCGCTGCCTGCGCCGCCATCGAAGTTGATCGACGGAAGGGTGGCGTTGCCGAAGGACTTGACGTCGATGGTCAGGTTATCGTTGCCGTGGCTGCCCTGGATCGAGATGGAGGAAATCTCGGCCAGGTCACCAAAGGCAAGCAGGGAATTGCCGGTGACATCGCGGATTTCGACCCGCCGCGACTGAACCCACTGCTCGTCGACGCGCTGGTAATCCTCGACCAGCCGGACGATCAGGTCGTGGCTGACTCCTTCATCGTTGTGGGCAGCGAGGTTCACGCCGAGCACGTCGGCGTTCATCAGCAGCCGTGGTTCCAGGGCATCGAAAATGATGCGGTCGCCAATGCTGGGCCCAGCACGGCGACCTCCGAGAGCGCGGAACAGTTGACTGGCCGTGAACAACGGCCGCTTCGAGCGCTTGCCCTGCGGGCGTCCCCACAGACCACGCGACATGAATGGATACGACAACCTCAAACCCTCCGGCATGCGACGTCCGGGACATGACCCCCGAAAAACGCCGTTCTCTCAGTCAGTCAGAGTTTCGCCCGGCAAAATCAAACAGAACCGCATCCATAATGGCCCAGAAGTACTGCGACCGGACCGATCCGTGGACATCAGCCCGATCGCGTGCGCGTCGCTTGCAGAAGCGATCAAACCGGCTCGGCTTCGCTCTGACCAGTCGTGCCCGTAGCGCCCATACGCTCAACCATAGCGCCGAAATTGCTCAGCGAGGCGAGGTGGGCGTAGATCACTTCGAGCTCGTCTGACTTTGCGAGTTCGCCGAGCGTTTCGGCGGGGAGGGCGCGGAGCTTGTCGCGGTTCACCACCTTGAATCCACTGAGCGTCAGCTGCTGGCCGGACTTCAGCCGCACCTGGGCCTGCATGGACTCGAAAAGGTCGAGGTCGGCCAGCTTCTTGCAGAGCGCCTGGGTGCGCTGGAACTGCGCCTGGTAGACCTGCAGGAAGTTCAGCACGTTGCTGAGGTACTGGGTCCGCTCGCCAGCCACATCGAACAGGCGCTCGCCCTTGCCCTCGGTGTTGACGCCCGAGAAATCCTCGTCGAGGCAGAGCGTGAAGGTCTTGCCGTCGTCGGTCGAGGAGAACACAAAGGGGTACCGGCGGAGGAAGGCCGGGATATACTTGCCGTCCCAGGTGCCGTCGGCATCGACGAACAGGTTCTCGCCGTCGCGCACGCCGAGCAGAACCACCGGCACCAGGTCTGCTTCGCCGGCAAACACGATCGGGAAGGTCTGGGCCGCCACGGTCACTTCGGCGCCGACCAGCGGTACAGAGTTCACCTTGCCGGCAAAACGGTAGTCTGTGCCGGTCTTGATATACCAGTCACGATGGCGCTGCTGCGAAACCGGAACCGCGCGCTCGTAGATCAACAACTGCGTCGCCATGACAATGCACCTCACAATTATTCAATTTGATTTAGGGCTCCCGTCGCTAACGGCACCCAACGTCGCCGCCGGAATTCAGCTAAGCGCCCCGCACAATCAACCAGAACCCGATCCGATATGGCGTTAGAATTACTGCGACGGGACCGAGCCGTGTGCTTCAGCCCAATCGCGAGGGCGTCGCTTACGGAAGCGGTCAAGTTGGCTCGGCTTCGGTCTGGCCAGTCGCGCCCGTCACACCCATGCGCTCGACCATGGCGCCAAAGCCTTCGCTGCGAGGCGCTGGTGGGCGTAGACAACTTCAAGCTCGTCGGCCTTTAGCGAGTTCCCCGAGCGTCTCAGCGGAGAGCGCGCGCCGCTTGACGCGGACTTCCGTCGCACCTATCCAAAAATGTCCAGCTTTCCCGAACCACCGGTCGTGTGAACCACCCCGGGTTTTCCGGAGGCCGTTTCATTTGATTCACGCGGCCATGGCTTGCTCTTGCAGCACGGCGTAGTAGCGCTACTCGGGCCTCGGCTGGCGGGATGTTGCCGGTGGCTCCAGCAGCCGGCGATTGTTGAACCAGTCCACCTCAGCGCTCATGAATGTCGCGCCATGGGCAGCCGACCCGCAGCACGTATAGCATGCCGTTCAGAAACTTGCGGTTGTCCCTTGCGGGACGAGCCC
Organism: uncultured Hyphomicrobiales bacterium; assembly: GCA_903842455.1. GTDB lineage: Bacteria > Pseudomonadota > Alphaproteobacteria > Rhizobiales > Devosiaceae > Devosia_A. The sequence continues at coordinate 14,638 of CAIMLX010000022.1, read as the reverse complement.
AACGGCCACGCTCGGCCGGTAGCAGCGAACCAACCAGCGCCCACTCAACCGCCTCCTATGAGAGGAAGCCTTTGAATCTATCACGCAGTCACGCAGAGATTTGGGAGTCCCTTTTGTCAACGCGGCCTAGTTTGGACTGTTTCGTCCGTTTTTCCTGGGCGCCCTCGTCTCCGGTCCTAAAACTGGACTTTTTCGTCCGCTTCCTTGAACAATCGGACTGTTCCGTCCGGTTTTTCCCCGTAGGGGACTAAGCGGAACTTTCAGTCCGGCCGCGGTGCAAGCCCCGGTGGTAGTAGGTGGATTTGCTGATGCCGATAGCCTCCCAAGGCTTGGTAGCCGCCTTGGACTTGCTGCGAGGTGTCGCACCGTTGGCGGCGCGGCCCGCGCCCTTGCGCTCGCGGCCCTTCCGCTTCGCTCGCTCGCTCGGCGTCTCATCGATGGAGCCGATGCGCTTGATGCAGAGCCCTTCGCGCTCCTCAGCGGTCAGTTCGACCCTCTTTCCGACGACTTCAGGATCGAGGAGACCGAGATTCTCCGGGCCAGCGGAGCGGCGCGCGTCCGACGCGCGCGCCGCCAGTCTCTCGTAGACACCGGGGTCCTGCGGCGGTAGCCCTATCCTGATGCAAAGACCTTCTACCTGCGAGACAGACAGGTTGGCGCCGTAGATGGCGGCCGCGACATCGGCGGCGGTCTCAAGCCAGGACCACCCGTGACCTATCCCCTGCCCCGTGTGCCGGCGATGGTGCGCAAGACGGAAAAGCCCGTTGCGAATTGTGCGCCCCTGAAGCTGAACGGCGGTGTATTTGGACGATCCGCCCGGCGCTCGGGAGAAGTCCCTCATCCTCGCGTTTCGGTCGTTATTGGCGAAGACAGCCCGCGCCCTAGGGCGGCTGCCTTCGACCTCCGGGCCGGGGATGAGGGTGGTGCGGAGGTGCATTGGCTTATGCCCCCTGGAACGTACTGGTGCGCGCGCGCTCATTCAGCCATGCGTCAAGGTCGGTGCGTCGGTAGAGGACCTTGCGGGCCGACTGGCGGATGAAGACCGGGCCGCGTTCGGGGTGCATCCGGTACTTGGCCATGGTGCTCGTCGAGGAGCGGAGGTAAGCGGCGGCCTCAGCCGCGTCGAGAATGTCGAGGGTCTTCAGGAACAAGGGGTCCAAGTTGCGATTGGTCATTGCGTTCTCCGCGTCACTGATGACCAGAGAATTGCCTTGTCGTTCCTCGACTAATAGGCGGAGTTAGAAAAACTCGGGCGGCGCTAAGATTCCCCGAAGCGATCTTTCGCCCAGTCCTGATCTGAATAACTGTCCGGGATAGGGCGTCCTAGATCCCGCCAAAGGGCGGCGGCGATCCGGTTTCTGGTGGCCTTTGCCCCCCGTTGGGTTGGATCAACGGCGCTCGCGTCCCACCAATCTCGTAGCGCCCTGAAATACCTCACCGCCTGATGATCGGTGTTCGGTCCCCCGCCCACTTCCGGGAGAGGCTTTTCTGCATGCGCGGATATTGATTTTGCGAGGTTGCGGCTCCGACTGATTAGGTGGTCGAGTTCAACGAGTTCGTGCTCGGCGGCAGCGTGATCAGCCTCCTCCCATGCCCATGGTGTGTCGCGCATCGCAGTCGACGCTTGCTGAAGCTCCTCTCGATCTTTGAGCGCGTGAACCGCAAACTCAAGCAGCGCCGCCGCCGCCTGCCGCGCCTTCCTTTGGCGCTCCTCCCATTCGGCCCGCGCTAGTCGGCGGGCGTATAGAACCGCCGCCTCCATTTCCGCCGATATTACCAGCCCGGCGAGGTCGCAACGCAACAGAGGTACTGTCCCGACAATCAACCTACGTTCGATGGCCTCCCGCAGAGGTTCATCTACGCTGCACTCCTCGTCCCCCGCGACCCGACCGAGGGCGGCCACAACGGCGGACGGCCTGTCGTTTTCGCGCGCCTCACTGAGGTCGGAATAGAAGCCGTCTGCGCGTGACGAGGGATCATGCGGCATCGGCCGCCCTCTTCCGCAGGCGGGTGACCTTCGCGGGCTTTCCGCTCAGGGCGGCTGCGATCCGGTTGCCCACGGAGTCCGCTGCCGCCCGGACGGGGTCATCCGCGAGGTGAGCGTATCGCTGGGTCGTGGAGGCTTGGTTGTGTCCCAGCAACTTGCCGACGATGGCGAGCGGGACGCCGCCGCTGGCGGCCACACTGGCGTTCGTGTGCCTCAAATCGTGGATGCGTACGTCGTCTAGCCCGGCGTGTGCCCGAACCGCCCGCCAGGGGCGGTTCAGGTCCGAGCGCGGCTTGTCCCGTTCGGCCCCGGCGATCACATAGTCGCCGAGCCGGTCGAGGCCTTTGAGAATCACTAAAGCGGGGGCGGTCAACACCGCATAGCGGCGTCCGGTCTTGCTATCGGCGAGCAGAGCCACGCCCCGCTCGAAGTCCACCTCCGGCCATCGAAGGTGCAGAACCTCGCGCAGGCGCCAGCCGGTGAGGATGAGCAGCCGGATAGCGGCGACCGCGTGACGGTCGATGATGGTCGCCTGCTTGGTCTTGGGCACGTGCTTGCTCTCGCTGGCCTTCCAGGGGAGCCCCCCGGTTTCCGCCAAGGCGAGCGTCTCGCCCAGCTTCGCCATTTCGGCCGCGGACAGGAACCGCTCCCTGGCGGCCTCCTTGAACGCCGAGATCCCCGCCGCAGGGTTCGTGCCCTTAGCCACGAGCCCGCAGGTCGCGGCGTATTTATAGATCGACCCGACGCACTCAAGCACGCGGTTCGCGACGGTGGGGCGCTCCTTGCCGATGCGCCTATGAAGTCGCGCGATCTCGTCGGGTTGGATTTTGTCCAACTTAGAGGTGCCGAGTGCGGGCGAAATGTACTTGCTGATATAGCTGCGGTAGTTTCGCTGCGTCCCAGCCTTCAGCTTCGCTTCTGCTTCCTCCTCCAGAAAGCGCTGGGCAAACTCCTTCATGGTCGGGATGGCACGCTCAAGCTTCTTGTCGGCGGCCGGGTCGCCTCCGAGCCGGACGACCGCGAGGAGCTCGCTGGCACGCTTCCGGGCATCCTCGGGAGTAAGCTCGGCGGCGGTGCCGAGGGTGACCCGCTTCTTGAGTACCCCGCGCCCGCCAGCGCCGGGGCGGTATTCGATGAAATAGGTCATGCGGCCCGAGGGCTCGACCCGAAGGGCGAAGCCCGCGAGCTCATCGTCGTAGTAGACTTGGCGGGTGTCGGCCGCGGCCGCCTTGATGGTAGACAGTGCCTTGCGGCCGATCTTGAGTTTTGGCATGAGCCCCTCTATCCGGTGCGCCACCGTGCGCCACCCGGTGCGCCACCGTGCGCCACCCGTGCGCCACCGCGACTGACATCACGCGGAAACACCGGATCCCACGTTACGCGAAAAAGGTGCGGATTATCAAGGCTCTGCGGGCTGTCTTGGCATCAGATGGAAACACCCGGAATTTAGCGCCTTAAGGCTCATAACCTGAAGGTCACAGGTTCAAATCCTGTCCCCGCAACCAATCTCAGCCTCACGAAAGCCCCGCGAAAGCGGGGTTTTTCGTTTCTTGGGCCAGCCTTTCCCGGCAGCTTATCCCCCTCTTTCCCTGGCCTGCTATCGTGAGGCTTGCATCGACGCGGAAACGCGGCGACGTTCCGGGCATTGGGAGATGAGTGCGATGAAAAAGCTGATCAACGACCCGCGTGCGCTCGTGCGCGAGATGCTCGAAGGGGTGGTGCTGAGCACTGAAGGGCTCGCGCTGCTCGACGACGAGAACGTTGTAATCAGTGCTCACATTGCCGCCGATCCCGCTGCACGGCCCGTTGCCCTGCTCTCGGGTGGCGGCAGCGGCCACGAGCCGGCCCATGCCGGCTATGTCGGCGCCGGCATGTTGAGCGCCGCCATCGTCGGCGACGTCTTCACCTCGCCCTCGACCGATGCGGTGCTCGCCGCCATCCGCGCCGTGGCGGGACCGGCCGGCGCCCTGCTCATCGTCAAGAACTACACCGGCGACCGGCTGAATTTCGGCCTTGCCGCCGAACTCGCCCGCCGCGGCGGCATCCCCGTCGAGGTGGCCGTGGTCGCCGACGACGTGGCCCTGTCGGGCACCGTGCCGCGCGAACGGCGCCGCGGCATCGCCGGCACCGTGCTCGTCCACACGATCGCCGGCGCGGCTGCCGCCGCCGCCCGGCCGCTCGCCGAAGTCGCCGCCATCGCCCGTGCGACCGCCGACGCCGTCGCCACCATGGGCGTCGGCCTCGGCTCCTGCATCGTCCCCGCCGCCGGCAAGCCCGGCTTCGAGCTCGGCGCCGACGAAATCGAGTACGGCCTCGGCATCCACGGCGAAAAAGGCGTGCGCCGGGGCGCCATGGCCAGCGCCGACGAGATTGTCCAGACGGTGCTCGACACCATCCTCGGCGAACTGGCGCTGGTCGGCGGCAGCGATGTCGCCCTGCTCATCAACGGCCTCGGCGGCACCCCGCCGATGGAACTCGCCATCGTCGCCCGCAAGACGCTGCAATCGCTGCGGCAGGCTGGGCTGAAACCGGTCCGGGCCTATACCGGCAACTACATGACGGCGCTCGAAATGCCCGGCATCTCGCTGAGCGTGCTGCCGCTCGATGCCGAAGGCCTGTCTCTTCTCGACGCGCCGACCACCGCCGCTGCATGGACCAGCACCGGCCGCATTCCGGATCGCATCGTGCTGGCCGCAACGCAGAAGGCCGCGCCCCGCACTGATGATGCCCGGCCCGGCCCGCTCGGCCCGACGCTGAGATCGGCGCTCTTCGCCGTTGCCGACGCGCTCGAAGCGGCCGAATCCGAACTGACCGATCTCGACGCCAAAACTGGCGACGGTGACCTCGGCGCCAGCATGGCCCGCGCCGCCGAAGCCGCCAAGGCATTGCCGGACAACAGCTTTGCGTCGCCGTCCCGGCTTCTGGCCGATCTCGGCGATGCGCTTCGCCGGGCCATCGGCGGCAGTTCCGGCCCGTTTTATGCGACCGCCCTGCTGCGCGCCGCCGCCGAACTCGACGGCATTGCCGAACCCACCAGCGGCCAGTGGCTCGCCGCCTTCAGCGCCGCCGTGACATCGATCGGTGACCTCGGCGGCGCAACGCCCGGCGACCGCACTATGCTCGACGCCCTCGTCCCCGCCGTAACCGCCTGGCGAACCGATGGATTTGCCGCCGCAGCACCTGCGGCAGCGGCTGGCGCCGCCGCCACTGCCCAGATGCACCCGCGCCTCGGCCGGGCCAGCTACCTCGGCGAGCGCGCCCTTGGCACGCCCGATGGCGGCGCCGTAGCCGTGGCCATCTGGCTGAAGGCGCTGGCCTCGGCACTTGTCTAGCGTCATATACACGTCACGGCGGCCTGCAATGTAGCCGCTCCGCGCCATAGCGTCGCCTGAACTAGCCAGATACAGAGCCTTGATCATGAAGACCAATTTCAGCAACGCACAGTTGGTGCTGCCGCATGGCGTCGAATCGGGCGCGCTGTCGATTGCCGGCGGCTGCTTCGTGGCGCTCGACCGCGACACCGGGGCCGACGTCGAAATCGACTGCGAGGGCGATTACCTGCTGCCCGGCCTGATCGATCTGCACACCGACAATCTGGAGCATCATTTCAACCCGCGCCCTGCCGTCCGCTGGCCATTCACGCTGATGGCGGTGCTTGCGCATGACTGGCAGATGCTTGGCGCCGGCGTCACCACGGTGCTCGATTCCCTGTCGCTCGGCGACTACGATACGGCCGGTGCCCGCACCGCCATGCTGAATGCCGCCATCGACGGCGTCACCGCTGCCCGCGCCGCCGGCCTCACCCGCGCCGACCACTATTTCCACTTCCGCTGCGAACTTTCCGACCCCGGACTGCTCCCCATCGTCGACCGCCATCTGGGCAATCCGGCTTTGCGGCTGCTGAGCGTGATGGATCACACCCCAGGCCAGCGCCAGTGGAAGAACACCAAGCTTTACCGTGACTTCCGCCGCAAGAAGGGTGCGGACGTCTGGACCGACGAGGAGTTCGAAGTCTATCTCGAGGAGCGTCGGGCCAACCAGCGTGACCATGTCGTGCCGGGGCGCGCCCGCATCGGCCGGGCCGGCAAGGACTACGCGGTCCAGATCGCCAGCCATGACGACACCACCATCGCCGATGTCGACGAGTCGCACGCCGACGGCATCACCATTTCGGAATTCCCGACCACCATGGAAGCGGCGCAGCGGGCCCGCGACCTCGGCATGAAGATCGTCATGGGCTCGCCCAACGTCGTGCTGGGCAAGTCGCATTCGGGCAATGTCTCGGCCCTCGACCTCAGCGCCGCCGGCCTGCTCGACGTGCTGACCTCCGACTACGTCCCGACCAGCCTGCTGCACGCCGCCTTCATCCTCGGCGAAAAGGGCGTGCCTTTGCACGATGCGATCGCCAAGGTCACCTCGACCCCGGCCGACATCCTCGGTTTCGCCGATCGCGGCCGCATCGCCCCCGGACTCCGCGCCGACCTGCTGCGGGTCCGGCTGGTCGATGGCCAGCCGGTGATCCGCGGTATCTGGGTCGACGGCAACCGGGCTGCTTAGCCGAGCAGGCCGCGGAATTTCATCCAGTTCTGCAGCAGGCTGGGCCACGGATCCGACAGGAAACCGGTGTCGCGCAGCATCCCCCAGCCATGCCCGCCATTGCCGAACACGTGCAGTTCGGCGGGCGCCCCGGCCTTGTGCCACATGTCGTAGACCTTGGTCGCCGACAGGGCGGAGACCGACTTGTCGTCGTCCGAGATGATGAGGAACAGCGGCGGGGCGTTCGCCGGCACGGTCAGTTCCGGCCGCCAGGCCGGGTAGACGCCGACCACGTAGTCCGGCCGGCTCGCTGCGTCATGCTGCATGGCCGTGCCCATCGACACCCCACCACCGGCCGAGTAGCCGGAAATGCCGATGCGTTTGGGATCGAGGTTCCAGCGGGCGGCGTTCTCACGCACCCAGCGGATAGCCTGCCGCCCGTCTTCCTCGCCGAGGATCCGTGCCGCCTGCATCATCGGGGGCCGCTCGGCCAGCGGGCCGGCCTGCGCCAGCTTCGCCTGCAGGTCGTTGCGGAACGCGAGCAGGTCCTCGTCCCGGTCCGGAGTCTTCGCCACCCGGTATTTCAGCACGAAGGCCGTGACCCCGAGGCTGGTGAGCCAGCGGGCCATGTCGTAGCCCTCGTGGTCGATCATCAGGAAATGGAAGGCGCCGCCCGGCGCCACCACCATCGAGGTGCCGTTGGCCTTGCCCGGCGCCGGTTCGAACACGGTGACGGTGGGCACAACGACATTGCGGCTGAGCCGCATGCCGGTCGAACTCCACGGCGCGCGCATGGTGCTCTCGGCCCACGTCCAGTCTTCCGAACCGGCAGGGCGGCCGTCGCCGGGCCAGATGCGGAACACTCCGCTGGCATCGGGTGCCTCGGTGGACGTGGCGAACTGGCCGGCAGTGGTATTCATGCTGTCTCCTCAGCCCCTTGGCAGGGCGCGTTGTGGTCCGGTCCGCGGCGAAGCGCGGGTCTGCGCGAGGCCGTCGAGGTTGTACTGGGCATAGTCGTAGCCATGTGCCATCGAGCGACGGAACCATGTCTCGGCTGCATCGAAATCGGCGGGAACCCCGAGCCCGTACTGGTAGGCGAGCCCGACCCCGAGCTCGGCCGGCGCATAGCCGCCCTCCGCTGCTGCCGCGAACAGCCCGAAGCCTCGTGCCGGATCCGCCGGCATACCCATGCCGAACAGCAGCACCTCGCCGAACTCGACCCGGGCCGGGTCCCATTCGCCAGCGACCGCCGCCTCGAACTGTGCGACAGCATCGGCGGGACGGTCGGCTGCCAGATACGCGCGAGCCAGCCAGGTCTTGTTCTCGAGCGAGTTGGCATCGAGACTGACCGCCGCCTCGCAGACCGGAACTGCCGTCGCCGCATCGATGCCGCCGATCGATGAGCCGGTGGCCTCATAGCCCGGCTCGTAGAACGTGGCCGCGGCAAGACCGCAGTCGCGCTCCGCCCGCGCCTCGGCTGCCCGGTCGGTGCCATATTGGTCGCCCTTCGCCGCGGCCTGGTCGAACAGCTCGATGGCCCGGTCGAAGTCGCGCGGCACGCCATAACCCTCTGCATAGATATAGCCCAGCGTCCCCATGCCATGGACCGACTCCCGGTCTACCGCCTGCTGGGCGTATGCCCGCGCCTGCTCGTAGTCCTGATCGGTCCCCTCGCCATAGAGATAGGCCTGCGCCAGGCCGACGGTTCCCGATACCTCGCCCTGATCGTGCGCCTTGGTGTAGAGGTCGAGGGCCATCCCATAGTCCTGCTCGACGCCGCGTCCTGCGGTGTAGAGCTGCCCCAGATTGGCCTGCGCCAGCGCATAGCCACGATCGGCTGCCCGCTGGTACCAGTAGGCGGCGACAACCGGATCCTCGGCAACGCCGTGGCCCATGTCGTAGAGGTAGCCGAGATCGGCCTGCGCGTAGGTGTCGCCGAGATCGGCGCCGCGCTGGAAGAATTCGAACGCCTTGCCATAGTCCTGCTCGACGCCCTGGCCGAATTCGTAGAGCTGGCCAACCCCATAGATGCCGACGATGTCGTTCTGCTCCGCGGCCCTGGCATACCACTCCATTGCCAGGGTGTAGTCGAGCGGCACGCCATTGCCGCCATGGTAGAGATAGCCGAGGCTGGCCTGCGCGCGCGCGAGCCCCTGCTCAGCCGCCTTGCGGTACCACTCGGCAGCGACAGCATCGTCAGCATCGAACCCGCTACCGACGTCATATGCATATCCGAGGCTCAGTTGGGCCGGAGCAAGGCCGGCCTCCGCCGCTGCGAGGAACTGGGCATTGGCCGCAGCATAGTCCTCGTCTTCGGCGCCGAAGTCGCCATTCAGCACCTGGCCGAGCAGGAACTGCGCCAGCCGACCGTCGCCGGCAGCGGCGGTCTCAAGCAGCGGCCGGGCATCCTCGTGGCGCTCCGCCGCGAGATACGCCCGGGCCAGCCACGCCTTGTTCTCGTCCGAACCCGGGTCCTTGGCGACAGCATCTTCGCAGGCCGGAATAGCAACGGATGCGTCGATCGCCTCGAAGTCGCGGCCGATGGCCTCGAACCCCGGCTCGTATTGCGACGCCGCGACGGCCGCACAGGCAGCCTCCGCCTCGAGCTCGGCGACATTCCTGATGGCGATCTCGTGGCCCTGTTCCGCCGCTTGCTTGAACCACGCGAGCGCGAGGGCGCTGTCGCGAGGAACCCCCACGCCCTCGGCGTAGATGTAACCGACCCGGTTCTGCGAGTCGGCGTAGCCGCCTTCTGCGGCAAGCAGAGCATATTGCAGTGCCCTCGCCGCATCGGCCTCGACGCCGATCCCCTCGAGATAAAGATGACCAAGCGCCTCGGCCGCCCCGAGGTCACCGGCGGCGCTCGCCTGCTCGTAGAGCGTCAGCGCCCTCGCAATATCCTTCTCGACGCCTGTGCCGAGTTCGTACATGGAGCCAAGACTGTAGAGGGCGAACGCATTGCCCTGGTCGGCGGCCTGCCCGAACAGCTCGGCCGCCCGCTTCTCATCCTTGGCGACCCCCAAGCCGTTCAGATAGAGGTATCCTAGTCCTCCGAGGGCGTAGGCCTCCCCTTGCGCGGCGGCCAGCTCGAAGTACTCAGCCGCCCTGGCATAGTCCTGCGCGACGCCGAGGCCCTCCTGGTACAGGTAGCCAAGGGCACCCTGTGAATAGGCATCCCCCTTCACGGCGGCGCGCTCATAGAGCGCGGCGGCACGAGCATAATCCTGCCCGGTGCCAAGTCCGTTCTCGAGCATGTAGGCGAGGTTGCTGAGCGAGAACGTATCCCCGAGGTCGGCGCCGCGCTGCAGGTAGTCGAGCGCCTTGGCGTAGTCCGTGCCGACATAGCCGTCGCCGTTCAGGTATGCGGCGCCCAGGTAGCCCAGCGCCGTCACCTGCCCACCCTCGGCGGCAAGCACGAAGTAGTCATGCGCCTTCGCCCGATCGGCAGGCACGCCAAGCCCGCCATCATACATCCGACCGAGGCCGTAGAGCGCGTTCGGCTCCTTCTGGTTGGCCGCCAGCGAGTAGTAGCGAAAGGCCAGCGCATAGTCGGGCTTCGACCCATCGCCCAGATCGAGGAAGTAGCCGTCCCCCAGGCGCGACTGGGCCAGTGCCATACCCTGCTCGGCCGCCTTGTCGTACCACTCACGCGCCTTGGCGATGTCTTTCGGCGTCAGTCCGTCGCCCCAGCGGTAAGCATCACCCAGTGCCATCTGTGCCGGAGCAAAGCCCTGCCCGGCCGAGGCCGTGAGCATTGTCAGCGCCTGCTGGCGATCGACGGCAACACCCCAGCCGTTGGCATAGACGTCGGCCATGACCATCTGCGCCACGGGATTCCGTGCCCGCGCCGCCTCGCCCAGCAGCCTGTTGGCTTCATCCTGCCGCCCATCGTGCAGGTAGGCATGGCCCAGCCAGGCCTTGATCTCGACATCGTCGGGGGCAGCACCGAGCGCCGGTTCGCACGCCGCGATCACCGCGGCGGTATCGAACTCTTCCAGTTCCTGCGTCGCGCCCTTGTGACCTGCCTCCCAGCGCGAGGCTGCGGCAGTAGCACAGGCGCTTCGCATCTCCTGGCCAATTGCCGGGGTTGCGAGCCAGAGGCAAGTCAAAGCCATGACGGGCGTCAGGTAACGCCGATATCCGGTCGATCGCAATACAGTCACTCCCTCACACGCCCCCGCGTTCGCCGCGGTAGACTAGCGCAAGAGCCGGTGAACCAACAATGACATGTCAGTTGAAACTGCCGAGCCCCGTAGGGACATAGGGCCCTTCGAGCCGCGCGATGTCGTCGGAGCTGAGGGTAATGTCGAGCGCGCCGATCGCATCGTGCAGCTGCGCCAGCTTGGTAACGCCGACGATCGGCGCCGTAACGGGCTGCTTCTGCAGCACCCAGGCAAGGGCTACCTGCGCCATCTTTGCCCCGTGCTGCTGCGCCACGGCTTCGACCGCGCCGTTGATCGCCCGGTTTGCCTCTTCGGTCCGCGCGTAGAGCGTCTTGCCATACTTGTCAGTTTCCGTCCGGTAGGTCCCTTCACCATACGGCCGGGCCAGGTTGCCTCGAGCGATCGGCGACCACGGAATGCAACCGATCCCTTCCTCGATGCAGAGCGGCAGCATCTCGCGCTCGTCCTCGCGCTGGATCAGGTTGAGTTGCCCCTGCATCGAGACGAACCGGGCCCAGCCATGCTTGTCGGACGTCATCAGCATCTTCAGGAACTGCCAGGCGGCCATCGACGAGGCGCCGATATAGCGGGCCTTGCCGGCGCGCACGACATCGTTGAGAGCTTCCAGTGTCTCCTCGATCGGCACGTTCGGATCGAAGCGGTGGATCTGGTAGAGGTCGACATAGTCGGTGCCCAGTCGGCGCAGCGAATTGTCGATCTCTGAGAGGATGGCCTTGCGGGACAGCCCCTTGCCGTTCGGTCCCTTGCGCATTTCGCCATGCACCTTGGTCGCGATGACCAGTTCGTCGCGCGGCGCGAGTTCCTTCAGGATCTTGCCGACGATCTCTTCGCTGGTCCCGGCCGAGTAGACGTTGGCGGTATCGTAGAAGTTGATCCCCGCCTCCCAGGCTGCGCGCAGGATCGGACGGCTGGCGTCCTCGTTCAGCGTCCACTCGTGGCTGCCGCGATCGGGCATGCCGAACGACATGCAGCCGAGGCAAATCCTGCTGACTTGGAGCCCGGTGTTTCCAAGGCGCGCGTACTGCATGATGTCTTCTCCCGGTGGCTTTCATTCAGCGTATAGCGCCCGCTCACCCTGGTCACCGCACCTTTCGGCCAAGCCCCTCCACGGAAACTGTCCACTGGCCGGAGCCGGATCGACGCGCTAGGCTTGCCCATCGGCTGGAGCGGGAGGGCACAGATGCGCGTCGTCATGCTTGTTGCGCTGCTTGGCATGGGGGTTCTCAGCCTGCCGGCAAGCTCCGGGGTGACGGCCGCGGAAACGCCCCTTGCCAACTTCTCGGTCACTCAACTGATGCAGGCAACTGCCCTCGACCTGACCTTCGAGCAGTTTGGCGCCAGCATCGCTGCCGCGGCGCGGGACGGCGACATATCGCGTGACGCGACCTTTCTGGCGCATTGGCAGGCAGCGGCGGAGAGTGCCTTTCACGTCCCGGCCCTCCGATCGCAACTTTCCAGCAGTCTCGATGGCAAGTTCACCGACGCCGAGCGGCTCGAACTCGGTGCGTTCTATGGCACCGGACTGGGGCGAGCCATCACCGAACTCGAGCGCGACGTGGCGCGGCTCGATGCCGAGGATCAAGCCGCAGCCCTTTTGGAGGGTTTCGTCCTGGCGCAGAGCGCTACTGCCGCCCGCTCGTCTCAACTCGACGACCTGATGCTGCTCATGGGCGCCGAAATTTCCGGCGCGATGGCCGGGCAGCAGATCCGCGCCCTGCTTCTCGGCATGGCGGTCTCCCAGCAGCGCAGCGATATCGAGGTGCCCTGGGAGGAGATCGATGCCCAGGTCGAGGCCATGCTGCCGGACCTCATCGCCGATCATGCGCAAGCCCAGCGCGCCCTCATGGCCTACGCCTACCGCGATCTCGGCGACGATGACCTCGACCGCTACATCGCCTTCCTGCGCACCGAACCGGCCCAGCATTTCTATGCAGTGGCAGCCTATTCGGTAGGCCAGATCGCTGCCCGCTCGATGGCGCGCTTTGGCCAGATGCTGGCCATGCGGCTGTCGAGCGTCGCGATCTAGCCTCCCTACCGACCAGTGGTGTTGATGGGCTGCAGCACCCTGTCCATCTGCTCCATCAAGGCAGTCATTTCGGTCTGCGGTGGCTCCGGCGTGAAGAACGGTCGCGGGACGCCGGACGGGAAGGCGCCGAACGTCTGGAAGAAGTCCACCATGTCCTGCAGCACCGGCATCCGGAAGCGCATCATCGAACCGAGGGCGACCACCGGCTCGAGATGCCCGAAGCCTTCGTAGTACCGCTCGGTGACCCAGGTGCCATTGGCGAGGAGCTTCGCCGCCAGCGCGTGGGAGTTCTCGATCCGGACAATCGGATCGGTTGTCCCGCTCGCCAGGAAGATCGGCGGCGCATCCGCGGTGACCAGGTTGATGGGCTGCGTCCCCTCGGGGTTCGGTGCGCTGCCGAAGGTGTCGCGGACCTGGTCATACTCGAAGGGGTAGAAGTTGTAGGGCCCCGATATTCCAGCAATGGCACGGATCGGCATGGTGACGTTGAAATCGCGCCTGAACGACCCGTCAAGCCCGAGCATCACCGCATTGTAGGCTCCCGCCGAGTGCCCGACGACGAAGAATCGGTTTGGGTCGCCGCCATAGCTTTCGACGTTGTCCTCGATCCACTTCATCGCCTCGGCACAATCGTCGAGGAACCCCGGATACTTGACCTCGGGCCACAAACGATAGTCGGCAACGATGGTGAGGAAGCCGGCCGCCGCGAACGCCCTGCCGGCGAACTCGTACTCGAACTTGTCACCCGCCCGCCACGAGCCGCCATAGATGAACATCACCACCGGCGACAGCCCACCGGGCTTTTCCGGCCTGTACATGTCCAGTTTTTTTCGCGCACCATCGGCGTAGGGAATGTCGGCAATCTTCTCGACGCCCTTGTCCATCGCGTCGGCGACGTTGAAGGGTGAGAATATGGTGACGGGATTGTCCGCAGTGGCGGGACCGACGATGCCCACCAGCATCAGCAGGATGCCGGCGAGCCGCGCGGCGGCGTGTAGGGGATTGAACATATGAGAGTCGTGCCGTGCCTAGTGTTCGGGTTGATGCATAGATTGCTCAACAAACAGAAGATTTTGTGACGTGATGCAGCACTTCTGGCAGGACCTCGCCCCCGCCTCCGGCTCTCCCAGGGAGGGCCCGTTCAGCGGCTACTATCCGGCCGCCCTCGATGACGCGCTCGAACTCCACCTGCCGATCCGGGTCTTGCCCGACGGCGAACACGCCCTCTGCTCGCTCATCGTCAACCAGGCGAGCTTCGCGGTGGTTGACGCGCTGGCGGCGCGCCTTGCCCTGAAACTTGCCGAGTTCGAGCCCGAGGTGATCATCGGATTGCCGACGCTGGGCCTGACGCTTGCCGATGCGGTGGCGCGCCGGCTCGGTCACTCCCGTTATGTCGCCTGCGGGACCTCGCGGAAGTTCTGGTACGACGACGCGCTCAGCGTGCCGGTGAGTTCGGTGACGACGCCGGACGAGAAGCGGCTGTATCTTGATCCGCACATGCTGCCGCTGCTCGCCGGACGGCGCGTCGTGCTGACCGATGACGTCGTCAGCACCGGGCGCTCGATCGTCGCCGGGCTGGCGCTGCTGCGCGCGGCCGGCATCGAGCCCGTCTCGGTTGGCTGCGCGATGCTGCAGTCTGAGGCTTGGCGGGGCCGGTCGGAGCTGGTGGCGTTGGGGGATCGATTGGTGTGGGTGCTGGCGTCGCCGCGGCTGCGGCGGGCTGGGGCTGGATGGGTGCCGGAGTGAGGCGGTCGATCGGCGGCGCTGGAGCGGGCGGGATCGGCGGATTTTGTGCTGTGGGTTGGCGTTTGAACGCAAAAACCCCATCCACTTTTGTGGATGGGGTTTTGGTTTCGGCTTGTATTGAGACGCAGTGTTTTTGGCAGACCCGGCAGCGACCTACTT
>CAIMLX010000021.1 GCA_903842455.1 uncultured Hyphomicrobiales bacterium | reverse complement strand
TGATATACATCGGTTCTAAGAGGCTGGCTGGGGCGCCAGGATTCGAACCTGGGAATGGCGGTACCAAAAACCGCTGCCTTACCACTTGGCGACGCCCCAACGGGGCGGTTGTTACAACGGTTCACCACGGGAGGCAACCAGCGCCGATCCGGCTGAATAACGGCGCTTGAACTGCCGGGGGCTCCCCGCTATAACGCCCGCCAACCCGATGGGCCGCTGCCGGAAACTTCCCGAGTTTCAGGCGTTCAGGCGGACATCCGGAAACCTGACGGAGTATAGCGCAGCCTGGTAGCGCACCTGCTTCGGGAGCAGGGGGTCGAGTGTTCGAATCACTCTACTCCGACCAATCAACCCCGGCCTCTCGCGAGGTCGGGGTTTTTCATACCGACAGGGTTACCGACAGAGTTGCAGCATCCGTCGGCCGCACAGGCCGTCACTTTCGCGCCTTTCCCATCTTCTCGGCTGCATCGCGAAGATGGTCTGGATGATGATGTCCGTAGACCTCGAGCAGCGTTTGCATGCTGAGCCCGAAGTAGCCCGAGGCGTCCCACGGGTCCATGCCACGCTGCATACCCCACGTGATGGCGGTGTGCCGGAAGGTGTGCGGAACCACGTCACTGCTAAGGCCGCAGTCCTTCACCAATTGCCGAAAGGCGTTGTCGATGCGGTCGATGGGCTTGCCGTTGAACTCGACGGCAAAGCGCTGACCGTTGCTGTGCCAGCGGCGCAGATGGGCCAGAAGCGGCGCGGGAAGCGGAATGGTCGGCTGCTTCTTTTTCGTCGCCCGCTTGCTCGGCGCCTTCCTAACCCAAAGGCCCCGCTCGAGGTCGACGTAACCGTAGTCAGAGGTCCGCTCGAAGCAGGCGTTCAAGATGTCCTTCTTCCTGGAGCCCGTATAGAATGCCATCACGATGAAGCGGGCCAAATGCCGGCGGGTGTGCCAATCGTCGCGACTGCCGGAGCGGCCGTTCTTGGATCGCGTGCCGCGCAGCGCGAGCCAGAGCAATCGTGCGACCTCCGATCTCGTCAGCCAGCGCTGGCGCGGTTCGGACTTGGGCGGCAACCAGACGTTCGGCGCACCAGCGATCAACTTCTCCTTGGCTGCGTGCCTGCAGGCCGCGCGGAGGAGTTCGAGATCCATGCTGGCCGAGCGCTGACCGTCGATCGTCCCCGCATACCCCTGAAGTGCTGGACAGCAGTGATACCGTGCGCCCTGATCGGCACCGACCATGCCCTGGGGGCGAGCGCCGCGAAGTTGGCGTGCAGCTGGGCGCTTGAGACATATCCCAAGGAGCGGGCGTAGGCGAACACGAGGTCGGCGTGATGAGGGCTGGTGCCGTCGCCTTCGATCAGCACCGCGACGCGATGGTTAGCACGGGACCCGCCGTGGAGGGCCTTCCTGAGCCGCTGCAGCAGCCCAGTGAGCCATTCCTTAGCGCCGGGCATCGAGGCCGCCTCGCTCGAGTTCCCCTGAGGCGAACAGCCTACGCAGGGCCTGTGCACGGGCGAGGGTCGGGGCGGGGACACCCGCGGGGCAGGCCGCCCTGAGGCAATCGAGCCAGAAGTTCTCGTGCTCGTCGAGGAGCACGAGCTGGCTGGTGAGAGGGGGCCGGAGACTCACTTCCCGAACACGCCGAAAATGGCGGTGCGGCCACGCTTGGTCAGTGTCGGATCGCTATGACCCGAAGCTTCGCGGATCGCGGTCACCCAGGCCATCTCGTTCCTGGTTACCGCGGTGTTGAGGATCTCGAGGATAGCCTGGGCATCAGTATTGCCGACCATCTGCTCGAGGGCGAGGAGGAGCAGGTAAGCCGGATCAGCGTCAAGGGCCCTGGCGAGAGCCGGCACCCTATCGATGGGGAGGCGGTTGCTGCCTGACTTCAACATCGAAAGCATGTTCACGTTGGTAAACCCGGCTTCGGTTGCGATCAGTCCCTGGGTCTTGGTGGGGCGGAGCTCGAGGATGCGCTTGGTGAGATACGAGCTGAGGCGAGTTGCGGCGAATGGCTTTCCGATGGTCATGCGATTTCCTTCAAATAAACAAGCACTTAGTGCTGATGTTTACTTTATAGCGTTCGCTTGATCGGGAACGCGCAGTGGCCTACTCCGGGCGATCGGTGCGCCGTTGATCCTCAGTGGCGACGTCATCAAGAAGAGCAGCGTCGAGGATCCAATGAGCCTCGCTCGACCTGGATCGCGGTGCCGTGTCTCACCGCCGGCAACATGAAGGAAGTGGACACGCGGCTCACACCTGCCCTGCAAGGCGGCGGGAAGGTGCTCAGTCACCCTGCTTGTTTTGGTGGCTTTCCCGGCCAGTCTGAAGGAAGACCCGCGAGCCAGTGCTTGTTAAGCGGAACGCCGAACGGGTCCATCTCGAGACCGGCGATGACGGAGAGCCGGATGGTCTGAGTGAAAGGGAGCACGCTGCTGATTGAGATGTCTGACCGATCCTCGGTGACGACATATCGCACCCGAACGTAGTCCTTCTCGCGGGCGTATGGTTCGATCAGAGTGCTGTCGCCGACGGCCCTGACATAGAAATCGGCCAGCCGGTGGATCGTCGGTTGCATCAGGTCGACTGCCGACGACCCGGCCGCGGTCAGGATGATGAGGTTCTCCGCGCGGGCAGCCAACGGCTGTGGTGGTTGCAGATCATCCATGTCGGCTCGGCTACTCCAGAGCAGCCTTTGACCTCTTGGCGCTACTGGTTGCTGGTGGATTGCTCAGTGTCTGCTATGGCTCAGTATTGGTAATGCAGCTAGGAAACACCGTTGTTAAGCAGGATCAGTTTGACCGCCGTGCTCACGTCAGACGAACCAGAAGTGCGTGTCCTGCAGGCATGACCGCGGCCCCTGACGCATTGCTTCTAAGCTGCGTATCCGTAGACCTCGAGGTCGATCCTGCAACCGCCAGGGTGTTCGCCTTTGCGGCGGTGCGGGCCGATGGCGGCCCGGCCATTGTGGCCGGGAAGAACGACATCGAGGTCGGCCTAAATCGCCTCGAGGCTGAACTTGGCGACGCATCTCATCTGATCGGTCACAACATCATCGGACACGATCTGCCGCACTTGATGGCATTGCGGCCGCGCCTGGCAGAACTATGTCGGGCCCCGATCGACACGCTGTGGCTCAACCCGCTGGCGTTTCCCCGCAACCCCTACCACCATCTGGTCAAGCACTATCACGACGGCCGCCTGCAGGCCGGACATGTCAACGACCCGGTGATGGATGCGCGTCTGGTGTTCGACGTCCTGCGTAACCAACTCGAGGCGCTGCGGCAGCAGCAGTTGCAGCAGCCCGATGCCATCACCGCCTATCACTACCTCGCCACGCGGATGGAAGAAGGCGGCGGCTTCGACGCCGTCTTCCGCGAAATCCGTGGTGCAGGAGCGCCAGGGTATGCAGCCGCGCGGGCGGCCGTCTCAAACCTCTTGCATACCCGCGCCTGCCGAGCGGCGGTGGACAAGCTTCTCGTAAGCTTGGGGAGTCCGCGGCTCGGGTGGCCGACGGCATATGCGCTGTCGTGGATCCTAGTAGCCGGTGGGGACTCGGTGATGCCTCCCTGGGTGCGCAGGCAGTTCCCTGACGCGGCGTTGATCGTGAAGGAACTGCGCGATGCTGGCTGCGATCGACCCGATTGTGACTGGTGCAGAGAGCAGCACGACCCCGTCAAGGCGCTCAAACGTTGGTTTGGCTTCTCCGGCTACAGGCCGGAGCCGGCAGACCACATGGGAAGACCGTTGCAGGAGCGTATCGTCGACGAGGCGATGCATGGAATCAGTGTGCTCGGCATCCTGCCCACGGGCACCGGCAAGTCGGTCTGCTACCAGGTCCCGGCGCTGTCGAAGTTCGATCGGACTGGCGCACTGACTGTCGTGATCTCGCCGCTCGTGGCGCTGATGGCCGATCAGGTTCAGGGCATGGCTCGCGCCGGCATCTCGTCGGCAGTCACTGTGAACGGTCAGCTTTCCATGCCTGAGCGTCAGGACGCGCTCGACAAGGTGCGCATGGGCGACGCTGCCATGCTGCTCATCTCACCCGAGCAGCTACGCAGCAGATCGGTGCGTGCTGTGCTAAAGCAGCGCGAAATCGGGCTGTGGGTTTTGGACGAGGCGCACTGCGTCTCGAAGTGGGGACACGACTTCCGCCCCGACTACCGCTATGTCGGCCGCTTCATCAAGGAAAGTGCGGGCGACGCTCCGCCGACGCCTGTGCTGTGTCTCACCGCCACCGCCAAGGTCGAGGTGGTGCGCGATATCAGAGAGCACTTCCGCTCCCGGCTTGGGCTCGACCTGCTGCTGCTCGATGGCGGCGCCGTGCGGACCAACCTGGACTTTTCCGTGCGCGAAACTAGTCGCAGCACCAAGCTGGCAGATATTCTCGATGTGCTGCAGACCGCCTTGCCGATCGAGGGTGCTTCCGGCGCCATCGTCTACTGCGCTACGCGCAGCGCCACCGAACGGGTGGCAGCGTTTCTCAAGCAGCAGGGCCTGTCGGCCGAGCACTTCCACGCCGGCCTGAAGCCCGAGGAGAAGCGCAGCGTCCAGGAGCGCTTCCGCCTCGGAGAGCTGCGCATCATTGCCGCCACCAACGCCTTCGGCATGGGCATCGACAAGCCGGATATCCGGCTGGTTGTGCATGCCGACGTTCCAGGCTCGCTCGAAAACTACCTGCAGGAGGCCGGACGGGCGGGCCGGGATCGCAATCCTGCCAGCTGCGTGCTGCTGTTCGCCGCCGAGGATGTAGAGCGGCAATTCTCCCTGTCCGCCCGGTCGCATCTCGCCCAGCATGAGATCGCCGCGATCCTAAAGGCACTGCGCCGTATGGGTGATCGCGGAAAGAAGCAGAGCGGCACCGTCGTCGCCACGTCGGGCGAGATTGTCCGAGCCGAGCTTGATCGCGAGTTCGAGCGGGAGAGCGCGACCGACGATACGCGGGTAAAGACGGCAGTATCCTGGCTCGAGGAAGCGGTGTTGCTGACGCGTGAAGAGAACAGCGTCCAGGTCTTTCCATCGTCGCTGCTAGTGCGCACGATGGAAGAAGCTGAAGCGATCATCGCGGGCGCCTCTGGCATAACAGAGGAGCGACGCCGGCAGCTTAGGAGCATTGTCCGGCACCTGATGAACGCGCCTATCGACCAGGGCATCAGCACCGATGAGCTGACCGGCATTAGCGGCCTAGCCGCCAGCGCTCTCAACAAGGCGCTGGCCGACCTCGAGGCGCTACGAATCGCCCGAAACGACGTAGCGGTGACGGTGTTTGTGCATGTGGGGGTCAAGAACCCCTCGCGCGACCGCTTCGTCCTGGCAGCAGGTCTTGAGGTCGACCTGATCAGGTTGATGCGAGAAGCAGCACCGGACGCGGAAGTCGGAGAGGGGCTCCCCCTCAACCTACAGGTTACCAGTCAGACCCTGCGCGACCGCGGTCATATGGGAGTTCGTCCCGACATTGTGGAGCGGCTGGTGCGGGCGATGGCCCAAGACGGACGAGACCTTGATGGAGGACGCGGCAATGTCGGCCTTCGCAAGGTCTCGAGCAACACGCTGGCAGTGGTGTTGCAACGTCCATGGCAAGCGCTTGACGAGATGGCGGGCCGCCGTCGACTGGCCGCCGAACTGCTGCTGAGCCATCTGGTGGGACTCGCCAAAGGCGACAGGGGTAAGGATCTCCAGGTCGAAACCACGCTTGGCGATCTGTTCGCCATCCTCAATGGTGACGCCCTGCTTCGCACTAGCGGTGTGCGCGACATGAGCAAGCTGATGGAGCGAGGGCTGCTCTGGTTACACGAGCAGGAGGTGGCGAGCTTGGGCAAGGGGCTGACCATTTTCCGCCAAGCGATGACGGTGCACCTGAATCCGGCGGGAGGTCAATTTACGAGGTCGCACTTCCAACCGCTCGAGGAGCACTATGCGGAGCAGACGGCGCAGACGCACGTGATGTCCACGTATGCCGAACGCGGTCTTGTCGCCATGAATGATGCAGTGCGCCTGTCCGAGGATTACTTCGTCCTCGACCGCGACACCTTCGCCCGACGCTGGATGGCTGGAAGGTCCAAGGAGATGGGCCGGCAAACAACAG
>CAIMLX010000020.1 GCA_903842455.1 uncultured Hyphomicrobiales bacterium | reverse complement strand
GTGCACGGAGTCATCAACGCCGGAATACAACCGGAAAAGGGCGATCTGGTCATGTGGGTCTCGCAAAGCGGCAGCGGGGTTTCAGGGCGCAGAAGGAAGCCGGTGAACACGCACGGTGTTGGGCAGCGACGGGGGACATAGCCATCGTAGTTGCCTACTTGATCTCGACCGCCGCTTCGGCCTGATATCGTTCTTCGGCGATGGCGCCGAGCGGCACGGGCTTGAGCGGCGGGCGTGCGGTTGGAGGGGTTATCGATGCGATGTCGCGCCCGGTGATCCGGGCAATCGTCGCCGCGACGTGGCTGGCGCAGTTGCGCCCCTGGCAGCGCCCCATGCCGATGCGGCTTTGCGCCCTGATGGTGTTGACGTCGGTGACGCCCTCGGCGATCAGCGCCTCCAGATCGGCTTCGCTCTTTTCCTCGCAACGGCAGACGAGGGTGTCGGGCGTGGCGCGCTCGTAAAGCCCAGGACCCACGGCATAGATGCGGTTGAGCGTTGCAACGAAGCGCTCGACGCGGGCGAGGCGGCGCAGCGGGGCGCGCAGCAGCTCGCCCGCCTTTGTCGCCGCGAGGGCGCCGAGTTCCTCGGCGGCGGCGATGCCGGCGATGACGCCCTGCTGCAGTGCGCTGCGCGAGCCGCCGACGCCGCCACCGTCGCCCGCCGCGTAGATGCCGGGCTCCGAGGTGCGCATCCGCTGGTCTTTGACCGGTACCCAGCCACCGCCGGTGCGATCGAAACGCTGCGTGCAGTTGAGCAGGCGCGACAGTTCCGAATTGGACTCGAGGCCATAGCCGAGCACCACGGTATCGACGGCGATCTCGCGCTCGGTGCCAGGCATGACCCGCCAGTCGCGATCGAGCCGCGCCACGACCGCGCGCTCCACCTCCCTGTCGCCCTCGACGCGCACGATGCCGGTCATGGTCTCGTAGGGAATTCCGTGCCGGAGGAGCGTGGCGCGATAGCGCAAAGCCTCGAGCAGTACCTGCGGCGCGCCGTCGCGGGCCAGTTGCGCCAGATCGGCGAGACCGGGGGGCGGAGCGGCCTCCGCGACCGCGACGATATTGGCGCCATAGTCTCGCAGCTGGGCCGAAAAGGCGAGCGCTAGCGGGCCCGAACCGGCCATCAGGATGCGCCTTCCGGGCAATACGCGCTGGATGGCGACCATGGTCTTGGCGGCGCCGGCGGTAATAACTCCCGGCAGGGTCCAGCCGGGAAAGGCGACGGCCCGGTCGCGTGCGCCCGTCGCCACGACGATGGCGCGTGCGGTGAGCGTATAGGCGCGCTCTTCGTTGCTGACACAGGCGAGCGTGCGCTCCCAGGCTCCCCAGACCACTGTACGAGCGCGGATTTCTGCGCCGCTCGCCTCGGCCGCCGCGATGAGGGCCGCGCCGTCGCGGTACTCGTGACCGGCGCTATGTGGATCGGTGATGGTGAAGCCGGGGCCATAGCGACGGAAGATCTGACCGCCAGGCGCGAGTCCCTCGTCGAGGACGACGACTGAAGGAACGCCGGCCCGGCGCGCCGCGATGGCCGCGGAGAGGCCGGCGGGCCCGCCGCCGATGATCACGAGGTCGGCCTGTTCGGTGGTGCTCATGCGGCGCGATCCAGGAGCCGGTCGGGGGAATAGGGCTCGAGTGGCAGGCTGGCTTCGCCGGTTAAGAATCTTTCACTGAACAATTGCCCGACGATCGGCCCCATCGTGAATCCGAGCGGCGCGTAGGCGACATGAAAGCCCGGCACGGCGCGCGACGGGCCGATGATAGGCAGGCCATCGACCGAGCCGCCGCCCATGCCGCCCCAAGTCCGGACCAGCTGGGCCTTCGCAGTATCGGGAACGGTACGGGCGGAGACCCAGGCGTTGCCGATGATCGACTCGAGCGCAGGGTGCTTTTTGTCGCGGCTGCGGTCGTAGCGCCCGGGCCAGCCACCACCGATGATGTAGGTGCCCTGGCGCGACTGCTTAAGCGTCAGCCCCTTGCCGACATGCTGCAGCAGATGATCAAGCATGATGTTGGGGCGAGCCTCGGTGACCCCGACCTGGGCAATGCTGCCCTCGACATGTAGCTCGAGCCCCACCATGCGGCCGATGACGGCCGTCCAGGCGCCGGCCGCGACCACCACCTGCCCAGCGCGGAACGGGCCGCGCGCCGTTTCGATGACGAAGGCGGCGCCGTCGCGCGAAACGGCGGTGACACCGGTATCGGTGAAGAAGCGGGCACCATGCCGCCGCGCCGCGGCGGCATGCGCCGGCGTGACCAGAAGCGGATTGGCGAAACCCTCGCCGGCAAGAAAGCTGCCGCCGACCACGTGCTCGCCGAGATAGGGGGCGAGGCTCAGCATGCCGGCCCGGTCGTAGGTTGAGCTCATAACCCCGTGGGCGTTCTCGGCGCGGACCTTCTTGTCGATCAGCCGCATCTCGTCCTGGGTCTCGGCGACCCACAGGCCGCCGCCCAGGCGGACGCCGCAATCGGTGCCGAGCCGCTGCTCCATGCTGGCCCAGCTCTTCTGGCCCTCGCGCATCAGGTCGATGGTGGGCCGAATGCGGTCGATCCAGTCGTCGGGGAAATGCGGGTGGACGTAGATCTGGAGGTGAAGGCTGCCGGCATTGGCCCCGGAGGCCTCGCGATTGATGGCGCCGCGATCGATGACCGCGACATCGACGCCGCCCTTTGCGAGGTGATAGGCGGTGGCGCAGCCGACCAGCCCCGCGCCGATGATGGCGACATCCGCGCTGCCGAGCGAGGCGCTAGTCATGGCGTCGCTCCGAAGCCGAGCTGGGTCTGCACCTGCATCCCTTCGGTGACGAGGGTCACGCAAGCGCGGCGGCTCAGCTCGCCGTCGATGGCGACGAGGCAATCATAGCAGACGCCCATGCCGCAGAAGACGCCCCGCGGGGCATTGGTCACGGGCGTGGTGCGCAGCACCCGCTGCCCGGCGGCGAGCAGCGCTGCCGCAACGCTTTCGCCCTCGTAGGCGAGGACGGGTACGCCGTCGAAGACAAAGCTCAGCCGCTTGCCGCGGGCAACGCCCGCCGCGCGCGCTACGCGCAGGCCATCAGGGGAGGATGCGGACATCTTGGGCTTCCGTACGCGTTGCGGCGGGCTTGCGGCCCGCGCCGAGATAGAGGTCGATGATAGCGGGGTCGTGCAGTAACTCGCGGCCGGTGCCCTCAAAGCGGTTGCGCCCCATTTCGAGGACATAGGCGTAGTCGGAAAACGCCAGTGACTGGCGCGCCTTTTGTTCGACGATGAGAACCGAGAGCCCGAGTTGGCTGAACTCACGAATCTTGGAGAATATTTGATCGACGAAATCGGGCTGGACGCCGGCGGAGGGTTCATCGAGGAGCAGCAGAACCGGGTCGGTGATGAGCGCACGGGCCATGGCCAGCATCTGGCGCTGCCCGCCCGAGAGCGTGCCGGCCCGCGACGCAAGGCGGCCGCTGACCACCGGAAACAGCTCGAGCACCGTAGCGAGCCGCTGCTGGAACAGCGCGCCGCCGCCGCCGAGCGGCAGGCCCCCGAGCTGCAGGTTCTCGAGCACCGACATATCGGCGAACACGTTGGCGGTCTGCGGCACGTAGGAGAGGCCCAGCGCAGCGAGGCCATAGGGCTTGCTGCGGGTGATATCGACCGGCTGGCCATCGCGGCCGCGGATGAGGGTGGTGCCGGCGAGGTGGCGGACTAGACCGACGATAGTCTTGAGCAGCGTCGACTTGCCCGAGCCGTTCGGGCCCATGATGGTGACGATGGTGCCCTGTATCACCTTGATATCGACGCCGTGCAGAATGCGGGCGTCGCCATAGCCGGCGGCGATGCCGGTTGCGTGCAAGGCGAGGTCGGGGGCGATCACGCGGAGGCTCCAAGGTCGGCGCGGCCCAGATAGGCGTCGATGACGCGCAGGTCGGCGCGAATGGTGTCGGGGGGGCCGTCGGCGATCACCCGGCCCTGGTCGAGGACGACAACGCGGTCCGAGACGCGCATCACCATTTCCATGTCGTGTTCGACGAAGAGAAAAGTGATGCCTCGCTCCTGACGCAGGTGTTCCACCCGCTCGAGCAGCTTGCCGCCGAGCGCCGGATTGACCCCGGCCATCGGCTCGTCGAGCAGGATCATTTTCGGGTCGGTCATCAGCACGCGGCCCAGTTCGAGGAGCTTGCGCTGCCCGCCCGAGAGGGTGCCAGCATAGTCGTCAGCAAGCCGCTCGATGCTGAGCAGGGCGAGGAGGTCGCGCGCCTGTTCGGTCGCGGCGCGGGTGCGGGCGAGCGTGGCGCCGCGCCGCATGAAGCAGCCAAACAGCGCGTCGCCGGGCTGGGCGCGATCGGCGACCAGCATGTTTTCGATCAAGGTCAGCCGGTGAAAAATGCGCGGGATCTGGAAGGTGCGCACCAGCCCGGCGCGCGACCGGCGATGCGGCGGCAGGCCGTCGATGCGCCGGCCATCGAAAACGACGCTGCCGGCGGCGCCGGGCAGAAAGCCTGAGAGGCAGTTGAACAGGGTGGTCTTGCCCGCCCCGTTCGGGCCGATCAGCGCCGTGATCGAGCCCCGCGCGACCGCGAGCGAGACGTCGTCGACGGCGACGAGCCCCTTGAAGCGCATGCCAACATGGCTTGCTGACAGGATGGCGTCCTTAGGTTTCAAGGGCGTCCTCCCGACGGTTGCCGAAAATGCCCTGCGGGCGCCAGATGACGAGGACAATGAGCCCGAGCCCGACGAGGACGAGGCGCAGATAAGCCCGATCACCCGAGGCAAAAACCGAAAGCGGCCAGAAATCGAGAAACCGCGTCCCGGCAAAGATGCCCGCGAACAGAACTGCACCGACCGGCACGGCCCAGACATTGGTCTTGCCGCCCAGAATGACGATGACGAACGCGTAAAAGGTCAGCGTGGGCCGGAAATCGTCTGGGCTGAAGCTCGAAACCTGCCAGGCGAAGAACAGCCCGGCGACCCCCGCGAGCGCGGCGCCGACCGAAAAAGCCTGCAGCTTGTAGGCGAACACGTCCTTCCCGAGCGCGGCGACCGCGGTTTCGTCCTCGCGGATGGCGCGCAACGTACGGCCCCAGGGTGAGCGCACCATGTACCAGACCGCTGCGAGCAGCAGCAAGGCCACCGGCCAGAGGATTGCAATGAACGCAACGTCGGAAGGAACGCGCTGGCCGACGAGGTTTGAGATCAGCCCGCGCACCCCCGATTGGAAGCGCAGCCAGGACGAATTGTAGTCTGCTGCGATGCCGGGGCCGAGGAGGTTGACGGTGCCAGCGGCACCGCCCGTCAGCTCTTGCAGGTTCAGCGCCAGGTAGCGGACGATCTCGCCGGCGGCGATCGTCGCCACAGCCAGATAGTCGCTGCGCAGCCTCACGGTCGGGATGGCGAGCAGCAGCCCGAACAGCACCGCCGCGCCAATGCCGACTGGGGCGGCGGCCCACATGGGCAGGCCGTTGACCACCGAGATCGCCATCGCATAGGCGGATATCGCCATGAAGGCGCCGTTGCCGAAATTGGGCAGGCCGGCGATGCCGAACTGGACAAGCAGGCCCAGCGAGAAGATGGTGTAGATGCCGGCGGTGGCCAGAACGAAGAGCCAGAATTCTAGCATCAGACGATCCTCGCCTTGCCGAACAACCCTTCGGGCCGCACCAGCAGCATGAGAATTAAGGCGATGAACGCCAGGATCAACTTGTAGCGTGGGTCGAGCCCGCCTGCGAAGCCGTCCCAGGTCGATACCTCCATGACGAGCCCGAGCGCCAGCCCTCCGCCCAGCGCACCGTAGGCGCTGCCGATACCGCCGAGGACAACCGCGGTGAAGATTAGGAACAGCGTATAGGCGCCGAAGCTGGCATCGAACGTGCCCTGCACCAGCCCGAGGCAAATGCCGGCCAGGCCGGCGAGCGCACCGGTGATGAGCCAGGTGATGGTCGCCAACCCATCGGTGTCGACGCCGGTGACCGCTGCGAGATCACTGTTTTCCGCTACGGCCCGCATCGAGCGCCCTATATTGGTCGAGGACAGCAGCCAGCCAACGAGCCCGATGGCGATAAGTGCGCATACGATGGTGATGGCCTGGCCCGGCGACATGCGGATGGGCCCCACGACATAGACCTCGGCCTGGTCGATGTCGAAGCGCCGCGCACCCGAGCCGAAGACCAGGAACAGGGTGTTGCGGATGACGAAGGCGAGCCCCACCGTAACAATGAAGACGCTGGTGAGGCCGCGGCCGCGCATCGGCTTGAGCACCAGCTGGTGCGCGAGGACGGCGAACAGGCTCGTCGCCGCAACTCCTAGTAGCGCCGAAACCACGAGCGGCAGACCGAGCAGAACGTTGGCCGTGAAGGTGGTAAAGGCACCCAGCGCCATGTAGTCGCCATGCGCGAAGTTGCCGATGCGCAGTACGCCCCAAACCAGCGAGGCGCCGATCGCCCCGATGGCAAAGATTGAGCCGGTGACAAGGCCATTGAAGACGAGCTGCAGCAGCTGATCGAGCATGTCAGGCGCCCTTCGGAACGCCGAGACTCTCGAGCAGATCGAATACGCGCTGCTTCTCGGACGCGTTGAGCTCGCGGAACGGCGGGCGCACCGGTCCGCCTTCGAGCCCGATATACTCGAGCGCGGCCTTGATGATGGTGATCCAGGAATAGGCAGTGCTGGTCGAGGGATTGTCGAACACGAACTGGAACAGCGGCGCCATGCGGTGGCGGTGCAGCTGGGCAGCCTTGTAGTCGCCCTGCTCGAGAAGGTCCCAATAGCGCATCTCGAACTCGGGCCAGAGAGGTCCGAGCTCGGTGACCCAGCCCTGCGCGCCATGCATGTGGCCGGCCGTAGTGGCGTAGCCGCCCGACGAATCGATATAAGCGAGCTTGTCGTGGTAGCGGTCGAGGATGGTGAACTCGTCGACGACGGCGAAGATGCCGATATGCTTGATAGCGACGACGCTGGGGATGTCGAGCAGCCGGCCGACGAGGTCGGCATTCATCCCCGAATTCACTGCGGGGCCCCGGAAGCCCTGCTCGTATAGCATGATGCCGATGTCAACGGCGGCAGCGAAGCGCTCGTACCAGTCGATCACTGCCTCCCGGTTCAGCGTATAATAGGACGGAGGCGCCAGCATCACGGCGACCGCACCGGCATCACGGGCAGCCCGCGCGGCCTGCTGCGCGATGCGAAAGTCGGCGGTGTGGATGCCGGCGACGATCGGCAGACTGCCGTCGGAGCCGCGCCGCGTCGCACCCACCACCTGGCCGATCTCGTCGGGGGTGAGGGTGACATATTCGCCGTCCCCGCAAGGGGCGATCAGGAAACCGCCGGTGGCGCCGAACCCTCGGGCCATCATCGCCCGGACGTTCCGCTCGATAGCGTCGGTCTTCAGCTCGAAATCGGCTCTGAAGACTGTGGAGATGAGCGCGCCCGGTCCCCGTAGGCTATGGCGTACGGCCTCGTAGTCCATTCGGAGTCTTCCCTAGACTGATGGAGATGGAACCTCGGCGCTCATGGCGCCGAGGATTTTATCAAGTCACTTCGCGCCGATAGTCACTTTACCAATCACAGGGTCATCAATTGCGCCATCGCCCTTGGACTGAAGGACAACATAGGTAACGACTGAGGGATCGCCGAATTCGTTAAAGTCGATCGCTCCAGTTGCGCCCTCGAAATCTACGTCCTCGCCGGCGAGGATCGCGTCGACGCAGGTCTTCAGTGTGGTGAAATCGCATTGCCTGCCGGGCGGGCCGGATACCGCCACCAGCTTCTCCCGCACTGCGTTGGTGTCCGACGAGCCGGCAGCGAGTGCGGCTAGGAATGCCAAGTAAGGCGCATCGAACGCCTCGACAGAGAACGCCGAGAAGGCGACGCTGGGATTAGCCTTCGCCTTGTAGAGATCAACCCAGGCGGCGTTGGAATTGCCGCTGGTGACGTCGCCGCGCGCATTGCGCATGCCGGCAAGCGTCTCGTTGGGCGCCGGGCATCCACCCAGCGCGTCGCCGCCGAAGGTCTTCGTGGGATCCCAGGTGCCGGTGCGCTGGAGCGGCCCCTTGAGCTTGCCCCAGTCGCCGCAGAAGGAAACCAGGAAATAGCCCGCCGGGCTTCCGGAGGCGATCTGCTGCGCCTCGGTATCGAGGGTCGGCGCGTCCGGGTTGTAGACCGTCTCGCTACCAATCTTGCCGCCACCTGCCGTCCATGCCGCCTTGAACGCATCGAGCAGTCCAACGCCGTAGGTGTCGTTCCGGGCTGCAACGTTGATGGTCGAGTCAGCGCCGACTGCGTCGGCAATCAATTTGGCTACCACCGGGCCCTGCACCGAATCTGGCGGCGCCATCCGCCACATCCAGGTCGCACCGGTCGACTTGTTGAGGTCGGAGATGGACGGAGCAGTGCCACCGGTGAAGCTGAGGACTTCCTCTGGGATAAATACAGACTGGGCTGCTGCAACCGTCACGGACGAAAAAAAGTCACCTACGATTACGTTAGCACCGTTTACCCCAACAAGCTTTTTTGACGCCTCGATCCCGCTCTGAGCATTACCTTGGCTGTCCTCCGAGCCGACGAAGCTAATCTTGACCTTGTCGGCATAGCCCCACGATGCGACTTGCTCGGCCAAGTTTTCAACAGCGATCCGTGTGGCTTCGCTCCAAGGCTGGCCGGATTGGGCGAGGTCCCCCGACAGACCGGCCAGCACTCCAAATTTGAGGTCAAGCGCCGGCACATCCTGCGCCATGCCGATAGTGGCGTTTGCGGCCACGCAGAGCGCCGCGACTGAGACCGTTGCTGCTAGGCGACGAAACAACATGCTGCTTTCTCCCCTTCTTGCGACGAGCCCTCGAACGGCCCGTTGTCTAAATATACTTACTGTCGACAATGCCGCTGTCAAGCATGTTGTTGGTGCCGCCATGACCGCCTATGAGCGGCGCCGTGGTTTTATCCGATTGCGGAGCCTGCTAGCGTGCGACCATGGTTCAGAGGTCACCAGTAACATTAAAGGATGTAGCTAAACGGGCCGGGGTGTCCGCTGCCACGGCCTCGCATGCGCTTAGCGGCAACATTCGAGTAAGCGACGTGGCGCGCGCCCGCGTACGCGACGCAGCGCGTGAACTTGATTATTCACTCCTGCCGCGAAGTCGAAAACTGCAAGCGGTCAGAACTGAAAAGGCTATGCGTGTTCGAGGATCGGGAGCCCAGACGGTCTACGAGTCGCTGCGCAGGTCCATCCTCGAACTGGAAGTCACACCGGGCAGCCCTCTGGACGAAGCGGCGCTTTCCGAACGTTTCGGTATGTCGCGGACGCCGATCCGTGAAGCGATGGTGCGTCTTGCTGCCGAGGGCCTCATTCAAACTCTTCCTAATCGCAACACAATTGTTGCACCAATCGACGTCATGGGCCTGCCAGTTTACTTCGAAGCCCTCTCACTAACGCATCGCGTTACAACACGCTTGGCAGCGGTCAACCGCAAACCAGAACATCTGGAACGTATTCGTGAATTGGCCGAAGCATTCGCCCACGCCGTGCAGCTAGAGGACGCGCTAGAAATGTTAGCCACAAATCGCGAGTTCCACGTCGCAATTGCCGAGGCTGGTGGTAACCCGTACTTTACATCAATGTTTTCTCGCCTGCTGGACGAAGGGAGGCGAATACTTCTTCTATATTATTCTTCATTCGAAAATAAGTTACCGCAGAAATACGTAGTGGAGCACGATCTGATTGTTAAAGCCATTGCCGCATCCGACCCAGAACTTGCAGACAAACTTGCAGCCGATCACGCATCACAGATAAAACGCCAAGTCCAAGACTACTTGGATCGTGCTGGAAAGCTATAGACTGCGCCTAAGGAACATGCGTGGGCATGCCCGCCCGCCAAAACGCGCAAGTCCTTGTAGTGAAGAAGGGGGCACCTGCAAAAAACTGTGTTTGGGCGGATTTTGGGCTGCGTTTGACGGTCCGCAACCAGCCTGAGGCGGGGTTCCCTGCATGTCTTCGTGAGGCCCGAAATAGCTATGTCTTATAAACGAACGTTTTTGAGACATTCGTCCAGGAGAACGGCCGGCACCCCCCTATCCCACTCAATGTGTCTCATAAATATGTATCAATATCTATTGTCTCGTAAAGGGTGCTGTGACATAGTGAGACATGTTGATTGGCTATGCCCGCGTCTCCACCGATGACCAGAACCTCGACTTGCAGCGCGATGCGCTGAAACGTGCCGGGTGCGAGAAGATCTTCGAGGAGAAAGAGTCTGGCCGGGCCGGCACCAAGCGCACCGCCTATGAAAGTGCGCTCGCCTACCTGCGGCCCGCCGACCAGCTGGTGGTGTGGAAGATCGACCGGCTGGGCCGGTCGCTCCGTGAGATGCTCGAGACCGC
>CAIMLX010000019.1 GCA_903842455.1 uncultured Hyphomicrobiales bacterium | reverse complement strand
CGGCCGCCCACATGTCCTTGCGAAATATCGCAATCATTGCCCACGTTGACCATGGCAAGACCACCATGATCGACGTCCTGCTCAAGCAGTCCGGCTCTTTCCGCGACAACCAGCGCGTCGAAGAACGCGCCATGGACAGCAATGATCTCGAACGCGAGCGTGGCATCACCATCCTGGCGAAGGTGACGTCGCTGGTCTGGAAAGACACGCGCATCAATATCGTCGATACGCCCGGCCACGCCGATTTCGGCGGCGAGGTAGAGCGCATCCTGTCGATGGTGGATGGCGTGGTGATCCTCGTCGACGCCGCCGAAGGCCCGATGCCGCAGACCAAGTTCGTGCTCGGCAAAGCGCTGGCGCAGGGCCTCCGCCCGATCGTGGCGATCAACAAGATCGACCGTCCGGACGAGCGCCACCTCGAGGTGCTGGAAGAGATCTTCGACCTGTTCATCGCGCTCGACGCGACGCCCGAGCAGCTCGACTTTCCGGTGCTGTACGGCGCGGCCAAGCTCGGCTGGATGTCGGACAAGCCGGAAGGTCCGAAGGACTCGCTCGGCCCGCTGCTCGATAAGGTGCTGGAATACGTGCCCGAGCCGAAGGTGGAAACCGGCCCGTTCCGCATGCTGGTCACCACCATCGAGCGCAACCCCTTCCTCGGCCGCATCCTGACCGGTCGCATCACCTCGGGCACGGTCAAGGCCGGCGACCCGATCCACTCGCTCGGCCTTGATGGCAAGGTCGTCGAGAAGGGCCGCATTTCCAAGGTGCTGGCGTTCCGTGGCCTCGAGCGTACGCCGGTCGATATCGCCGAAGCGGGCGACATCGTCGCCATTGCCGGCCTCGAAACCTCGACGGTGGCCGATACGCTGGTCAACCCCGGCGTGACGGTGCCGCTGCCGAGTAAGCCGATCGATCCGCCGACCCTGTCGGTTACCTTCCGTATCAATGACGGTCCCTTGGCCGGGCGTGAAGGCGACAAGGTGCAGTCCCGCGTCATCCGCGAGCGGCTGAAGCGCGAAGCCGAAGGCAACGTGGCCATCAAGATCACCGAAGGCGAGGACAACGACTCGTTCGACGTCGCCGGTCGCGGCGAATTGCAGCTTGCGGTGCTGATCGAGAACATGCGCCGCGAAGGCTTCGAGCTGACCATCGGCCGCCCCAAGGTGGTGTTCCGCGAAGTCGACGGGCAGCGGCTCGAGCCGATCGAGGAAGTCATCATCGACGTCGATGACGAGCACACCGGCGTGATCGTCCAGAAGCTCACCGAGCGCAAGGGCGAGCTGGTCGACATGCGTCCGTCGGGCGTCGGCCGCCAGCGCCTGCGTTTCTACGTGCCGACCCGCTCGCTGATCGGCTACCAGCCCGAATTGCTGTCGGACACCCGCGGCACGGCGATCTTCAACCGCCTGTTCCACGACTACCAGCCCTACAAGGGCAACCTGCCGGGCCGCCGCACCGGCGTGCTGATCTCCAACGGCACCGGCACTGCCGTGCCGTTCGCGCTGTGGAACCTCGAGGACCGCGGTTCGATCATGATCGACCCGGGTGATGAGATCTACGAGGGCATGATCGTGGGCGAGCACAGCCGCGAGAACGACCTTGAAGTGAACGCGCTCAAGGGCAAGCAGCTCACCAACATCCGCACCACGTCCAAGGACGAAGCGGTGCGGCTGACCCCGCCCAAGCGCCTGACGCTCGAGCAGTCGCTGGGCTACATCGCCGACGACGAGTATGTCGAGGTGACCCCCAAGTCGATCCGCCTGCGCAAGATCTGGCTCGACCCGAACGACCGCAAGAAGATGATGCGCGCCCAGAAGGCGAGCTGAGGCACATCGCTGCCCTGACCTGAGGCAAATCCCCGCGCAAGCGGGGATTTCCATTTCCGGTACCCGTCGGGCTCTCGCGGGCTTGACCGACGAACCCGGCGCACTCTCTTGTTGCGGCAAACTTCGGAGCACGCATGGCCACCTGGATCATCGAGACCATCAACAGCCTCGGCTATGCCGGGATCTTCCTGCTGATGCTGGCCGAGAGCCTGTTCCCGCCGATCCCGTCCGAGCTGATCATCCCGTTCGCTGGATACTCGGCGGCCAACGGCACGCTGAACCTGTGGCTGGTGCTGCTGTCGGCAACGGTGGGCGCGGTGGTGGGTATGCTGCCCTGGTATTTTGCCGGACGCATCTTCGGGCTTGAGCGGGTGCGCTGGCTGGCCGATCGGTTCGGCCGCATCATGACCCTCAACTCCGAGGAGATCGACACGGCGACCGACTGGTTTCGCCGTTTCGGCCCGATCATTGTCTTCGTCGGCCGGCTGCTGCCGCTGATCCGGACGCTGATCTCGGTGCCAGCGGGCCTTGCGGCGATGCCGTTCTGGAAGTTCCTGCTGTTCTCGACGCTTGGGGCGCTGACGTGGAATTCGATCCTCGTTGGAGCCGGCTACCTGCTGGCCGAGCACTACGAGTTGGTGGAGACCTGGCTCGACCCGGGCACCACCATCGTGCTGGGGCTGGTGGTGGTGATCTATGTCTACCGCTTCATCACCTGGCGGCGGGGGCAGTAGTTACCATAGCGCCGGACAAGACCGTCCGCCGCCTTGCCGATTCAGCGCGTCGCCACTAGATAGCGGGGGCGGAACCAACGGGAGAACGCGATGAGAGTGCTGCTAGAGGTCGTCGTGATGGCCCTCGAGCTCTACAAGTGGGTCATGCTGGCGATGATCATCATGAGTTGGCTCATCTCGTTCAACATCGTCAATACGCGCAACCAGATCGTCGATGCGATCTGGAGGGTGCTGCTGACACTGACCGAGCCGGTGCTGAAGCCGATCCGCCGGCTGCTGCCGCGCATGCAGATCGACCTGTCGCCGATCATCCTGTTCTTCGCGATCTATATCCTGCAGCAGGTGATCCAACGCTACATCTACCCGGCGATGCCGTTCTGACGGCACGGGCTTACCGCACGGCAACCGACGGGGTGACGCTGCATCTGCGCGTCACGCCCAATGCCGGAGCCGACCGGATCGACGGCACGGAGCTGCGGGATGATGG
>CAIMLX010000018.1 GCA_903842455.1 uncultured Hyphomicrobiales bacterium | reverse complement strand
TGCCTGGCACGCCATGAACGACCTCGACAAGGCCCTCGCCGACATCGTCGAAATCAAGAGCCGCCTCGCCCGCTCGAGCGAGTTCCTCGGCCTCGGCCCGGCCGCCCTGGCAGCAAGCGGCGCCCTCGCCTTCTTCGTCGCCATGGCCCAGTCGATCCTGCCCGGCGCTACCGAACCAGTCGCCTTCTTCGCCGGATGGGTCGTTACAGCCATAGCGGCTTGCAGCCTGATCGGCGCCGAGATGCTGCGCCGCTCGCGCCAGCATCATGGCGGCCTGGCCGACCAGATGATCCGCGAGGCCGTCCTGCACTTCATCCCCGCCGGCGTCGCCGGTGCGGCGCTGCTCGCCTTTTTCGCGCAGTTCGACCCGGCGGGCCTCTGGCTCGTTCCCGGCCTGTGGCTGATCCTCGTCAGCCTCGGCATCTTCGCCGCCGCCCGCTCGCTCCCAGCGGGTATGATCTACGCCGGCGCGTGGTATTTCCTCTCCGGCTTCACCGTGCTGCTGCTGGCAGCCACCGGCCACGGGCTGAACCCCTGGGGCATGGGCCTGCCGTTCGCCCTCGGCCAGTGCGGCATCGCCCTGCTCGTCCACCGCGCCACGGAGCCCGACAATGCCCGCTGATGCGCCCTTCGCCTATGACGGGCTCTACCGCACCATCCACGAAAAGGCGCGGCTGGGCATCCTCACCTCGCTGATCTCCCGGCCGGACGGGCTGAGCTTCAGCGACCTGCTGCGCCTCTGCGCCCTCACGCAGGGCAACCTCAGCCGTCACCTGCAGGTGCTGGAGGAAGCGGGCCTCGTTGAAATCACCAAGGGCTACCAGCTCAACCGTCCGCACACCCAGGTCCGCCTGACCAGATCCGGTCGCCAGCGCTTCCTCGACTACCTCCAGGTCCTCGAGCAGATCGTCAAGGACGCCGCCGAAGTCACTGAGGAGACTCCCAAACCGGCCTGATGAACCCATCGCCAGATCGCCCCATCCCTGGCCCGCCGGCCGGGAAATCGCACTGTCTTCTGGTCAGGTCACTGGCCACCCTCCCCCTTGCGGGGTGGGTACCGAAGCTCAGGCGCTTCAGCGCTATAGCGGAGGTAGGGAGGGGGTGTGACCGAGGTATGGGCACGGGCGCAACCTCGCCGATACCCCCCTCCTAGCTTCGCTAGGTGGCACAGCCACCAAGCTGCGCTACCTCCCCCGCAAGGGGGGAGGTGATCAGTGCCCACACTATCCACAGCAGTCAGTCAACCACTCACACCGCCGAGGTTTGCAATGCCAACCACACTTGATCACAAACCACACGTCGCCATCATCATGGATGGCAACGGCCGCTGGGCCGAGGCGCGCGGCCTGCCCCGCCCCGCCGGCCACCCTGTCGGTGCCGATACCGTGCGCACCATCGTCCAAACCGCCATCGAGGAAGGCGTCGGCGCGCTGACGCTCTACGCCTTCTCGACCTACAACTGGCAACGCCCCGAAGCCGAGGTCGCCGGCCTGATGAGCCTGCTGCGGCAGTTCCTGTTGATCGAGGCTCCGAAGCTGCACCGCGCTGGTGTCCGCATCACCGTTCTCGGCCGTCGCGACCGCCTGCCGCTCGGGCTGGTGAAAGCCATCGGCGCTGCCGAGCGCCGCACCGCCGGTGGCAAGACGCTGCACCTGCGCGTCGCCATCGACTATTCCGCCCGCGACGCCATCATCGCCGCTGCCGCCGACCGTCCGGACGCCGGCACGCTGGTCGCCCGGCTCGGCACCGAGGACGTCGATTTCCTCATCCGCACCGGCGGCGACCAGCGCCTATCCGATTTCCTGCTCTGGGAATGTGCCTACGCTGAACTCAGCTTCACCCAGACGCGCTGGCCCGACTACACCGCCGCCGATTTCCGGGCCGCGCTCGCCGACTTCCGCCGTCGCAACCGCAGCTTCGGCGGCGTCACCGAAGCTGCGTGAGTGCGGATCTTACGGGATGCGCACCGTATGGCGCGGCTCAGCCTCGGCCTTGCCGAAAGTGGCGTTGACGTTGATGTCGGTCCACTCGTAGGGGTAGCCCATGTTGAGCGGCATGGCGTCGGTGAGTTCCTGCCAGACCTCGGCCGGCAGGTCGAAATCGCCGGCGTCCATGTTCTCGGCCACCTGCTCCACCCGCTTGGCGCCGATGATCGCCGCCGTCACCCGCGCATCGCCGAACAGCCAGCTCAGCGCCACCTGGCTCGGCGCCTTGCCGAGCCGCGCCGACACCTCGACCAGCTTCTCGATCATCGCGTTCGTATCTTCCGACCAGTAGCGCTTCACAGTGATCGCCGCCTGGGCCCCGTGGCGCGACCCCGCCTCCGGCTCGGCCTGCCCGCGATACTTGCCGGTGAGCATGCCCGCCGCCAGCGGGCTCCAGCAGATCATCGCCAGGCCCTGGTCTTCGCAGGCCGGCAGCACTTCGCGCTCGATGTCGCGGCGGATCAGGTTGTAGAGGTGCTGCGCCGAAACCAGCGGCTCGTAGTTCTTCAGGGCCGCGACGCCGTTGGTCTTGGCAATCTGCCAGCCGTAGAAATTCGAGCAGCCGAGGTAGCGGATCTTGCCCGCCGAGATCAGGTCATCGGCGGCGCGCAAGCTCTCCTCGATCGGCGTGTACGGGTCCGGCCCGTGGAACTGGTAGAGGTCGATATAGTCGGTGCCGAGCCGCTTCAGGCTGGCTTCCGCCGCCTCGACGATGTGCTTGCGGCTGAGCCCGCGCTGCGTCACCGCATTGCCGGAGGGGAACCAGCACTTGGTGGCGATCACTAGCGCGTCTCGGTTGTAGTCCTGCATCGCCACGCCGAGCATTTTCTCACTCTCGCCGCCCGAATAGCCATCCGCCGTATCGATGAAATTGCCACCGCCCTCGACGAACTTGCGGACGATGCCGCTCGACACCTCCTGGTCGCAGCCCCACTGGCTGTTGCCGAAGGTCATGGTCCCGAGGCACAGGCGCGACACGAGCAGGCCCGAACGGCCCAGATAGCGGTATTTCATAAGCAATCTCCCAACCTCGGACCAACCTCCGGCCCGGCTGGGCACCAGACAGCCAACCGCCCCTCAGGTAAACCCGGCTTTGGTCGGATGCGCCACGAGCCTCAAGTCCGCTTGACGGCCTTGATCCCCGCAGCTCGCACCGCATCCCCGACAGTCGCCGCAATCTCACGCAAGAATGCCGGGCTGACCGAACCGACAGGCTCAGTAGAAGCGAAGTCGTAGTCTTTGTTCATCTCGACGCGGTTGTACTCGTCGAGCACGATCCAACAGGGATGATAGAGCCCTATCCTGCGACACTCGATTTCCGGGACCTGCAAAGCCAGTTGCCCGACCAATGGAGGTTTCGAGGTAAACGGAAACAGGAAGACGACGTCAGGATTGCCTGGGGTTTTGATGACGATGCAGACCGGCCGGGGCTTCCGACCAGACTCTTCTCCCGCTATCTCCTCACGGTGCCAAAGGTAGTAGAACTCCGCAACGTCGCCCTGGTCAAACATCCGGCTTGCGGTCGAGGATCGCGTCGATGCCGGCCATTAGTTCGCTCTGGATGGCCACCGGCGCATCATGCAACGAATAGGAGATGGTCGCGCCCTCACCGCGCAGCCGGTGAAACTCCCGCGCCGAAATCACGAAGAGCTTCTCCTTGCCGTGCTTGGTAAGAACGACAGGCTCGATGAGTGCGGCCTCGAGAATTTCTCCCGACGACCGGTTCATGTCGGAAAATGTGAACTGCTTCATTGCATCGCTCCAGTATGACGTAAAATAGGTATTTTACGTCATACTGTCAAACGATCAGCCCCCTCACTGCATCATCGGCCGCTTCAAGAACTTGTTCCGGTCCGCCGTTTTCACCCTGAGCCAGCTTTCGCGGCCGTCGCGGACGATGCGCATCGGCACTTCGGCGCCCGCCGGGCCGGCGTCCCACAGCTTGCGGTAGAAATCCGCCAGCCCCTCGACGCCGCCGTCGCGCACGTCGGAGATGATGTCGCCGCGCTGGATGCCGGCCTTGGCCGCCGGACCGTCTTCCGACACGCTCATCACCACCACATCGCCGTCGCTTTCGGCCGAGAACACCCCGAGCCATGGCCGCGGCTGCCGCTGCGCGTGTCCCTTGGTCAAGAGGTCATCCAGGATCGGGCGCAACAGGTCGATCGGCACCACCATATTGATCTCGACCGTATCGCCCGAACGCATCATCTGCAGCCTGAGCGAGCCGATGCCGAGCAGGTCGCCATCCGCGCCGATCATCGCCGCCCCGCCCCAGCTGGGGTGTGCCGGTGCGATGAAAATCGCCTCGTCGAGCAGATACTCCCAGTAGCCGGCGAACTCCTGCTTCGCCACGATCGCCGAGCGGATCGACCGCCCCGCGCCATCGGCGAACACGACGGGATCGCCGACCTTGGCCTTGCCGGATTTGCCCAGCTCCAGCGCCGGCAGGTCGAGCGGCTGCAGCGCCTGCACCAGCCCGAACCCGGTCTCCTGGTCATAGGCGAGGGCATGCGCCGCCACGACGCGCTCGTCATGCGTCGTCAGCCACACTTCCTCGGCCTCGGTGATGAGGTAGCCGATGGTGAGCACCAGCCCGTCTTCGCGGATCACCACCCCGCTGCCTTCGCGCAAGGTCCCTAGGCCCTGGGCCGTGAAAGCGTCGTCGGGAATGTGGGCACGTACGGCCACCAGGGACCGCAGATTCGGATCGATCGTCATTTCAATGTCCCGCTGTTCGGATGGCAGGCAGACAGAGACTAGCCGTCTCCCGCCCCAAGGCCAACCGCCGGTATTAGCTATGAACCGGATGTGATGGATGCAAGGGCCTGCGGCTGATGTCAGCGGGCGAACGCCGCCGCCGTCTCCAGGGCCTCAAGATCTGCCGGAGCGTGCAGTGCGTGCCGCGCCCGCCCCGTGGCATCGCGCGCCATGGCCAGTGCAGCCGCACGCAGATACGGGTTGACGGTCGAGATCACCTCAAGGCTGCCCAGCAGGTGCGTCACCACCTCGACCGTCGCCGCGCCATCGCGCGCGATTGGCCGGAATGCATCCTCCAGCAGGTCGCGCGCCGCAAGCGCCGGCACGGCCAGCCGATCGTTCGTCGCGTCGCCATCGGCCTCGCCGGGGTGCCAGTCGACAAGCAGCCGCGTGACGGTGCCCACCACGTCGATCGCGGTGCCGGGGTCGTTCACCGCCGGCGACAGCGCCCGGTCGGCGATCTCTGCCAGCACGACGAAGCCGAACCGCGGATCGCTCTCGAAGCTGCGCTGGTCGCCGACGACGAAAGCACTCACCAACTCCAACAGAACCTCGTCGTCGAAGGCGCCATCCACAAGCATCAGCGGCCGCAGCGGCGACGCATAGGCGCCCGGCCGCGCCGTGATGGCGATCTGCAGATCGTGCTTTTCCGCCAGCTTCTGCAGCCGCGCCGCATCGAAATGCTGGACGTAGCCGAGCTTGCCGGCAAAGACCGGCCGGCCCGTGGGTTCGCCCTCCAGCAACCGGCCGTCGAACAGCGGGTGATCCTCGAAGGTTTGCAGGGCCTCGGCAGTGGCCTCCTCCACCCGGTCGATCGTCTGGCCGACCCGCCCGATATTGGAGATCTGCGCAATCCAGTGGATGAGCGCGGCAATCACCACCGCGACCACCGCCAGGGTGACCGAAAACAGCAGCAGCCGCCCCGCCGAGCTGTAGATCCCCGCCGACAGGCCAAGGATCGCAAGGATCGAGAACAGGAACGCTCCGATGAACACCGAAATCGAAGTCTGCGCGCCCCTGTCGCCGATGATCAGCGATACCGCCCGGGGCGACGTTGCCGCCGAGGCCGACGACAGCGCACTGACCAGCGTCGACAGCGCAAACACCGCCACCGTCAGCAGGCTGGTCGCCAGGATCTGGAGAACCGACTCGATGGCCTCCTGCGATATGCTGACGGGCAACTCGTCGGGCGCCCACCGGGCGACGTAGAAGGCGAGCGCGATGGTGAGCATGGCAATGGCCGAGAATGCGGCAGGCAGGAACCACATGGTGTTCAGCAGCTGCCGGAAATTGAAGGACAGCCGCGTCACGCCGCCCTGCCTTCGCCCGAGGCCTTGCGCAGCGTTGCACTGAGCGTACCGTCGCTTTCGAGAACCAGGAAGGCGACGTCCTCCACCCCAGTGCCCCCCGCCGCCCGGATGACGCTGAGCGTTTCGCTCTCCGTCACGCGCTCGCGCCTCATCGCGTCAGCGCAGAACGTGCCGGCGCGGGCCAGCAGCGTCGGTTCCGACCGCACGGCCTTCGCAAACGGCCGCCAGCGGACCGAGACGAAGGTGACCAGGTATTGCATGAGGATAAGCAGCGCGAGGGCGAGCACGCCTTCCGCCAGTGCGATCGATTCCTGCAGCAGCACCGCCGACAGCGTCGAGCCGAGCGCGACGGTGACCACCAGATCGAAGGCGTTGAGCTTGGCAAGCGTCCGCTTGCCCGAGATGCGCAAGAACAGCACGAGCACGGCATAGGCGAGAGTGCCGACAATCGCCGTGCGCGCTAGCCCGGACCAGCCCTTAAACAGCATTTCCGACCAGTCCACTTGCGCGCTCCCTGCTCGCGATACCGTCTGCGCTGGGTGGGCTGAGATTGCCCACCCATGATGACCTGTTAGCCGGGCCTGCTACTTGTCGCGCGGCAATTTCCAGTCGTCGCGGCCTTCCTTGGCGTCGGTGCCGAGGCCCAGACCCTTGCCGGCCGAAATGTCGCCGCTCGCGCCGCCGAGGTCGAAGCCGGGACGATCCGTCTTCTCGGCTGCGTCGGTGTCCGACCCATCCGCCTCGACGTCGTCTGGCGCCGGCGGCCGCTGGTTGGTGGGAATGTCCTTGTACTCGTCCACCTGCACACCCTTGCCATCCAGACTCTGGCCCGGCTGGCGCTGCGCCTTGTCGCGATTGCTCAGGATGTCGTCCTTGCGGACCTTCTCGTCATCGAAGTCTGTGTTTGCGCCGCTTCCGTTGCTCTGACCCGCTGCCATGATCGTATCCTTTCGCTGCCACGGTCGTCGTGGCCTGTCCGACCAACGGACGGCCCGGTGCATGGTTGCGAAATTCGGCACAGTCACAGCCGGCGCCGCGGCACGCCTGCCCTACGCCCGGTGATCGGGGTCCGGCCCCGGCTCCGGCCCGGGCCCCGGCCGCATGTGGATTTCGCCCTCGGGCACCGTGCGCCAGATCAGCAGCGAGCCGATCACCAGCGGGATGCCGATCCAGGGCAGCAGCATGGCGCCGAACGTATCCACCACAAAGCCGCCCACCGCCGCGGCCACCGCCATGCCGATCGAGAACGTCGACATGTTGAGCGAAATCGCCACCGGCACCGCCGTGGGCGCCAGCTGCGCCATGTGGCTGGTCACCGCGATATTGTAGGTGCGCCCGACAAAGCCCTGCACCAACGAGATCGCCAGCAACGCCGGCAGCACCCAGCCCTGCGGCAGCAGCGGCAGCAGCAGGTACGAGCCCATCACCCCCAGCACCGCCACCCCGCCGATCATCCCGGTGCGCACGCTGCCCAGCGTATCGGACATCCGGCCGGCCACCGTGCCGCACGCCACCGCGCCGACGCCGCCGGCGAACAGCACCAGCGGCAGCAGCTCGTAGCCGATCCCCACCGCCGCCATCAGCGCGCCGATATAGACCATGAACGGCGCCGACCCCATCATGAACAGCAGCGTCGACAGCAGCGCCGAGCCGACGCCGGGGTTGCGCAGCACCCGCACCCGGTCGCGCATCGTCTGGCTGTCGCCGGGCATGCCGCGCGGCAGCCGGCGGTAGAGCGCCAGCGCCGCCAGCCCGGCCATCGCCGCGAGCGCGAAATAGTCGATCCGCCAGCCGAAATTCGCCGCGATCAGCGCCATCAGCGGCACGCCCGCCAGCGCCGCGATCGCCTGCCCCAGGCTGATCACCTGCATGTAGCGCCCGCGCTGCCCCGGCGGCGCCAGCATGGCGGCGGTCGCCATCGCCGTGCCGGTGAAGGTGCCCGCCGCGACGGCGAGGATGGTGCGGACGATCACCACGCCCTCGAACCACGGCATCACCGCCAGCAGCAGCGCGCACACCGCCAGCCCGAACTCCGACCAGGCGAGGATCCGCCGCCGCCCCACCCCGCCCAGCAGCACCGCCAGCAGCGGCGGCCCGGCGGCATAGGCGAGTGAATAGCCGAGCACCACCAGCCCCGCCTGCCCGAGGCTCACCCCGAACTCGGCGCTGATCAGCGGCAGCAGGCCGGCAATCGATCCCCCCTCGATGGCGCCGACAAAGGCGGCCAGCGCCAGCCAGAATACCCTGCTATCCAATGCAAACTCCCTCGCCGCCAATGTTGCGGTCCGCGGCGTTGCTTGGGAAGGACTTATTGCCTGCCGGGGCTAATCTTTTGGTCCAGTGCCCGGTGCGGTTCGAGGCATGACGGGCCGATTGCCCCACGCCATGCCAACCGAAGCGTCGAGACCCTGCGTCAACACGCTCGCAGATATCGAGTGCGTGCCGCTGCCCACCCTCCCCCTTGCGGGGAGGGTACCGCAGCTTGGGCGCGCCAGCGCAATAGCGGAGGTAGGGAGGGGTGCGACCGAGGTCAGAGGAATCCGGACCACCCTCGGTCATACCCCCCTCCAAGCTCTGCCACGTCGCTATCGCTCCTGGCGACGCTACCTCCCCCGCAAGGGGGGAGGTGGTCACCGCCCTGCCCAGAGCCCCCCCTACCGCGGCACGAAATACGCCGCCCCGGCCGTCCGCGCCGCGCCGTCGTCACCAGCGTCTGCAGCACCTGCCGGATGCGCTCGCGGCGCTTGTCGGTGAGCCGACCGTCGAAGGCGATGGCAACGCCCTCGACCGGTTTTTTGCCCAAAGCGGACGTCGGATAAGCCACGAGTGTGAATGCAACGCCCTCATTGCCGGCGTGCGACGGGCCTAGGCGGTTCCCGGCAAGCTCCGCCCTGCACGCAAACTAGCGGGAGCCACTCAGGGTCAGGAAGTATAGGGCCGTCGCGGAGGCACCACTCTCCAAGTTTTCATGGCACGTTTCCAACCTCAGGACCGTGCGCAGAGTGCCCGGTTAGCGGCGATGATATCCCCGTGGTTCGGGTTGGCACCGAGCTTCGCAAAGACCTCGGGCAGATCTGCAAGCTTTGCCCGCGCTTTCCCGTTCTCAGCGGCGGCAAGGCCCTTCCGCGTCTCTGCGACGTCGTAGTCGCAGCAATAGGCCGGGGTAGCCGGCTCCTGCCGCCAGGACTCGTCCAGGCTGCCGGCATCGACCGGGTCGAAGCCCACATCATTGACAATCCCCATGACGACGCGCTTGGCGTCCTCATCGTCGCCCGCAACTGCAATCGCAATGCGATCTGGAGAGCCCACGGGGCGGCCCAGATCGGCAAGCGATGCGGCGATAATGTTGTTGAATGCCTTGATCACGGGTCGGCCAAGCTGCCGTGCTACCCACACGCTTTCGG
Source organism: uncultured Hyphomicrobiales bacterium (assembly GCA_903842455.1). Lineage (GTDB taxonomy): Bacteria > Pseudomonadota > Alphaproteobacteria > Rhizobiales > Devosiaceae > Devosia_A. The sequence goes on along the minus strand of CAIMLX010000018.1, from coordinate 9,204 downwards.
TCATCCCGCCGTCGATCTCAGCGATCTGCGGACTAAGCATCCCGGGATAATAGTTGGTCGTATCAACCACTGGCACGGTGCTCGGAACGCCCTTGAAAAGATCCTTCGGCAGCGATGCCACGGAGTGGAACGGCACCGACACGACGATCAGGTCAACCGCCTGAACAGCCCCGTAAACGTCGGTCGGCGTTGCCCCGATATCCTTCGCGAAGGGCGTGATGGCTTCGGCGCCTTTCGAGTTCGCGACCAATACGGTGTGCCCGGCGGCACTGAGTTTGCGGGCCAGCGTCCCGCCCAGATTTCCAACTCCGATGATTCCTATTTTCAAGTCTTGGTTCCTTCCAGGTTGGGGTTGTGCTGAGCGGTTTGGGGACTTCGGCCTACTGGCCGGCTGCCCCTCGCCGTCTTCGCAGCAGCGCCACTGCGGCGATGCCTGCCGGTCGGGTCGGGGCGATGTAGGCGGTCACAGCAAGCACTGCCGTGGCTACCAAGGTTGCTACTTCAATGGGATCTGTCGCACGGTGAAGACGCCGGGGTCTGTTCCGGCCTGCATGGCCGCAAATGCGGCCTCCACGACAAACGCAGTGTTGCCAATCTGCGTGACACCGGCGGGTCCGCTGAGGCCGGCTGCCACTTCGGTCACGGTCGCTGCGTCACCATCCACCGAGACCGACACGAGCCGGTTGCCATACTGTTCGACGATGAGGAGGGCAGAGCCGTCCTCGGTCGTGCGCATGCCATCCGGTCCAGCCATCGGTGAGGAGAGAGCTAGCGCCTTGTAGGTCGCCGGCTGTGCGTTTAGGTCGACGCTCAGCAGTTCGCCAGTCAGCAGGTTGTTGGCAATCAAGCGGTCGCCGAGGAAGGCGATGCCATCAATGCCGGCAATGGCCTTGTCTGACAGAACGACTTCGAGGCTTCCATCCGCGAGGCGCAGGAGCCGCCCGGCGCCGTCAGGCACGAAGTTGAGGTGGCTAACATAGACGGTCCCATCAGGCGCGACCGCGGTATCGGAACAGAAGCCTCCATCGGGGAAGTCGTATGAGCCGGTTTCCTTGGCAGTGGCGAGATCGAACGTCTTGAGGGCTGCTTCGTTGGAGCCGAACTCGCCGTTGGAGCAGACGTAGACCGTGTCGCCGTGAGCGAACACACCGGTAATGATCGGTCCGATACCGGTAATCCAAGGTTCGGCGGCAGTGGCGCCGGCTGGAACGCGGTAGACGGTTCCCTTGGCAAAGCTGCCGATCAGAAGGTCACCGCTAGCGGTCGAGGCAATGCTCTCCGGGAAGATGCCCTCTCCGATGGTGATGTCGGCGCCCTGGCCCAGGGTAGCGGTGGACAGCAGCACCCAGCTCGCGCCGATTGCAAGCAGTCCGTTGGCGGTTTTCTTCGGTGTCAAAGCGACCTCTCCTCTTTTGTGATCCAACAGAATTAGGGGATGAACACTGGTGTCGGAAGGCGCTAGGTAAGATAACTCTCATGCCAACAAGGAATGAATGATGGACCGCCTGGCGCGCATCGAGATGTTTATTCGGGTCGTCGAGGAGGGCAGCTTCTCTGCCGCCGCGCGCAGCCTGAAGACGACGCAACCCACGGTCAGCAAGGCAGTCGCGGAGCTGGAGCAGCAGCTCAAGACGCGACTAGTTCATCGCACTACTCGCACCCTCAGCCCAACAGAGGCTGGAGCAGCCTACTATAAGCGAGTGAAGCGGCTCGTAGACCTACTCTACGAGGCCGACAACGACGCGGCTCCCGGTCAAGACGTTGTCCGCGGACGGCTGCGTGTGAACACCTCCGCCCTGCTAGCGGGAAAGCTGGTGATGCCGGCCATTGCGGCCTTCAAGCTCGCGCACCCATCGGTGGCAATCGAAGTGGAAATGGATGACCGCCGCATTGACTTGGTCGAGCACGCGACCGACGTCGCGGTGCGGGTTGGCTCGCTGTCCGATTCGACACTCCGCGTCCGCCGAGCCGGAACAGCTTCCTCAGGGCTTTTCGTCAGCCCTGCATATCTCGCCCGGACGGGCCTTAAGCTTGCAGAGGCTAGCGATCTCGCTCGCGTGCATTTCGTCAGATACGCAGCTCAGAACACCTTGGCGCGCGGGAAATCGGAGGGTCAGGTGTCCCTTACCGTAAGCAATGGGCTGCTCGCGCGCGAGGCGTGCCTGGCTGGCGTGGGGGTGGCTGCTGTTCCAGACTTCCTCGTTGCAGACGACGTGGCCTCAGGGCTGCTACTTCGGATCGAGCCAGACTCTCCATTGCCTCACTTCGAAGTCAGCCTTCTCCACCCCTTTCCCCACGATGCACCTCGGAGCGTCACTTCATTCATCGAGTTCGCTATAGCGATGTGGCGAGAGCGCGGCTTCCTGCAGGCCTGATTCCGATGGTGGCGCGCCCACACTCGCAGAGGGCGATGTGGTGTAGCTCGCACGGCACGCGATAGTTGCTCGGTCCCGGATTTGGGGGGCGGTTGTCGTTGACCGCTGGTAGCGTGAAGCGGCCATCGGGCAACGACGGCGCCAACGCGCCGGCGACAGATCGGACGGTCCTTTGCATTCCCTTCGCCGCGCACTGTCCGTTGCCCAAGACTCCCCCTGTCGACGGTATAGTCGCCCCAGGCATCCACCCCACTCCGGCTTTAGTGATCCGCGGTTGATGCAACGATCGGCCCCGGTCTGCCCTTTGCATCGAGCCCCGCGCCTACCCCTGCGCGGAAAACCGATCAAAATCAAAGACCTGGATATTCTCCAATGATCACCACCAATCGCCTGCTGACCAGCACCGCACTGTCGCTGACCCTGTTGCTGACCCCGGCGCTGGCCCAGACCACCCCAACTGAACCGGCCGAACAGGCCGACGGCGCTGCCCCGGCCGAGGGCGGCGAAGCTCCCGCCGGCGAGCCGGTCGAAACCCAGCCGGCCAATGCGCCCGACCAGCAGCCCGCCTCGCCCGATCAGTATCGTGCGCCGCAGCCGGCCGAGCCGGTCGAGACCAGCCAGGAAACCGTCGCCGAAGGCCTGCCGCTGCTCTGGGCCATGGAATTCCTGCCCGATGACCGCATGCTGGTCACCGCCAAGGCGGGCACCCTTCATGTCATCGGTGCCGATGGCGAAGCCGGCCCGGCCGTTTCGGGCGTGCCCGAGGTCGATGCCCGCGGCCAGGGCGGCCTGCTCGACGTGGCGCTGGCGCCCGATTTCGCCGAGTCCGGCCGCATTTACTTCTCCTACGCCGAGCCGCGCGAGTCCGGCAACGGCACCACAGTCGCGTCCGCCACCCTGAGGCTCGACGATGCCAATGGCGGCACGCTCGAAGACGTCACCACCATCTTCGCCCAGCAGCCCACCTATGACGGCGACAAGCATTTCGGCTCGCGCATCGTGCCCACCGAAGACGGCAACCTCTACATCACCGTGGGCGAGCGCTCCGACAACGTGACCCGCGTCCAGGCCCAGGAACTCGCCAGCGGCTTCGGCAAGGTGTTCCACGTCACCGCCGAGGGCGAGCCAGTCGAGGGCAATCCCTTCGCCGACACCGAGGGCGCCCTGCCCGAGATCTGGAGCCTCGGCCACCGCAACGTGCAGTCCGCCGCGCTCGACGCTGACGGCCGCCTGTGGCTGGTCGAGCACGGCGCCCGTGGCGGCGATGAGCTGAACCTGCCCGAAGCCGGTCGCAACTATGGCTGGCCGGACGTCGCCTATGGCATCGAGTACAGTGGCGATGCCATCGGCGCCGGCATCACCGCCGACAGAGAAACCCAGCAGCCGGTCTACTACTGGGATCCGGTCATCGCCCCCTCCGGCATGGCCTGGTACGCGGGCGACGAGTTCCCCGGGTGGGACAAGGCCTTCGTGATCGGTGGCCTGGTCTCCACCGGCCTCGTTGTGGTGCATCTCGATGACAATGACCGCGTCGCCTTCGAGGAGCGCATCCCGCTCGACGCCCGCGTCCGCGACGTCCGCGTCGGCCCCGACGGCGCCATCTACGCCGTCACCGAAGACCGCGAGACCAGCACCTCGGCCATCATCCGCATCACCAACGCCGACTAAGCAGCCGCCGAACCTGCAACGCCTCCCGCCAGCGCCCCACCCGGGCGCTGGCTTTTCCCTGCCCGTTCCCACTCCGTTCCAGTCCTGCTACAGTGAGTCTCCGCACCACTGCTGACACAAGCTGTCCTCACACCTATCTATGGGCTGTGCTGCGGCGCGCCCCGCCGCGCTCCCGACCCTTGATCCGACGAGTCCGCCATGCCGCCGAAAAAGTCCGCGCCGGAAAAGCCCGCCTCCAGCTTCAGCATCGATGACTTCCTCGGCGAGATCGAGAAGGCCGAGGACGAGCGCCTGGGCCAGCGCCTGCCGCAGGAGCGGCTGAAGAACAAGCGCCAGCTCGACAACGCCGCCCGCCGCGCCGCCGAAGCCAACGGCACCGGCATCCAGCCGCTCGTGCCGCAGCCGTTGGAAAAGCCGGTCAAGGCGAAGAAGTCGGATCGCTCCGCCGCCACCGGCATGCAGCTCAAGGCCCCGAAGTCCAAGGCCAACTCCGTCGATCGCCCGGATTTCGGCGGCATGGGCGAATCCGACCAGGCCGGCTTCGGCCACGTCCCCTCCAGCAAGTCGATCAGCGAGGACCTCGAAGCCTCGAAGAAGCGCGTCCGCGCCAAGAACATGCCCGGCCAGTCGCTCGCCGGCGCGCAGACTGTCGGCATCTCCGCCACCGTCAAGGCGCTCGAGGACATCATCCTGCACGGCCGCAAGGAGGTGGAGGGCAACACCGCCTGGCAGCCCCACCGCCCCGCCCCGCGGCAGAAATCCGAGGGCGGCATCCCGTTCAAGCTCGTCACCCCCTACCAGCCCGCCGGCGACCAGCCCGCGGCCATCGAGGAGCTGGTCGAGGGCGTCGGCAACGGCGAAACCGACCAGGTGCTGCTCGGCGTCACCGGCTCGGGCAAGACCTACACCATGGCGCAGACGATCATGCGCACCCAGCGCCCGGCGCTGATCCTCGCCCACAACAAGACCCTCGCCGCCCAGCTTTACGGCGAGATGAAGCAGTTCTTCCCCGACAACGCCGTCGAATACTTCGTCTCCTACTACGATTACTACCAGCCCGAGGCCTACGTTCCGCGCACCGACACCTATATCGAGAAGGAATCGACCATCAACGAGCAGATCGACCGCATGCGCCACTCGGCCACGCGCGCCCTGCTCGAGCGCGACGACGTCATCATCGTCGCCTCCGTCTCCTGCATCTACGGCATCGGCTCGGTGGAAGATTACACCGCCATGACCGTCGACCTGCGCAAGGGCCAGAAGGTCGACCAGCGCGAGCTGCTCCGCTCCCTCACCGCGCTGCAATACAAGCGCGGCGAAGCCGGCTTCGTCCGCGGCACGTTCCGCGTCCGCGGCGATACGGTCGAACTCTTCCCGGCCCACTACGAGGATGCCGCCTGGCGCATAACCCTGTTCGGCAACGAGATCGAGAGTATCGCCGAGTTCGACCCGCTCACCGGCAAGAAGGCCTCCGACCTCCTCTCCGTCCGCGTCTTCGCCAACTCGCACTACGTCACGCCGCGCGCCACCCTGTCGGGCGCCATCAAGGACATCCGCAAGGAGCTCGCCGCCCGCCTGCAGGAGCTGAACGGCGCCGGCCGCTTCCTCGAAGCGCAGCGGCTCGAACAGCGCACCCTGTTCGATCTCGAGATGATGGAAGCCACCGGCTCCTGCGCCGGCATCGAGAACTACTCGCGCTACTTCTCTGGCCGCCGCCCCGGCGAGCCCCCGCCCACCCTGTTCGAATACCTCCCCGACGACGCGCTGGTGTTCATCGACGAGAGCCACGTCACCATCGGCCAGCTCGGCGCCATGTATCGCGGCGACTTGCGCCGCAAGGCCACCCTCGCCGAATACGGCTTCCGCCTGCCCTCGGCGATGGACAATCGCCCGCTCCGCTTCGAGGAGTGGAACGCCATGCGCCCGCAGACCGTCTACGTCTCGGCCACCCCCGGCTCGTGGGAGCTCGAGCAGGCGGGCGGCGTCTTCACCGAGCAGGTGATCCGCCCCACCGGCCTCATCGATCCGCCCGTCGAGATCCGCCCGGCCAAGAACCAGGTCGACGACGTCGTCGACGAGATCCGCCAGGTCACCAGGGCCGGCTACCGCACGCTGGTCACCGTGCTCACCAAGCGCATGGCCGAAGACCTCACCGAATACCTGCACGAACAGGGGATTCGCGTGCGCTACATGCACTCCGATATCGACACCATCGAGCGCATCGAGATCATCCGCGACCTCCGGCTGGGCGGCTTCGACGTCCTCGTCGGCATCAACCTGCTGCGCGAGGGCCTCGACATCCCCGAATGTGGCTTCGTGGCGATCCTCGATGCCGACAAGGAAGGTTTCCTGCGCTCCGAGACGTCACTGATCCAGACGATTGGCCGCGCCGCCCGCAACGTCGACGGCCGCGTCATCCTCTACGCCGACAACATGACCGGCTCGATGGACCGCGCCATCGCCGAAACCAACCGCCGCCGCGAGAAGCAGGTCGCCTACAACACCGAGCACGGCATCACGCCGCAGTCGGTGAAGTCGAACATCCAGAACATCGTCGAAAGCGTCTACGAGCAGGACCACGTCACGGTCTCGATCGGCAAGGACAAGAGCGGCCGCGAGAAGGTCCAGGCCGGGGCGAACTTGGCCGCCGTCATCAAGGACATGGAACGCGAGATGCGCGAGGCAGCGACGAACCTGGAGTTCGAGAAGGCGGCGAAACTACGCGACGAGGTCAAGCGGCTGCGGGAGATGGAACTGGATACGCTGGAGGGGGCGAGGGATTAGCGTAATCGCTAGTGACACGCCAGAAACCGTGAGTTACTCACGATGCATCTGCTTAGGGGGAGCAAGTGGACTGGATACTTTCGCATTTGTATGACGTAGGCCTTTTCGCTGGCGGTTTGATCGCCGGCGCTTTGGGTGGATCGGTAATTACCTACCGCGCCACCACCAAGAACAGCAATGTTGGTGGTACACAGGTCAATCAACGCGGCATTCGTGCGGGAGGCGATGTCGTCGCCGGCAACAAAACCACGCGCCCGTAACATATAATGGCTCTGCATTGAGTACGGTTACGGTAGACCAATCCGGCGCGTCGGCTGAAAACGACATCGTTGGCGGCAACAAGACCGAGCACAACCATTACAACCAAGCAAGAAAACTTGGTGTGGTGGAGATTCTGCTTGTGAAGCTAGAAGCTGAAATAGAGCAAAATCAACAAGCAAGGGAAACCATCGAGCGCCTCCAGCGGTTCCACAAAGCCAAGGTCCACGACGGCGTCGCCGGGCTTCAGGCGAAGTTAACGGCGGGAGGACGGGACTCCGAGTACGAATACGCGATCGAGATGAAAGAGGCGTTTGCAAAACTGCTCGATAAATGGGCGCTTTACGCCTCGGCGCAGCAGATTTTTGCCTACCTGCTCGCTCGAGCAGAACAGCGCTTTAGCGCGGTGATTATCCCCGCACTAAGCAGTTACGACAAAATAGAGATCAATCAACTCGTTGCGACAGAAATCGTCGATCCGACGGTCGACGATTGCGGGGCAAGCGTGTTTGAAATTGATCATAATGTTGCTATGGGTATGTTATATTGGCTCGCCGAGCAGTGTTACGTTCGGTGGCACAAATGATACAGCTAACGTATCAGGCAGCTCTTGACGCGTATCATACATCATTTCGCTTTCTTAGGATACGCGGGCTGTTGCGGCATCGCCGATTGCCGATATCTCATGCGCGAATATTGGATTTCTATATACTATTCCCATTCTTGATAGATAAAATATCGCTAAAACGTCCGGACCTTAAGTACAAGAAGTTGGCAGACAAATACACTAATCACAGGCCGTATGGCGACATGCCAGAGCTTCGGTCCATGTTTGGTCGAATGGAGCCGATGCAGCTGGCCGCGATTGAGACGTTGGTTGCGAACCAGTATTTTTCAGCTGAGGCATTTGATAACGACGAGATTGAGGCCACCGACAAGGTAGTGCCGATTGATATCAAGGAACGGATCAATGCACTCAACAGCCAGGAGGCTGACCTGATGTCGTTCTTAGACGTATTGTCGCAGTACCCGACGTCTGGCGACTCCGGGCTGAAGGCCAGGACTGGATTGCTAGAGTACCGTTACGATGCGATTTGACCCAACCCTATGGCTCAGCCGTCTCGTTGTTAAGCGAGGCGAGGCGACCGTTTACGACGAACAGTTTCATTTGGGCGTCAACGTGGTCCGCGGAGAAAATTCATCGGGGAAATCTACCGTCCTCAACTTTATATTCTATGCGCTGGGCGGAGACCTTCAGGACTGGAGCTCAGTTGCTAGGCTCTGTAGCCACGTCTACGCCGAAACCAAAATAAACGGCAACACGGTGACTTTCCGTCGAGAAATCTCGACGTCGGGCCAGCAGCCGATGGACATATTCGCCGGCGAGTTCTCTGAGGCGTTCGAGGCAGCCCAGCACCGTTGGCTGAGATACGGATACAAAACATCAGAATCCAGGGAAAGTTTCTCGCAGGCAGTTTTCCGCCTCCTCGATATTCCTGAGGTGAGCAGCGACTTATCTGGCAATATTACTATAAATCAAATTATGCGGTTGCTGTACGCAGATCAACTTAGCCCAATTGAAGATATATTTCGATTTCAGCGGTTCGATCAAGCGTCACTTCGTGACACGGTAGGCCGCCTACTTTGCGGGGCCTATGATAGCCGTATCTACGACAACGAGGAACGAATAAAGTCCCTAGTCAAAGAATTTGACACCCTTTCTGCTCGCCTCACGAGCCTTTTCGCCGTTCTGGGAAATGCCGAAGTTGGCTTTACTATAGATTGGTTTGAAAGCCAAAGAGCGGAGTTGGTCCGCCTCTCTAAGCAAGTTCAGCAGGAGATCGAGAGCGCCGAGCGTAAGGCGCTATTGAACTCGCAAGCCGACAATTTGTCGCTTGCGCAGCAGCAGTCGGCCTACGAAGAAGTTCAGGCCCTACAGCTCGCGTTAGGCTGTGTTGACAAAAGGGATTCCCAAATTGCCGCCTGACTGATTCAAGGCTTCCTTTCAGGGGAGGCAGCTTTGGCTCGGGGCGATCTGACGGATAATGAGTGGGCACTGGTGGGGGCGCTGTTGCCGGCCGAGCGCGGTCGTTGGGCTCGTCCCGCGATGGACAACCGG
>CAIMLX010000017.1 GCA_903842455.1 uncultured Hyphomicrobiales bacterium | reverse complement strand
GAGGGCTGGCAGCCAGACGCCGGGGCAGCCGCGTTCGATGAAGTGCTGGATCGCCTGCCCGGTTGCGACGCCATCCTTTTTGGCAGCGACATCCTCGCCGCGGGCGCTCTATCGGCAGCCCGCCGCCGGAAAGTCAGCGTCCCGGCAGACATTGCCATTGCGGGCTTCGGCGATATCCCGGTCGCGGCCCATCTCGACCCTCCCCTGACCAGCCTGGGTGTCCCTTCGCTCGAGATGGGGCGGAAGGCCGGACAGATGCTGCTGGGCAAGCTGCGCGGGCGTGAGATCACCGAGCGGATCGTCAGCTTTCCGGCCGTTCTCCACGCCCGCGACAGTACGGCGAGATAACGGAGCGTGTCGGCCCATTGCGACCCGATCCGCCGATGTCTATCATCTGCGCCGATACGATCCTCCCCCATGAGAAGGTATAGCTGCCCACGCCTCGCGGATTGGGCTACAGGATCGTCAGATACCGTGTTGAGGAGACAACAATGACTTCGGGTAACAGCGAGACCAGCAAGGGCAAGAAGCTCCGGTCGCGCGCCTGGTTCGACAATCCGGCCAATCCGGATATGACCGCGCTCTATCTCGAGCGCTACCTCAATTACGGCATTTCGCGCGAGGAGCTGCAGTCCGGCAAGCCGATCATCGGCATCGCCCAGACCGGCTCGGACCTGTCGCCGTGCAACCGCCACCATATCGAGCTGGCCAAGCGCGTCCGCGAGGGCATCCGCGAAGCCGGCGGCATCGCCATCGAGTTCCCGGTCCACCCGATCCAGGAGACGGGCAAGCGCCCGACCGCCGGTCTCGACCGCAACCTCGCCTACCTGAGCCTTGTCGAAGTGCTGTACGGCTATCCGCTCGACGGCGTGGTGCTGACCATCGGCTGCGACAAGACCACCCCCGCCATGCTGATGGGCGCCGCCACGGTGAACATCCCGGCGATCGCGTTGTCGGTCGGTCCGATGCTGAACGGCTGGTTCCGCGGCGAGCGCACCGGTTCGGGCACCATCGTGTGGAAGGCCCGTCAGATGATGGCGGCCGGCGAGATCGGCTACGAGCAGTTCATCGAACTGGTGGCCTCGTCCGCCCCCTCGACCGGCTACTGCAACACCATGGGCACCGCCTCGACGATGAACTCGCTGGCCGAGTCCCTCGGCATGCAGTTGCCCGGCTCGGCCGCCATTCCGGCGCCCTACCGTGACCGCCAGGAAATCTCCTACCGGACCGGCAAGCGCATCGTCGAGATGGTGCACGAGGACCTGAAGCCGTCCGACATCCTGACCAAGGACAACTTCATCAACACCATCGTCGTGAACTCGGCGATCGGTGGCTCGACCAACGCCCCGATCCACATCCAGGCCATCGCCAAGCATATCGGCGTCGAGCTGGAGCTGAAGGATTTCGAGACCTACGGCCACAAGGTGCCGCTGCTGGTCAACATGCAGCCGGCAGGCGAGTATCTCGGCGAGGACTTCTACCATGCCGGCGGCGTGCCGGCCGTGGTTGGGGAACTGATGAGGCAGGGCCTGATCCGCGAGAACGCACCCACCGTCAACGGCAAGACCATCGGCGACAACTGCCGCGCCGCCGAAATCCTCGACGACAAGGTGATCCGCCGCTTCGACAACCCGATGAAGAAGGAAGCCGGCTTCCTCGTCCTCTCGGGCAACCTGTTCGACAGCGCCATCATGAAGACCTCGGTGATCTCCGAGGAGTTCCGCCAGCGCTACCTGAACGATCCGGTGCACCCGAACATGTTCGAGGGCAAGGCCGTGGTGTTCGATGGCCCGGAGGACTACCACCACCGGATCGACGACCCCGCGCTCGAAATCGACGAACACACGCTGCTGTTCATGCGTGGCGCCGGTCCGATCGGCTATCCGGGGGCCGCAGAAGTCGTCAACATGCGTCCGCCTGATTACCTGATCAAGAAGGGCATCACTTCGCTCGCCTGCATCGGCGACGGCCGCCAGTCCGGCACGTCTGGCTCGCCGTCGATCCTCAATGCCTCCCCGGAAGCGGCGGCGGGTGGCAACCTCGCCATCCTCCGGACCGGCGACCGGGTGCGCATCGACCTTAACAAGGGCGAGGCGGACATCCTGATCTCGGCCGAGGAAATCGAGCAGCGTCGGGCCGACCTGCAGGCGGCGGGGGGTTACAAGTACCCGGCCCACCAGACGCCGTGGCAGGAAATCCAGCGCGGCATCGTCGACCAGCTCGGTTCGGGTGGCGTGCTCAAGAATGCCGTCAACTACCAGCGGCTGGCGCAAACCGCCGGCGTCCCGCGCGACAACCACTGATCGCACCAGTATCCTGATCTTGCGAAGGGCCGGGAAACCGGCCCTTCTGCTTTCATCGGGCTTTACAACAGAGGGAGCATCCGTCACCAAGCCACCGCAATGTTTGACGAATGAGGCGGGGCTGGCGCACTATGCTGGCGCCGCGTGCGGATGAGGGCTCGATGTCTGATATTCTCGACTATTGTAAGGGCCGCGAGGCGCGCACCTTCAAGCCTGGCCAGGTGATGATCGAAGAAGGTGGCCAGGATGGCAACCTGTTCGTCCTCATCGAAGGCCAAGTCGAAGTGCTGCGCAAGGATACCCAGGTCAGCTACATCGACGAGCCCGGCTCGATCTTCGGCGAGATGGCAACCCTGCTCGACATGCCGGCCAGCGCCACGGTCAAGGCGCTCTCGGGCGTCAAGGCCTACGTCATCGACGACGCCATCCAGTTCCTCGGTGCCAACCCGGAAGTGGCGCTTTATGTCGCCACCCTGCTGGCGCGCCGCCTCTACTATACCACGACCTATCTGGTGGACCTGCAGCAGCAGGCCGAGGGCAAGCGCGAAGACCTCGACCTCGTCGACAAGATCCTCGCCCAGCTGGTGGAAAAGCCCGAGGATGCACGGCCGGGCAAGCGCTCGCGCAGCTAGCCGATGGCGTCGATCCGCGCCGCCAATGCCGCCGGATCGCCTGCCACGTCGATGGTCTTGAGTCGGGCCGTATCGCCCGATACCAGCGTCAGTGCGGATTTCGGCACGCCCAGCGCCTTGGCCAGCATACCGATGACTGCCGCGTTCGCCTTGCCCTTGTCGGGCACGGCCGTCACCCGCACCCGCAGCACCGCAGTGCCATCATCCCGCAGCTCCGTGCCGTCGATCCGGTCGGCTCCGGCATTGGGCGTGACGCGCAGATGCAGCGTCACCCCATCGGTTGCCGTGCGGTAGGCCCGTGGCGTCAGAACGGCATCGCCGGGTAGATGTAGCGCTGGATCACCTGCTGCAGGATGTAGATCGCGAAGAACAGGATGATCGGCGACAGGTCGATCTGCATGCGCGGCAGCAGCCGGCGGATCGGCTTCAGCACCG
>CAIMLX010000016.1 GCA_903842455.1 uncultured Hyphomicrobiales bacterium | reverse complement strand
CGTCCGCAACGAGGACGTCATCCGCATGGCCGACGTGTCCGAGGTCGAGTTCGAGCGCGTCAAGGCGGCCGAGATCGCGGAGATTCACCGCCGCAGGGCCTTGTACTTGGGCAATCGAGCGCATCCCGAACTGCGCGGCCGGGTGGTGATTGTCATCGATGACGGGATAGCCACCGGGGCAACGATGCGGCCGCGTTGCGCGCCCTGCGCAAGCGCGAGCCGCGCCTACTCGTTCTTGCAGTGCCCGTGGCCCCCACCGACACGATCGACGCGCTGCGCGAGGAGGCCGATCGGGTGGAGTGCCTCGAGGCCCACGACCTGTTTGGCGCGATCGGCTACTGTTGCTCTGATTTCCGCCAGGTGTCGGACGACGAGGTGATCGGTCTGCTGGCGGGGCCGGCATCGACCGATGCGGCTATTTCAGCTGCCCCAGGGAAGCCATATGGCGCTCGATCTCGAGCGTAGGCGTCTTCACCAGGTCCTTGGCCAGCTCCGCTGAGACGGCGGCACGCGTGGGCGCAGCGATCGCTTCCCGCAGGATGCCAAGCGCCCTGGGCGGCGCCGCGATGACCACGTCCGCCGCCTTCCGGTCGTGCACGAGTTTGTCGAGCTCCTTGGCGGCAACGTGCAGAAAAGCCGCTTCGGCCTCCGCATGCCAATCGGTCTCGTCGGTGCCGCTGCGGGAGCCATCCATGGCATCGACGACGCGCGTGGGACGGTCCTCGCCCATTTCACGTGTCGGCGAATGGCGCTCGACGCGCTCGCTGACGAGCTTGAGGGTGAGGTTGCGGTCGTCCCCAGTATTCTCGAACAGCAGGGCTTTGCTACCGTCACACACGAGGATCAGGGTTCCCTCGGGAAATGTCCTCCGGTTCATCTCACGCCTCCAAAAATTGCCGATGACGGACGATCCTATCGATCCGCACAATGGCCGATCTGACCCAAATCAAACGCGGCTGTAAGCGCCGGAGCAATAATCCCCCACTGAAGCGGCCGGATTGTCGTGCTGCGCCGGAGTAAAGCTCCGTCAGGTGTTAGCCCTTTGCCCTGTGTTGGCGGAGGGCGGGGGATGAAGGGCGTGGAGCTATACGGACGGGTCCGGCATGCGGTGCAGATTGAGGGTTTGAGCCACCGGGAGGCGGCCCGTCGGTTTGGGATCGATCCGCGGACCGTTCGCAAGATGATGATGTTTTCGGTGCCACCCGGTTACCGCCGGAGCAAGTTGGCGGTGCGACCGAAGCTTGACCCGTTTGTCGGCATCATTGATCGGATCCTGGACAAGGATAGCCGGCGGCTGGTGAATTAGCGGCATACCTCGAAGCGGATCTTCGAGCGACTTCGGGACGAGCACGGCTTTGCCGGTGGGATCACGATCGTGAAGGACTACGTGTCCGGCTGGCACCAGCGGAGCCAGGAGATGTTCATTCCGCTGGCGCATCCGGCGGGACATGCGTAGGCCGATTTTGGCGAAGCGCTGGGCATCATCGGCGGGGTGGAGCGCAAGATCCATTTCTTTGCGATGGACTTGCCGCACAGCGACGCCTGCTTCGTTGTG
>CAIMLX010000015.1 GCA_903842455.1 uncultured Hyphomicrobiales bacterium | reverse complement strand
GCAAGGGCAAACTTCACGAGCGATGGGACGGTGGTGTTGACGGCCTGACGGACACGTCACGGTCCGGCCGCGACCGGTCGATTGTCCAGATACTCAGGACGATGGGCTTTACGATCACCGAGGCCATCGCCTGTGCCGTCGCCCGGGGTGGTGACAACCCAACGCTCGGACGCGGCAGCGAGCGGTATGACAAACACGGCGTTGAGATCGGCTGGGAGCGCTACTGGGTTCGCAATTGGATGCGCCCTGACGACCGGGCGCCGATCCCGGTCGAGCAGTTGGCGGTCGCAACTTCTGTAAACCCTCGCAACGGGTCGACAAACCCCCTTCCGGAGATCTGCCGCAACCCGCCCGGCGTGGTTGGTCGCCTTGTTGAGTTCTTCCGCGGGGCCAGCACGAAGGTGCTTTCAGCGCAAATACTGGTGCCACTTGCCATCACGACATTGGCATTCGCCACGCGCAACCGCTTCATCGCTGGCAGCGAGAAGCTGAAGACGCCGATCCAAGCCTACACCATCATCATCGCCAAGACCGGCGTCGGCAAAACCGAGTTCATCAAGCTGCTCATGGGGCTACTCTCAGGCTGGCAGGCCGACGAGTCGATCCTTGAGGCGGTTGCCTCGGGACCCGCACTGTTGCGGCGCCTGCACAAGCTCGCGCCCGAAGCACCGTGGGGCCCCACTCTGCTGCTGATCCTCGACGAATTCGGTTTCAAGCTACAGGCCCGCCAGACACGTTCCGGTTCAACGCACATGAAGGACGTGATGGACGAGGTTACCGCGCTCTTCGGTCGCAGCACCGGAGTGTACGGCGGCAAGGCCTACGCCGACGTCCGCAATGACATCAAGTCGATCTCCCGACCCAATCTGAACCTGATCGGGTTCTCGACCCCGGTGCCATTTCACGATGCGTTGACAAAGGGCGATGCCGAGACCGGCTATGCCAACCGCTTTTTCCTCGCCGATGCCGCGGACGAAGACGCGCCGCAGAAGCACCTCGACGACATCGATCAGTCGATCCCTAAGGACCTGGCTCGATACCTGTCACGTATCGGCAGCTCTGAGCTGCATTTCCGCCCTGCTGCACCTACGCAAGAGCGGCCCAGCATACCGGACCGTGAAGCGGTTATGAGGCGTTAGGAAAAGAGGACTCGGTTCTACTGTCATTCAACGATGATGCGACGGACTACCTCGAAGAACTGCGCATCACCATAAACGATGAGACTCATGGTGGTGACGCTCTGACGGTCAGCGTTTGGACGCGCACCTTGCAGCTCGTGCGTGTGGTCGCGGCGATCCTTGCCGTTGGCGAAATCGACGTTGAACACCCGGCCCTTCCGGAGATCACCCGCGCTCATCTTGAGTGGGCATGGGCATTCGTCTGCTGGTCAAACCGGAACTGGCTCGCTGTCTTCCGCGGGAAGATCGCGAGCAATGACGAGGAAGCCGCCATGAACGAACTCAGGGCGCTCCTCGCGCGGGTCGCGGACTATTCCCCAGGTGGTCGGCTTTCGCACAAGGCCGACTACGGGAACTCCAGGAATAACCTCGCTATCACCGCCCTGGGCTGGATGCCCCTGAGCCTTCTTGGACGTGAACTCCGCAGTATCTCGAAAGACGTCAGAGCCAAGGCGCTCGCAGCGTTGGTCGAGAACGAGGAGGTCGAGCGGCAGGAAACGGAAAATCCTGACGGCACCAAGAAGACCACGACCTCCTATCGCCTGGCGACCCGCTCATGATGTCGAAACCCCAGACCATTCCGTTCGTGGGGAGGTGCTCAACTGGCCTCCCGTCTGTTTCCGGCTTTGCCGTCGACCGGCTTTGCCGTCGAGAAGCTGGCCGATCCGCATCGAAACCGTCGATCACAAGGGCGCCACGGGCGACCCGATCATGCAATTGGAGATTGAAATGAGCACCGACCCTATGGACCCGAACTATACGACGACCAATGTTTCCGGAAGGATCGAGATCGTCCGGAAGTGGACCGTGCTGACCAAGCGCGCGATCGGGGGCGAAGGTGAAGTTTCGCCGGTCGTCGTGAACCTTAATGCAGCAGTCGCAATCGAAACCGACGGCAGTGGTACGAGGATCCACCTACCTGGTCCACTTGGCTGGGTCGAAGTGGTCGAAAATATCGACGAGGTGTTCGCGAAGGCAAGGAATGCCTTTAAGACCTGACCGAGGACCGGCGACGTTGCGTGTGATTTGATCTGCGGACATACGACAGAAAGACAAGCGCACAGTGTCCCTGAACCATGGCCGACCGGATGTGAGGCTGGCAGGATCAAAGGCAGGTGATGACGGCGTTCGTTGGAGGCGATCCCGCCGGGTATGGCTAGTTCGATGCCGTCGGTAGCGCCAGCGCTCCTATTGTTGGCGGGCCGTTGCGGATACCCCCCCCCACCCCCCTAGTTCGCGATCGGGTCCCTCCCTCCGCAGATACCCAAGCCTTTCCGCTCGCTCTCTTTCGAACTTCACTGGAATTCGGAAATCCTGGTCAGTTCGGCATCCTGGATTTTTTTTTGCGCCAAAAATTTCCACGTGTTTCGGGGGCCGCCCTTCGCCCCGGACCGGCCAGCTGGAGCCGCCAGTGAGGACCAGTGCGTCACGGTGATTGTCCATAAGTATGGATCGAGCAAGTATCGTT
The DNA here is from genome assembly GCA_903842455.1 of uncultured Hyphomicrobiales bacterium. Lineage (GTDB taxonomy): Bacteria > Pseudomonadota > Alphaproteobacteria > Rhizobiales > Devosiaceae > Devosia_A. The sequence goes on along the minus strand of CAIMLX010000015.1, from coordinate 271 downwards.
CAGCCGGTGTGGCGGAAGCGCGACTTCAGGTAGCCATCGAGGTGAGCCTGTGGACGGCACCGTTGGCCGGCGTAGCATTGGGGCATGAGTACTCATCCGGTAGCGCAACCAACCGAGGTCCTCGCCGGTCTGGTTGAGCGGGTGACCTTCCACAACCCCGACAGCGGCTTCTGCGTGCTGAGGGCCAAGGCGAGGGGGCACCGTGACCTGGTGACGGTGATCGGACACGCCGCTACTATTTCGGCAGGGGAGTGGATCACCGCGTCGGGGG
>CAIMLX010000014.1 GCA_903842455.1 uncultured Hyphomicrobiales bacterium | reverse complement strand
CTTCTCGTCGACGATGATCACCCGGTCGGCGTCGCCATCGAGCGCGATGCCGATATCGGCGCGCAGTTCGCGCACCTTGGCGATCAGCGCCTCGGGCGCCGTGGAGCCCACCTTGTCGTTGATATTGAAACCGTCCGGCTCGACGCCGATGGTGAACACCTCCGCGCCCAGTTCCCACAGCGCCGTCGGCGCCACCTTGTAGGCCGCCCCATTGGCGCAATCGAGCACCACGCGCAGGCCGCTGAGATCGATGTTCTTGGGCAGGGTGCGCTTGGCGTATTCGATGTAGCGCGTCTGCGCCGCCTCGTCGCGATGCGCCCGGCCCACGTCGCGGCCGGTCGACAGCGAGCCCAGCATGTTCGAATCGATCAGCTTCTCGATATCGTCCTCGAGCGCGTCCGAAAGCTTGTAGCCGTCGTGACGGAACAGCTTGATGCCGTTGTCTTCGTAGGGATTGTGCGACGCCGAGATCATGACGCCGAGGTCGGCCCGCAGCGACCGCGTCAGCATGGCGACGGCGGGCGTCGGCATCGGGCCGAGCAGGTAGACATCCATACCGACCGCGGTGAATCCGGCCGTCAGCGCGTTCTCCAGCATATAGCCCGAGCGTCGCGTATCCTTGCCGATCACGACCCGGTTGCGGTGGTCGCCATTCACGAACTTGAGGCCGGCGGCCATGCCGACCTTCATCGCCAGCTCCGGCGTAAGCTTGTCGCCATTGGCCAGCCCGCGGATACCGTCCGTGCCGAAATACTTGCGCGCCATGGAATGCCCTCTTCGCATCGGTCCGGCGGACTTTAGCCGCCAGCGCCCGAGCATACGAAACAGATTGGTGCCGTTTCGTTAACCGCCGAATCGCGGCTTGATTTAGGCCTGTCTGCCCAGTCGCCACAGTTCAGTCCGCAGTGTTGCCTGCCGGCTACGAAATCTGCTCCAGCATCAGGAAGCGATAGGTGTTCATTTCAATGAAACGCTCCGGCGTCCGGTGCTCGGCCTTCAGGCGGTCGGCGATGCGCTCGCGCTCGGCCTGCTTGACCAGCAGCCGATACACCCCACCGATCAGCCAGTGCAGCACTGCGCTGCGGGCGCGAAGCGAAACGCCGAGATCCCTGACGATCGGGGAGATCACCTCGCGATAGACCCGTCGGTCGAGGAGGATGGTGCCGGCCGCCATGGCGGTCACATCTTCATCCGAAGCGATCCGGAAGCCGGCCTCGGCCGCGGCGGGAGCGAGCTTGGCGAATCGATGGCCCCCGCCGATCTGCCGGTCACCTCGGTAATTGTCGCTGCGGAAGCAGTCGGCGATCACCACCCTGCCCCCCGGCGTCAGCATCGCCTTCGCCCTGGGCAGCGAAAGCGCCATCGGCATGTACTGGAAGCTCTCGGAAAACAGGCAGACATCGAACCTGCGGTCGGTGGAGAATTCCTCGAGCCGCGTGTGATGCACCTGCACCCGCTCGCCCAGTTCCTCCCGCGCGAGGCCGACCTGCACTTCGCTCGGCGTCAGCATCTCAACCGTGTAGCCGAGGCTGTGCAGCCGCGCCGCCATCGCCCCGGTGCCGCCGCCGATGTCGAGCACCCTGGCCGGCGCCGGTGGCAGCAGTGCCACGAGCTTGTCGACATACCGTTCCTGCGCCTCGCGCAGCTTCGGCATGGTCGGCGTTTCGCCGGGAAGCCAAAGGCCATAGTGCAGCCAGGGCGTATCGGCGAACACCTTGAAGATACGGGCGAAGAGGTCGAGGTCCTCGTGCCGGCGGGGTTTTTTCTGGGCCATGGCGAAGGGGTTTGCGACAGGCATGTGGAATTGGCAAGGCGCAAAAGCAAAGGGCCGCCCGGAGGCGGCCCTGAGGTATTGGATCAGCTGCCCGGCTGGGGCTCCGGGGTCCCATCGGGCTCGGCGTCGGGCCGCTTGCGGCCCGCCTTGCCGGCGGCGGGAACACCGCTGCCCGACTTGCTGACGGTCTCGCCATCCGGACGGGTCGGCTGCTTGCCTTCCATCAGGCCGCGGATTTCGTCACCGGTCAGCGTCTCGAAATCGAGCAGCGCCTGGGCGATGGCGTGCAGGTCGCCGATATTGTCGCGAATGACCTTCTGCGCGGTGGTGTAGCCATCCTCGACGAAGCGCTTGATTTCGGCATCGACCACCTGCTGCGTCTCGTCCGACATGTGGACGGAACGCTGCATCATCGAGCGGCCGAGGAACACCTCGTCCTGGTTGTCGCCGTAGAGCAGCGGACCGAGCTTGTCGGACATGCCCCATTCGGTCGCCATGGCGCGGGCGAGGCCCGTCGCCATCTTGATGTCGGCCGAAGCGCCGGAAGTCACCTTGTCGTAGCCGAAGATTTCTTCTTCGGCGACACGGCCACCCATGGCGACCGCGAGGTCGGCATAGGCCTTGCGGCGGGTGAGCGACACCTGGTCCTTCTCGGGCAGGCGCATCACCATGCCCAGCGCCCGGCCACGCGGCACGATGGTCGCCTTGTGGATCGGATCGGAGGCGTCCATCTTGACGGCGAGCAGCGCGTGCCCGGCCTCGTGATAGGCGGTGAGCTTCTTTTCCTCGTCGGTGAGGGCGAGCGTCCGGCGCTCGGCACCCATCATCAGCTTGTCCTTGGCGTCTTCGAACTCGGCCATGGTGACGAAGCGCTTGTTGCGGCGAGCCGCCAACAGCGCACCCTCGTTGACGAGGTTCATCAGGTCGGCGCCAGAGAAGCCCGGCGTACCGCGAGCCAGCACCTTGAGGTCCACGTCGGGAGCCAGCGGCACCTTGCGGACGTGCACCTTGAGGATCTTCTCGCGACCCAGGAAGTCCGGGTTCGGCACCACGACCTGGCGGTCGAAGCGGCCCGGACGCAGCAGCGCCGGATCGAGCACGTCGGGACGGTTGGTGGCGGCGATGAGGATGATGCCCTCGTTCGCCTCGAAGCCGTCCATCTCGACCAGCAGCTGGTTCAGCGTCTGCTCGCGCTCGTCATTGCCACCGCCGAGGCCTGCGCCACGGTGACGGCCGACGGCGTCGATTTCGTCGATGAAGATGATGCACGGCGCATTCTTCTTGGCCTGCTCGAACATGTCGCGGACACGCGAAGCGCCCACGCCGACGAACATTTCAACGAAGTCCGAGCCGGAGATGGTGAAGAACGGCACATTGGCTTCGCCGGCGACGGCGCGCGCAATGAGCGTCTTGCCGGTACCCGGCGGGCCGACCAGCAGCACGCCGCGCGGAATCTTGCCGCCCAGCCGCTGGAACTTGCCCGGATCGCGGAGGAACTCGACGATTTCCTCGAGGTCCTGCTTGGCCTCGTCGACGCCGGCGACATCCTCGAACGTGATCTTGCCCTGCGCCTCGGTCAGCATCTTGGCGCGCGACTTGCCGAAGCCCATCGCGCCGCCACGTCCGCCGCCCTGCATCTGGCGAATGAAGAAGAACCACACGCCGATGATCACGAGGAACGGCAGCCAGCTCGACAGCAGGACACCCCAGAACGGGCTGCCCTCCGGCTGACGGGCGGTGATCGCCACGTTGCGGGTTTCGAGCCGCGAAATGATGTCCGCGCCCTGCGGGATCACGGTCTCCGATTTGGTGCCGTCCGCGTTGGTACTGGAGACGATGTTGTCGGTGATCATCACCGAGCGCACGCTACCTGCGTCCACGTCCTCGATGAACTGGCTGTAGCTCTTGTCCGTCACCGAAACCGATCGGGTAGACGACTGAAAGACCTGGAACAGGCCCATCAGCATGAAGAGAATCACCAGCCAGATGGCGAAGTTCCGGAAATTGACGTTCATCAACCTGTGTCCTGAGGTCCGGCGGAGGCGCCGGGAATTAGGGCGAATGTAGGCCTCGCTCCGGGGCCTTACAAGGGCGGCACTGTACGCTAAGGGTGCGGCCATATGGCCGGTTTCTACTTAGTTTCGCCCCTCGCGGTTAATTTCCCGCTGAGGGGGAGACGCGCCTGCTCCGGCCCGGTTCCCTGCGGACGCTGAGCGTGACCCCGTCACTCTCCACCATAGAGCGATGCAAACTTGTCCGCTTGAGGGCGGCACCATCCTGAAGCCTGAGCGCCAGCAACTCGATCTGCGCCAGTTGCCGGCGCTTTCCGGCCCCCCCGACCTGCTCGAGCAGCCGGCCGAGCACCTCCACCAGCACAGCGCGTGGCAGCCCCGCCAGTTCGTTGGCCGGCAACGAAAGTCCATCCGCAAGTGGCTGGGCATGGCGGGCGATCGTTGCCTCGGCAATCTGCGCAATGGCCTCGTGCGCTTCACCCGCCCGCGCCGCGAACAGCGCAAGGCGGCCGGCATCGAGGCCGAGCGCTGCCAGTTGCGGCATCGCCTGGCGCCAGCGGATCCGCTCATAGTGAGGATCAGCGTTGCTGGGATCGGCCACTGGCGACAGCCCCGCCTCAACCACCAGCGCGGCGAGCTCGGCGCGTGAAATCCCGAGCAATGGCCGCGCGACCGTCACTCCCTCCACCTCGGCAAGCGCCGCCATGCCGCGCAGTCCCGCAAGACCAGACCCATGCGCCAGTCGCATCAGCACGGTCTCGGCCTGGTCGTCGAGATGATGCGCGGTCACCAGCACGTCGGCGCCGTCGCGTCGCATGGCGTCGCCGATCAGCCGGTAGCGCGCCGACCGGGCCGCCTCGGACACGCCCGTCACCGGCTTCTCGCCTTCCCAGCGGAGCGCCCGGGCCGGCAGGCCGAGCTTGGCCGCTTCGGCGAGGACGAACGCCACCTCGCCGGCCGCCTCGGCACGCAGTCCGTGGTCGACGGAGTAGACGAAAAGCGGAGGCGCGGCCAGGGTGGCGTCGCGCCAGCGGGCAGCGAGCAGCATCAAGGCCAGGCTGTCGGCGCCGCCAGACACGGCCAGTCCAATGCCCTTCGCCTCGCCAAGCGGCCCGAACAGGCTCGCCAGGTCGATCAGCCGGCCGGGCATTGCGCCTTCTGCGCTTCCACGTCGAGCCGTTCCTTGAATCTCGGCGCGACATTGGGATAGCGCTCGCGCAGCTTGGCGAAATTCTCGCAAGCCAGTTCGACCTGCCCGAGCCCGTTGAGCGCGACGCCCAGCCGCAGCATGATATCGGGTGCCCGGTTTGACTGGCTGTAGTCGATGTAGCCCTGGGCCAGCACCTGCGATGCCTGCTGATAGTCCTGCTGCTGGATCAGCGCTTCCCCGAGGTAGTTGACGGCATCCGGCGCCGCCGGGTCGTCGCTGTAATATTCGAGAAACTGCGCCAGTTGCTCGCTGGCAAAGCCATAGTCGCCGCGGGTCATGGCATCGCGCCCGGCTTCGAACTGCGCCTTGGCATCGCCGCTCGAAATCGTCTCGTCGCCACCGAGCGTCAGGTCGAGCGGGCGATTGAGCAGCGCCTCGTCCGTGCCCTCGAGGGTGCCGAGCTGGTCGGTCCCGCCATTGAGCAGCGGATCGAACGAGTCACCCTGGCCATGCATCGGCAGGTCGCTGTCCGGCAGGTCCGGGACGTCGATCGCCTCGTCGGTCGTGGCTGGCAGGCGGTCGCTCGAGGTGTCGAGGGCGACGTCGGGGCTTTGGTCCTGCGGCAGGGCGTCTGACGGCGTCACGCCGTCAGTTGGCACTGCCGCCTGGGGTTTTCCCACGGGGGTGGTCCCTTCCAGCTGCTGGAAGCGGAAGTCATTGTCTTCCTGCACCTTGAGCATCTGCTGGAGCTGGAACTCCAGCCCCTCGATGCGGCCGGTCATCTGCCGCACCGTCTCCTCGAGGTCCTGGATCCGCACCAGCAGTTCGGCGGCGTTCTGGTTGTTCTGCGCCACATGGATACGGCCATCGGCAGCCACCGGCGCCTGCGGGCCGAAGAACGAGTTGGCAGCCGCCGCCGGCACGGCGACACCGGCGAGAAGCGCAGCGATCAGGATCGCGGGGCGTACCCTGCCGCGTTTGGGATTGTGAGGCACCATCAAGGCTCCATCGTGGTCCGAATTCGTATGGCGCCCATGCGCCTCTGCAATCGAGTTAGCAGAGGATTTCGACAAAAAGAAAGCGCCGGGACCCAAATACGAGGGTACCCGGCGCTCTTGCCTCCAGTCGAACCAGCCTCGGGGATTACGCACGGAGCGCCGCTATATTGAGCCGCGCCCCGCCCCGAAGTCAGCCCGAGCCTATTGTACGACCGTCACAGCACGGCGGTTTTGTGACCAGCACGAGATATCGTTGCAGATGGCCACAGGACGTTCCTTGCCGAACGACTTCGACGTGAGACGGCCCTGGTTCACGCCACGGCTGACCAGGTAGTTAACCACCACCGCGGCGCGGCGGGCGCCCAGCGCGATGTTGTACTCGCGGGTGCCGCGCTCGTCCGCATGGCCTTCGAGCATGATGCGGTACTGGTTGTACTTGTTGAGCCAGGCGGCCTGCTTGTCGAGCGTCGCCATGGCGGTCGGCGTAAGGCTCGACGAGTCGGTCTCGAAGAACACCCGGTCGCCGACCGAAACGAGGAATTCCTGCTGGCTGCCCGGCGCACCGCCGCCAGGGGTATTGCCGACCCCGACACCCCCAGCGCCATTTCGCGCACAAGCAGCCACTGCCACGACGAGAACCACCAGTGCGACAGCGCGCAGCACGGTGAAAATGGGCGTTAGGGAACGCATCCGGACAGTCTCCTGAAGGCTAAGATTTGCTGACTGTTTTTTACCGCTCTTAATCTTAAGGGCGGGTTGTCTGGCAGGGTTAATTGTTCGCCAATCAGGCGCCAATGTGGCCGGAATCCGGGCTTTTCCGTGATGTTGCGCGTTTGCAATGGTCACGGAAGTTGAGGAAGCATGAACGCTTCCTCAACCCTGTCAGCCCCTGAGCGGCGACCAGCTCGGATCGGAAGCGAAGCCGTCGGTCCTGAGGTTGAACTCGTTGCGTCCCCAGATATCGACCGACCAGAGGCTCGGGCCAGCATCGCCGCCCGGATCGCGGAAGAACATGATGACGCGGCTGTTGGGTGCCCAGGTCGGCCCCTCCTGCACCGCGTTCGACGACGAGAGAATCCGCTCGCCCGAACCGTCCGTCCGCATGATGCCGATATGGAACTGGCCGCCCGACTGCCGCGTGTAGGCGATGAGCTGCCCATCGGGCGAAAACACCGGCGTCGAGTAGGTCCCCTCGCCGTAGGAGATGCGCTGCGCCCCGCCGCCACCGGCGCCCATGATGTAGAGCTGCGGGCTGCCGCCGCGGTCGCTCTCGAACACGATCCTGCTGCCATCAGGCGAGAAGCTTGGCGAGGTGTCGATCGCCGCGCCATTGGTCAGCTGTGTCGGCTGGCCGGCGAGCGTCGCCGAATAGATATTGGTGGTGCCGCCATTCGACACCGAGAAGGCCACCGTGCCGCCATCGGGCGAGAAGTTGGGCGCAAACGACATCGGAGCGCCCTGGATGAGCTTCTTGGCGCTGCCGCCGAGGCCCGCGTAGTAGACCTGCGGATTGCCATCCTCGTAGGACGTGTAGACAAGGCTGTCGCCCTTGGGCCCGATCTTGGGCCCGAAGGTCAGCGACTTGCCCGAACTCAGGTACTGCACGTTGGCGCCGTCCTGGTCCATGATGGCCAGCTTCTTGACGCGATTGGCCTTCGGACCGGACTCGGACACGAAGAGCACGCGCGTGTCGAAATACCCGGTGCCGCCCGAAAGCGACGAATAGATCGCGTCCGAAACGATATGGGCGATGCGCCGATAGTTCTGCGGATCGGTCTGGTAGGACTTCCCGACCACCTGTTGGGCGGCCTGCGTGTCCCACACGCGCACCTGCGAGTTCACCTGCCCGCCCCGCTCCACCGAGCCCATCACCAGCGCGTCCACCGTCGCGGCACGCCAGGAGGCGAAGTCCGGCTCGTTCTGCACGTCGCCGACCCGGATCGGCAACGAGGCCGGATCGAGCGGCACGAACAGGCCCGAGCGCTTGAGGTTGTCGCGGACGATCTGCGCGATCTCCGCCCCGAACGCCGGGTCGGACGACGCGAAGTCCGGGATGGCGATCGGCAGCGGTGTGAAATCGCCGCCGGTGACGATGATCTCGACGAGGGCCTGCGACGGAGTAGCAAGCGCCAGCGCACCGCCGGCGAGGCCTAGCTTCAGCGCGTTGCGCCGGGTGAACAGGGTCATGTCATGTCTCCATACTGGATATCGGTAGCGGGCATCAGAAATCCCTGGCCCGGAAAGTTGCTTTCACGTCCTGCCCCGCCACGACCGCATATGGACCGCACCGCATCACAGCCCGGGTAACGGCGCGCGCATAGGCGTCGGCAACCGTGTCGCTGGTCAGGCCGACCACTTGCGGCTGCGCCACCAGCGAGCCGTCGCCGCCAACGGTGAACAGCAGTTGCGCCTCCGAGCCTGCCTCCGAGGCACCCGGCGGCACGGCGATACAACCACGGATCTGGCTGACGAGGCCGTCGATCTGCGACTGGCTGAGTGTCGCCGAGCGGCCATCCTGCCGGCCGAGCGTCTTCTCGCCGCCGTCGCCCGTTGTGGCGCCGCGCGACTCCTCGTTGTTGATGATGCTGGCCAGTTCGTCGGCCTGCTTGGCCTCTTCGGCCCGGGCCTGCTCGATGCGCTTCTGCTCGTCGGCCTTCTTCTTGTCGGCTGCCTTCTTGGCGTCCTCGGCCTTCTTTTTCTCTTCCTCGGCCTTCTTGGCTTCGTCTGCAGCCTCGGCCTCATCGGCGGCCCTTTGCTTGGCCGCCTCCTGCTGCTTCTTGAAATCGGCGCGCTTTTCGGCGAGCGCGGCGGTCTTGATGATCGGCCGGGGCGCGGCGTCCGCCGGGTCCGGCGCCGGCGTATCGACGGCCAGCGGCGGTGTCTCCACCGCCGGCGGCTCGGGTTCGACCACAGGCTCCGGCTCAGGCTCGGGCTCGGGCGCTGGAGCCGGCTCGGCCGGAGCCGGGCGCTCGACCGGCACCGGCGCTGTTTCCTCCACCGGCTCGGGCGCAGGATCGGGTTCGGTTGCCTCGGGCGCGGGAGCGGTCTGCACCGTGGGCGCTGGGGTCGGGTTGGGCGTGTCCTCGGGCGTCGGCTGGTCTTCTTCGGTGTTGCCGGTCGGCTGCGCTATCTCGGCGGGCGTATCGTCATCCACGGCCGACGGCGTCTCGGTTTCGACGACCGTGCTGTCGAGCGCCCCGACCCGGATGTTGGAGAAGTCGGAGATCGGCACCAGGTCGACAGCAATCGATTCCACCGGCGTCGCCTCGATAGGCTGGCCGATGCCTAGCCCCACGACCGCAAGAGCGATCAGGCCGGCATGCATAGCGGTCGATACGATGAGACCGGAGCGCATCGGGGTTACTGGGCCGGCGCCTGCTGCGCCTGCTCCGTGATCAGGCCGATCTTGGCGTAGCCGGCCCCTGACAGCGCCCCCATCACCTGCATCACCGAACCGTAGTTCGCTGCCAGGTCACCGCGGACATTCACCCGCGTCACCGCCGCGTCGACGCCCTGCTCTGCGAGCCGCTGCGGCAGATCGGCGAGCAGCACCGGATCTTCCCCGAGGAAGATCGCACCTTCATTGGTCACCGAAATGATCACCGGCTTCTGGTCGGTGTTCATCGGCTGGGCCGCCGTCTGCGGCAGGTCAATCGGCACGCCGACCGTCATCAGCGGTGCCGCCACCATGAAGATGATTAGCAGCACGAGCATCACGTCGACCATCGGCGTGACGTTTATCTCGGAGATCAGGCCCGAATTGCCGCCGCGCCGCCGGCCGCGCCGCCGGCCACCGCCGCCCTTGCCTCCTGCCATCGACATTGCCATCAGCGGGTCCCCCGCGCTTCGAGTTGCCGCGACAGGATGGTGGAGAACTCGTCGGCGAAGCCTTCGAGGCGTCCGATCATCTTGTTGGCGTCACCTGACAGCTTGTTGTAGGCGATCACCGCCGGAATGGCCGCGACAAGGCCGATCGCCGTAGCGAACAGCGCCTCGGCGATCGGACCGGCCACGACCGACAGGTTGGTGCTTGCCGCAGCCGAGATGGCGGTAAATGCGTTCATGATCCCCCATACCGTGCCAAAAAGGCCAATGAAGGGCGCCGCCGAACCAATTGTCGCGAGGAAGGAAAGCCGCTTCTCCAGCGCCTCGCTCTCACGGGCGATGGCCACATCGAGTACCTTCTCCAGCCGCCCCTGAATGCCGATGAACGAGGAAGCGTTTTGCTCGTGGCTCCGCTTCCACTCCTTCATGGCCGCAACGAAGATCGCGCCGAGCCCCGGCGATGGCCGCTCGCTCATCTGCTGGTAGAGTTCCTCGAGCGACTGGCCCGACCAGAACACCCGCTCGAACCGGTTCATCTCGCGCTTGACCCGGCTATACAGCATCGACTTGTCGACGATGATCGCCCAGCACCACACCGAAGCCGCAAGCAGCCCCACCATCACGCTCTTGACGACGATGTCGGCCTGCCAGAACAGCGCCCAGATCGAAAGATCGGCATGTGGAGCAGCCGCGGCAGCAACCGTTGGGTCCATGTGTGGAGTCCTTTTCAGCCCGGCCCCGGCGACCGAACTTGATGGTTCAGGCGATGCGGACCAAATTTGTCAAATTTAAGAGAAAAGCCCGGATTTCCGGACCTTTGGCAGCGTAGGACTGAACTGCCTTAGTTGTGGTCAACGAAGGGTTAAGATCGGCGAGTCGGGCCGATCAACCTTTGACGATCAGCGCGCGCAGAGCCTTGGGCATGCGCGCCGCGCCGCCACCGATCTTGATCGAAACCACCTGCACCTCGGCCCGCACCAGTTCCGCCCCGTCCCGGCTGATCGCCTGCACCAGGTTGAGCCGCGCCGCCGTCGCCGACGCCACTTCGGTGGTCACCACCAGCGCATCGTCGATATGCGCCGCCGCGAGAAAATCGATGCTCATCTTCCGGACCGCGAAGGCGATGCCCTCATGGATCAGTTCGGAGTGGTGCACGCCCAGTTCGCGCAGGAACTCGGTCCGCCCCCGCTCGAAAAAATGCAGGTACGCCGCATGGTACACGTTGCCCGAAAAATCGGTGTCTTCGTAGTAGACGCGGACCGTCAGGCGGCTGGTGCTCACTCCTGTTCGGGCTCCTCGAACAGGCTCGCCTGCTGGCCCATGAACCCCTGCGGCACGGCCATTCCGAGGTGCTGGAAGGCGATGCCGGTGAGCATGCGGCCACGCGACGTGCGCTGGATGAAGCCCTGCTGCAGCAGGTAGGGCTCGACGATCTCCTCGATCGCGTCGCGCGGTTCGCTGAGCGCCGCGGCGATCGTCTCGATCCCCACCGGCCCGCCATTGTAGAACTCGGCGATGGTCTTGAGGTAGCGCCGGTCGAGCATGTCGAGCCCGCGCGCATCGACGTCGAGCCGCAGCAGTGCCTTGTCGGCCAGCTTCCGATCGATGGTGGCCGCCCCCTCGTAGAGCGCGAAGTCCGCCACCCGCCGCAACAGCCGCCCGGCAATGCGCGGGGTGCCGCGCGACCGCCGTGCCACTTCCATCGCCCCATCCCGGGCCATCGGCGTCCCCATCAGCCTCGCCCCGCGCTCGACGATCTGCACCAGTTCCTCGGGCGTATAGAAGTTCAGCCGGATCGGAATACCGAACCGGTCGCGCAGCGGCGTCGTCAGCAGGCCGGCCCGCGTCGTCGCCCCCACCAGCGTGAACTTCGCCAGGTCGATCCGCACCGACCGCGCCGCCGGCCCTTCGCCGATGATCAGGTCGAGCTGGTAGTCCTCCATCGCCGGATAGAGGATTTCCTCGATCGCCGGATTGAGCCGATGAATCTCGTCGATGAACAGCACGTCGCGCTCTTCGAGATTGGTCAGCAGCGCCGCGAGATCGCCCGCCTTGGCGATCACCGGGCCCGACGTCGCCCTGAACCCCACCCCGAGTTCCCGCGCCACGATCTGCGCCAGCGTCGTCTTCCCGAGCCCCGGCGGCCCGACGAACAGCACATGGTCGAGCGCCGCCTTCCGCTGCTTGGCCGCCGAGATGAACACCTCGAGATTGGCCCGCGCATCGGCCTGCCCGACAAACTCGGAAAACCCCGATGGGCGGAGTGCTACGTCGAGCGGACCATCCCGGTCAGCGCTGGCAGAGGTGAGATCGGTCATCGTGAAACGACCGGGGTCATATGCTCGAGCCGTTGGGCATCCACGTCGAAAGTGGCGGTCGCCTCGCATCCGGCGCGCCTGTTGAACAGCGCGATCAAGGCATCGGCGAGGTCACACCTGGCGTTCTGCGCGTCTTCAAGGGCCCGTATCACCAACTCTCGTTCCTCAATCTCGAAATCGCTGCTGTTGAGCAGGGCGCCGCAGGCTGCGAACACCTCATCGACAGGCCAGTGTTTCCCTTTGGTGAGCACCCAGACGAGTTCCACCAGCGCGACCACGCAGATCCGGATGGGTTGATTTGCCGAATGGGTGATGAGATCCCGGCTCTGCGGTGATTGAACCGGATCGTCACGGGTGACGAACCGGACAAGTACGTTGGTGTCAGCGCCCAGCACGAATGCGCTCGTCGTCTTCGGCCAGAGCCTTCCCGAGTGCCTCATCCATTTCGTGGATGGTCATGGGTTTCTCATCTGGTCGGTGAAGGATGCCATAGAGCTCGGCTGCACTGCGGTTACGCGGCCGCAGCACATACCTGTCGCCCTCCTTGACGATATCGATCTGATCGCCCGGCTTGACCTTGAGGTCATCCCGCACTGCCTTGGGCAGCGTCATCTGCCCCTTCGATGTAAGTGTAGTAAGCATCCCACTTACCTCCAAATATGCGCCTTACCTAGCTATAAAAGTAAGGAACGCTCGCGCCAGTTGCAAGCCTACTGGCTCAGCTCCCGCAGCCCCAAGCGGATCAGCCTGTCCGTCGCCAGCCCCTCGCCTTCCTTGGCGATGATGCGCGCGATGGCGGCCGACGCCTGGGCGCTCGAGTATCCGAGGTTGACCAGCGCCGACACCGCGTCCGCGACATTGCCGCTCGCGACCCCCTCGCCGAGCGCCGCCTGCAGCCCGAGCGTTCCCGCGTCGACGGTACCACCAACCGGCGCCTTGCCCTTCAGTTCGGTGACAAGCCGCACCGCGAGCTTCGGCCCCACGCCATTGGCGCGGCCGATCATCGCCTTGTCCTGCAGCGCGATGGCACTCGACAGTTCCGACGGCGTCAGCGTCGAGAGGATCGAGAGCGCTACCCGCGTGCCCACTCCCTGCACCGTGGTCAGCACGCCGAACCAGGCCTTCTCGGTCTCCGAGAAGAACCCGTAGAGCCGGATCATGTCCTCGCGCACGATCATCTCGGTGTGGACCATCGCCGCGTGCCCGACCTGCGGCAGTGACGAGAGCGTCTTTGACGAACAGAACACCTCGTACACCACGCCATTGACGTCGAGATGGACGAAGTCGTCGCCAAAACCGTCGACGAGGCCTTTCAGTTTTCCGATCATGCGATGGCCCGGATCTGGCGAATGGTGCGGTGATGCGCGTGGCAGATGGCGATGGCGAGCGCATCGGCAGCATCGGCGCCCTTGAAGTCGGCGGCAGGCAGCAGGATTTTCACCATCATCTGGATTTGCGCCTTCTCGGCATGGCCGGAACCGACAACGGCTTTCTTTACGAGGTTGGCGGCATATTCCCCCACCGACAATCCCTTGAGCGCCGGCGTCATCAACGCCACGCCTCGTGCCTGGCCAAGCTGCAGCGCCGAACGCGCCCCCGCCGAGACGAACGTTTCCTCCACGGCGGCCTCGTCCGGCCGAAATCGATCGATCAGCTCGTTCAGTCCGCAGTGGATCAGCACCAGCCGTTCCGCCAGCGGCAGGTCGGTGGGCGGCGTGAGCGTGCCACAGGCCACATAGGTCAGCCGGTTGCCTTCGCTCTCGATGACGCCCCAGCCGCAGCGCCTGAGACCGGGGTCGATGCCGATGATTCGTACCATGGGAGCCATCCCGGAGCTTTACGCGAGGGCCGCCAGGCTACCAATAGCATTGTGAACGAAACGGAAACGAACTCACAAATGCAAACCGCCCCACATCTGGAACTGGTAGTTAATCGGTATGCAAGGTTCCCCTCCTACTCATGGCCTCATCGCGAAGGACGCATGAGATGATGGACTGGACGTTGTCACGCAGCGGTTGGGTGCGGGTATGGCGAAGGACCGCCATGGTCACCGGAGCGTCCTGCCTCCTCTCGGTCGTCGTGTCTGAAGCGATAATGCTGGTGCTGAGCCGGGGTATGGACCTGGCGGGATTCATAGCCTCGTTCCTGCTGCCCATCATCCTCGGCGGACCGGTGATGTTCTACATGCAGTTGCGGTCTGCGCAACTTGCCGAGGCCAATCGCAAGCTAGAGACTCTCGCGGCCACCGACTGGCTGACCGACTGCCTCAATCGCCGCGCTTTCACCACCAGAGTGGATACGGCGCTCAGCAGCGCAAACACCGACGGCCATTCGCTGCTGGTCATCGATGCCGACCATTTCAAGACCATCAACGACCGCTTCGGTCACCACCGGGGCGATGAAGTCCTGCAACTGATCGCCGCAGCCATCCGCGCCAACGTGCGTGACGGCGACCTCGTCGGCCGGCTCGGTGGGGAGGAGTTCGGCGTGTTCATGCACGGCGCCAACGAGATCGTGGCCATGCATGTGGGCGAGCGTATCCGCAAGGCGATCAACGCTCTGTTCGTGCGCTCCGGGGACATCGCGCAGCGGCTGTCGGTGTCGATCGGCGGCGCCACTTTTGCCGGAGACATCGGCTTTGCCGAGCTGTTCCGGGTGGCCGACCAGCGGCTCTACGAGGCGAAGCGGCAGGGCCGCAACCTTCTGTTGATGGACGATAGCGGCGAGCTGCCAAGCGCTGCCTCGGCCTGAGTACTTAAATTCCAACCCTTAGTTTACAGCCCATCGGAAGTCGCGGGGCCTACCGTCGCACGAGTGGACGATCTGCTCGAGACACGTTTCGTGGACCTCTCACCTTTCGGCAAGGGCCGCATCTACCTGGCGACTGCTGCAGGCACCCTGTTCTGCATCTGCGTTGCGCTGTTTGTCGACAGCTTCAATTTCGCCTCGATGCCACCAGATCGCCTGATGCGGGCGATAATGATCAATGTGTTCCTGCCGGCGGCCCTCGCGGGACCGCCGATCTATTTCTTCATGCGCAAGCTGCGCGACCTCCGGGTTGCCCACGACCGCCTCGCCACTCTCGCCTCGACCGACCCGCTGACCGGGGTGCTGAACCGCGGCGCGCTGACCGCGCTGATCGAGCAGAAGCTTGCGAGCGACGACAGCGCATCGGTCCGCGGCGCGCTGCTGATCCTCGACGCCGACAACTTCAAGTCGATCAACGACAGCTATGGTCACGAGCAAGGCGACATCGCGCTGAAGCTGATCACCGACGCGGCGCGGAGCGTGCTGCGCAAGACCGACCTGATAGGGCGGATCGGTGGTGAGGAGTTCTGTGTCTTCCTGCCCGGGGCCACGCAGCTCACCGCCGATGCCGTCGGCGAACGCATCCGCCACGCCGTAAGCGTCGTGCCGTTCCTGCCCGGGGACCGGCTGCACCGGCTGTCCGTCTCCGTCGGCGGCGCCGTATTCGATCGCCGCTTGCCGCTGTCCGACCTGCTGCGCGTCGCCGACCAGCAGCTCTATGCCGCCAAGCAGAATGGACGAAACCGCGTCTCGGTCTCGCCCATCGTGCACTACGAATCTGTTCCGGCCGCAGCCGCCTGACCGAGAACTTCAGTCTTCGGTCGCGTCGCTGCTATGCAGCGTCGATCTTGGCCATGTCTTCTTCGGAAATGTCGAAATTGGCATACACGTTCTGCACGTCGTCGTCGTCTTCGATGATGCTGATCAGCTTGAGCAGCGTCGCGCCCTTTTCGGCATCGACCGGCACCTGATTCTGCGGCTTGAACACGAACTTGGCGCTTTCGGCCTCGCCCAGCACCTTTTCCAGCGCCCCGGAAACCTCGTTGAGGCTCTCGAACGAGGTGTAGATCCAGTGGCCTTCCTCGTCGCTCTCGACGTCGTCGGCACCCGCCTCGATGGCAGCTTCCATCACCTTGTCTTCGCTGCCGGCCGCCGCTGGATAGTAGATTTCACCGACGCGGTCGAACATGAAGCCGACCGAGTTGGTCTCGCCCAGCGCGCCACCGTTCTTGGCGAAATACGAACGCACGTTGGCGGCTGTGCGGTTGCGATTATCGGTCAGCGCCTCGACGATGACGGCGACCCCACCCGGGCCGTAGCCCTCATAGCGGATCTCGTCATAGTTCTCGGTATCGGCGCCCGAGGCCTTCTTGATCGCCCGCTCGATATTGTCGCGCGGCATCGACTGGGCCCGGGCGTTCTGCACCGCGAGCCGCAGGCGAGCGTTGAAGGCCGGGTCCGGCATGCCGAGCTTGGCGGCAACGGTGATTTCGCGGGCGAGTTTGGAAAACACCTTCGAGCGCACCGCATCGGACTTGCCCTTGCGGTGCATGATGTTCTTGGCATGCGAATGGCCGGCCATGCGGTCATCCCCTCAGAAAGCTGTTTGATTGATCGTGGGCTTATAGGCAAACTAAAGGCAGAGTCCAAGCCTGAGTAGTCGACCAAGAGGAACGGGGAGGGATGAAACTTGGGTGGCAGTGGCCCGATTGGGCCGATCCAGAGTTTGCGCGAGGCATGCGCGACGCATGGAACATGGCCGCGGACCAACTACGGCAGCGGAAGAACGCCGGTAGAAACCTCTGGTTAGGAGGCATCGCCTTCCTCGTGCTTGCGGTATGGAACCCCCAGAAAGTGGAAGGCTTGTGGATGGCGATAGCCGCGGCGTCGGGTGCCGCCATGTTGTTCGTCGGACTAACGCTCTACCTCACAGCTAAAGCCGATATTCGCCAACTTGAAGCCGCAGCAAATAGGGCCGAGGAAAAGATGGGGCAGGCCTGGGGCACTGGCGATCAGAACGAGCTTCCGTTGCCCTAGAACGCCGGCTCCACCTGCGCCAGCGAACCGCCCACCCGCAGTGGCGACACGTACGTCACGAGGCCAGTCCGCGGATCGGTCTCGATCGCGATGCCCGACAGCGTCGCCTCGCCCTCGGCGGGCGTAAAGCGCCCTCCCGAGATGCCGGTGAGAAACCGGTTGAGCGGCTCCTCGAGTTCCACCCCGATCACCGAGTCGTAGTCGCCGCACATGCCGGCATCGGCCATCAGTGCCGTGCCGCCGCGCAGGATTCGGTGGTCGGAGGTCGGGATATGGGTGTGCGTGCCGACGACGAGGCTGACCTTGCCGTCGAGAAAGTGCCCCATCGCCTGGATCTCGGACGTTGCCTCGGTGTGGAAGTCGAGCAGGATGGCGTCGGCCTGCTCGCCCAGCGGACAGGCCGCGACCGCGGCCTCGACCGCCCGGAACGGATCGTCGATGGGTTCCATGAACACCCTGCCCTGCGCGTTGACCACCAGCACGCGATGCCCGGCGCGGCTCTCGTAGAGGTTTGCGCCACGTCCGGGCGTGCCCGATGGCAGGTTCACCGGGCGGAGCAGCGTCGGTTCGCGCGCGATGTAGCTGAGCGTGTCGCGCTGGTCGAAAGCGTGGTCGCCCAGCGTCACCACATCGGCGCCCGCCGACTTCAGGTCGTTGAAATGCCCCTCGGTCAGCCCGCGTCCGTGGCTGGCATTCTCGCCATTGATGACGACGAAATCGAAGCGGTGCTTCTGCACGAGGCCCGCAAGCCGGTCGGTGACGGCGTCACGGCCGGAGCGGCCGACGACGTCGCCCAGAAAGAGCAGTCTCACGTGATGGGGGCCTTCTCGAAGTTTCGCACGCCCAGTTCCGTGACCACGGTATTGAGCGGCACGTCGTGGGCCTGGCGGGGGATATGTTCGGCCTCCTGCCGGGCAAAGGCGAAGCCGATCAGCCGGGGCCGCTTCTTAAGGTGCGCAAGCGTCCTGTCATAGTAGCCGCCACCATAGCCGAGGCGCGTGCCGCGCTTATCGAAGCCCAGCAGCGGCATCAGGATGACATCGGGCTCGACGCGCGGCGCGTTGTCCGCGGGAGCAAGCGTGCCGAAGCCCGCCTCGTAGAGCGGTGCACCATCCTGCCACAGCCGCAGGTCCAGCGGCTCCTCGGGGCCGAGGACGACCGGAAGGCACACCGGCTGGCCGGCATCCATCATCCGGCCGATCAACGTCTTGATGTCGA
Source organism: uncultured Hyphomicrobiales bacterium (assembly GCA_903842455.1). Taxonomy (GTDB): domain Bacteria; phylum Pseudomonadota; class Alphaproteobacteria; order Rhizobiales; family Devosiaceae; genus Devosia_A. The sequence continues at coordinate 15,935 of CAIMLX010000014.1, read as the reverse complement.
GTTCGTCGCGGATGGGCCAGTAGGCGGCGACGATATCGCCCTTGCCCACGTCCACTCCATCGAGGAAGTGCCGCACCGCGTCGCGCGCTGCATCGACCCGCAACGAAGGGTGCAGTTGCGCGCGCCGCTTGTGCGCCTCGCTGCGGAGCGCCGCCTTGGCCGCTTCGATCCCAACGTCGTCCATGGAGACTTTCAAGCAGAAATCAGGTGCCGCCCTGGCCGTGGGATACAGATCCTGGGAACCTACTTACGTAGGTGGGCGCCGTGTGTCCTGACCCACGGGTCAGGACGGGGACAGCTCCCTTAAGGATCAGTACGGCCCCAGGGAAATTTGATCCAACACGCACCGGGCAGCAAACTGAATATAGGTGCCCCGGCCTCGGACGCAAAGCGTTATTGCTCGTTAAATCGGCAGCGTGATCGTCTCTCCACCGGTCCGATGAGGCGCAACCGCATCTTGCGGGGCCTGGCGGCGAACTCTAGCCTGACCCGATGCGGACCATCCTCCTCCTCGCCCTGATGTTGCTGGGCTGGCCAGCAACCGCAGCCGAAACCGGCCCGGCCGATCCCCGTGCCTGCACCGCGACCCCTGGCGGTGCGCCACCCTGGACTGCGATCTGCATCCGGCAATCGGCATTCTTCCGTGATACCTGCACGGCGATCGCCCGCCTCGCCTCGCGAGAACAGCTTCCGGCGGGATTCTTCGCCCGGCTGATCTGGCAGGAGAGCCGGTTCGATCCTTATGCCATCAGTGTCGCCGGCGCCCAGGGCATCGCCCAGTTCATGCCGTCGACGGCGCGGCTCCGCGGCTTGGCCGACGCCTTCAATCCCGCCGAAGCACTGGCGAAGTCGGCGGAATACCTGCGCTTTCTGGCCGACAAGTACGGCAACCCCGGCCTGGCCGCGGCCGCCTACAATGGCGGCGAGGGGCGGATATCCCGCTACGTGACCGCCGGTGGCCGCTTGCCGGGCGAAACGCGCCACTACGTTGAAGTCATCACCGGCCTGCCGGTCGAGGCCTGGCAGCAGGTCCCCCCGCCCGCGCCGGACTACCGGCTGAGCAAGACCTCACCCTTCATTGATGCGTGCGTGAAGATGGCGGAGACCGAGGCAACGCCTTCGCTCGACCGTGCCCCCGGTGAATGGCGGCCATGGGGCGTGCTGCTGGCGCAGAACTTCTCGCAGCCCGCCGCCATCCGGACCTTCGAGCGCGTCCGGGCCGCCCACTCCGGGGTACTGGGTGACGAAAAACTGATGCTGCTCCTCGCCCGCAACCCGAACTTCGGGCCCCGGCTGCGACACTACGCCATGGTGGGACGCGACACCCGCGACGAAGCCGAAGAGCTCTGCAAGCAATTGCAGGCCAGCGGTGGTGCCTGCATCGTGCGCAGGAACTGACGCGGTCTACGAAGTAGGTGCGCCCGCCTCGTCGATGGCCGTCGCAATCGACTCGATCTTGCGGGCGGCGTCGTTCAGCCGCCGCGCGAACCGAGCCTCGAGGTCGTCCATCTCCGCCGCGACCGACTGCCCCGCCTGCGACAGCGTCGCCACGTCCCGCTGCAGCGCCGCGATCTTGGCCTCGGCGACAGCAAGTTCGTCGATCAGCGCAATGCCGGCCATCACCGTCATGCGGATATCGCCGATCTCGCCGAAGATGCCCTTGAACTCCTCGACCCGGCGGTTGAACTCGCCGGCAAGGCCGAGCAGGTGCTCCTCCTGCCCCGGCTCGCAAGCCATGCGATACTTCTTGCCGTTGATCTCGACATTGACCTCAGGCATCAGCGCTCGTCCCCGGCCAGAACTTCGCGAACCGACTCCATCGCCACCACGAGGCGGCGCGCCACTTCGCCCGCGCTCTCGTCGAGGCGCCGCGCCCGGGCCGCAGTCTTCTCCAGTTCGCCGGCGAGCCGCGCCCGCTCGTTCACGAGCTTGGCGGTATCGGCCTCGATCCGGGCATGGGTTCGCATCCGCCCGTTGAGGCTTCGCACGCTGGCTTCCAGCCGCGAAAACGCCCGGTCGAACCGCGCCGCGGCCGCCTCGTACCCATCTTCGGCACTGTGATCCGACATCTGGCCTTGTCCCCGAAAAGCCGCGACTCTTCAGCCCATTATAGTGCGAAGCCGAAGCATTATGGCAACTGGCGCCATACCTTGTGCTGACATTGACAGGTCAAAGGAACCTGTTAAGCCTCTCACCCGCCCCCGCCGAAAGGCGTGAAGCGCCCGGAAATCCGGGCTTTCCTGAACAGAAAGACGAGCGCGCCCATGCCCAATTCCGCCGCCGCCAAAGATCTGGCCAACGCCATCCGTTCCCTCTCTATGGATGCGGTCGAAAAGGCCAACTCGGGTCATCCGGGCCTGCCGATGGGCGTGGCGGACCTCGCGACGGTGCTGTTCACCAAGGTCATGAAGTTCGATCCGACCGACCCGCACTGGGCTGATCGCGACCGCTTCATCCTGTCGGCTGGCCACGGCTCGATGCTGCTCTATTCCGCGCTCTATCTCCTCGGCTACGAGGACATGTCGATCGACGACATCAAGAACTTCCGCCAGCTCGGCTCCAAGACCGCCGGCCATCCCGAATACGGCCACGCCGAAGGCATCGAGACCACCACCGGCCCGCTCGGCCAGGGCCTCGCCAACTCGGTCGGCTTCGCCATCGCCGAAGCCAAGCTTGCCGCCGAGTTCGGCACCGACCTCGTCGATCACCGCACCTGGGTGATCGCCGGCGACGGTTGCCTGATGGAAGGCATCTCGCAGGAAGCCATCTCGCTCGCCGGCCACCTCAAGCTCAACAAGCTGACGGTGATCTGGGACAACAACAACATCACCATCGACGGCCGCGTTTCGAACGCCGATTCGACCGACCAGATCGCCCGCTTCAAGGCCTGCGGCTGGAACACCATCGAGATCGACGGCCTCGACCAGGACGCCGTCGAGAAGGCCCTCATCGCCTCCAAGAGCTCCGACAAGCCCACCCTGATCGCCGCCAAGACCATCATCGGCTACGGCGCTCCCAAGAAGGCCGACTCGCACTCGGTGCACGGCTCGCCGCTCGGCGCCGAGGAGCTTGCCGCCGCCAAGGCGCAGCTCGGCATCACCTACCCGGCCTTCGAAATCCCGGCCGACATCCTCAACGCCTGGCGCGCCGCGGGCACCCGTTCGTCCAACCTGCGTGGCGCCTGGGAAGGCCGCCTTGCCGCCGTCGATCCGGCAAAGCGCGCCGAGTTCGAGCGCCGCACCGCCGGCAAGCTGCCGGACAACTGGAACGCCACCATCGAGGCATTCAAGGCCAAGCTCATCGCCGACAAGCCGAAGGTCGCGACCCGCAAGTCGAGCCAGATGGCCCTCGAGGTGATCAACAAGGTCCTGCCAGAGACCATCGGCGGCTCCGCCGACCTCACCGGCTCGAACCTCACCAACACCCCCGAGACCCTGCCCTTCACCGCCGAAGACCGCCTCGGTCGCTACATGCGCTACGGCATCCGCGAGCACGAGATGGCCGCCGCGATGAACGGCATCGCGCTGCACGGCGGCCTTATCCCCTACGGCGGCACCTTCCTCGTCTTCACCGACTACGCCCGCCCCGCCATCCGCCTCTCGGCGCTGATGGGCCAGAAGGTCATCTACGTGATGACCCATGACTCGCTCGGGCTGGGCGAAGACGGCCCGACCCACCAGCCGGTCGAGCATGTCTCCACCCTCCGCGCCATCCCGGGCCTCCTCGTCTTCCGCCCGGCCGACGCCGTCGAAACGCTGGAATGCTGGCAGCTCGCCATCGAGGCCGACAAGCCGTCGATCCTGGCGCTCAGCCGCCAGAACCTGCCGGCGCTCCGCACCGAAGCCGTCGAGGGCAACCCGTCGGCCAAGGGCGCCTACGTCATCGCTGGCGACAAGTCGGCCACCGTGGTGATCTTCGCCACCGGCTCGGAAGTCGCCATCGCGGTCGCCGCGCTCGAGGCGCTGAAGGCCGAGGGCATCGCCGCCAAGGTCGTCTCCGTCCCTCGATGGAGCTGTTCTCCGCCCAGCCCGAGAGCTACCGCAAGGAAGTCATCGGCACCCCCCGCGCCAAGGTGGCGATCGAGGCGGGCATCGAGATGAGCTGGTCCAAGCTGCTTGGCGACAAGGGCAAGTTCATCGGCATGCACGGCTTCGGCGCGTCCGGCCCGGCCGAGAAGCTCTACGAGCATTTCGGCATCACCTCGAAAGCCGTTGTTGAAGCCGTCAAGTCGCAGTTGTAAGAGACCCGCGCCCTCCTCCCTCTTCCCAGTATTCGCTAAGGAGCCATCATGGCTGTTCGCGTCGCAATCAATGGCTTTGGCCGCATCGGCCGCAACATCCTGCGCGCCATCGTCGAAAGCGGTCGCACCGACATCCAGGTCGTTGCCGCCAACGACCTCGGCCCGGTCGAAACCAACGCCCACCTGCTGCGCTATGACAGCGTGCACGGCCGCTTCCCGCATGAAGTGACGGTCAACGGCGACACCATCACCGCCGGCAACCAGACCTTCAAGATGACTGCTGTCAAGAACCCGGCCGAGCTGCCGCACAAGGAGCTCGGCGTCGATATCGTGCTCGAGTGCACCGGCATCTTCACCTCCAAGGAAAAGGCCTCGGCCCACATCACGGCTGGCGCGAAGAAGGTCATCATCTCGGCCCCCGGCGAGGGCGCCGACAAGACCATCGTCTACGGCATCAACCACGCCCTGCTCGGCAAGGATGACGTGGTGATCTCGAACGGCTCGTGTACCACCAACTGCCTCGCGCCGATGGCCAAGGTGATGAACGACCTCGTCGGCATCGAGAAGGGGATGATGACCACCATCCACTCCTACACCGGTGACCAGCCGACGCTCGACACCATGCACAAGGATCTCTACCGCGGCCGCGCCGCCGCCCTGAGCCAGATCCCGACCTCGACCGGCGCCGCCAAGGCCATCGGCCTCGTGCTGCCCGAACTGAAGGGCAAGCTCGACGGCATCTCGATCCGCGTGCCCACCCCGAACGTTTCGCTCGTCGACCTGAAATTCGTCGCCAAGCGCAACACCACGGTCGAGGAAGTCAACAACGCCCTGAAGGCCGCCGCCGAAGGCGAACTCAAGGGCGTCATGACCTTCACCCTGCACCCGCTGGTCTCGTCCGACCTCAACCACGATCCGCACTCGTGCACGATCCTGATCGACCAGACCAAGGTGCTCGACGGCAACTTCGTCAACATCATGGGCTGGTACGACAACGAGTGGGGCTTCTCCAACCGCATGGCCGACGTCACTGCCCTGCTGGCCAAGACCCTCTGAATTGGCGCTCGAACGCGATCTCCGCTGGCAGCCGCTGGATGAGGTCGGGCTCGAACACTGCCACGTGAGCGAAACTGCGGACGGCGTCGCTGTCCGCAGTGCCCTGATCGGCCAACGGGACGGCATGCCGTTCGGCGCCTTCTACGAAATCCAGCTCGACCCCGACTGGACCTTCCGCTCGCTGGTCCTCCGCCGCCACGACGGACGCATCATGCGCCTCGTCTCGAACGGCGAAGGCGACTGGAAGCTCGACGGCCGCCGCGCCCCCGAGCTCGAGGGCTGCGTCGATATCGACATTTCCGGCACCCCCTTCACCAACACCCTGCCGATGCGCCGCCGCCGCTTCGAACCCGGCGTCCCGCAAAGCTTCGACATGGCGTGGGTCGGCCTCGACACCCTCGAACCGCTCCGCGACGGCCAGATCTACACCCAGCTCGACGACACTCACTTCCGCTATCAGGCCCTCGACCGCAGCTTCACCCAGGTGCTGGACGTCGACGAGCACCGCTTCGTCGTCGATTACCCGACGCTGTTCCGCCGGGTCTAGCGGTCTCGGTTCACAAGCCTCGGCGTCGGCTTTCGTGGTCCCTGTCATGCGCCGGTAACGTCATTGTCGCCGCTCCGTTACCTCGAATCGGTATTGAATGGTGCCAGCGTCTGGGCGTGAGACCTTCGACATGCGGGACATCGAGCGGGCACTTGTGGGGCTCAATCTGGTTGGCAGCCTCGTTGCGGGCTTCCGGCACGAACCGCTGTGGTTCCCCGTCGCCGTCGTGATCTTCGGCGCCTATGTGCTGGTTCAGGATCGCGTGCTGCGCCGCCGCATCGGTTCGCGTGCCTGGCCCAGCGAGGGCTTCGCCCGCTTCAACTTCAACACCAACCTGAACTTCGGGTTGACCCAGTTCCTGCTCGGCGCCCTCTTTTTCGCCATGGCAGGCACCATCGCCGGGCTCCTCGGCACCTGATCGTGCCCAACAACAGGCCACGGGCCGGCCGCGCCGCCATCTGCCCTGTTCCGCCTGCAGCAACTCCTTGATAAGAGAGCGCCAACGCTCAGCAACGGGACCGGACCCATGGCCGCTTTCAAGACCCTCGACGACTACGACTTCTCCGGCAAGCGCGTGCTGGTGCGCGCCGACCTCAACGTCCCCTTCGCCGACGGGCAGGTGACCGATGCAACCCGCATCGAGCGACTGGTGCCGACGCTGCGCGAAATCACCAAGGTCGGTGGCAAGGCCATCATCCTCAGCCATTTCGGCCGCCCCAAGGGCAAGGTCGACCCCGAGTTCTCGCTCGAGCAGGTCGTGCCCGCCGTCGTGGCCGAAACCGACCACCAGGTCGGCTTCATCCCGACAGACTGGGTCGATGTCACCGCCGTCAAGGAGGCGATCGACGCCGCTCCCGAGGGTTCCATCCTCGTCATCGAGAACACCCGCTTCCACCCCGGCGAGGAAGCGAACGACCCCGAACTGGCCACGCGCATGGCCTCGCTGGGCGACATCTACGTCAACGATGCCTTCTCGGCTGCCCACCGCGCCCATGCCTCGACCGAGGGCGTCGCGCATCTCCTGCCGTCGGCCGCCGGCCGCGCCATGCAGGAAGAGCTGAGCGCGCTCGAGGCCGGCCTCGGCAACCCCAAGCGCCCGGTCATCGCCATTGTCGGCGGGGCCAAGGTGTCGACCAAGCTCGACCTGCTCGAGAACCTGATTCACAAGGTCGAGGCGCTGGTCATCGGCGGCGCCATGGCCAACACCTTCCTGCACGCGGGTGGGCTCGGCATCGGCCGCTCGCTGGCCGAAAAGGACATGGCCGAAACCGCCAACCGCGTCCGCGACAAGGCCGAGGCCGCCAAGTGCGCCGTCATTCTGCCGATCGACGCCACCGTCGGCTGGCACTTCGAGGCCAACACCCCGCACCGCTACTACGCCTCCGACGCGCTCGATCCCGACGGCATGGTGCTCGACATCGGCCCAGGCTCGATCGAGCGCATCAAGTCGGCGATCGACGAGGCGGCCACGGTGGTGTGGAACGGGCCTATGGGCGCCTTCGAGATGACCCCGTTCGATCACGGCACGGTCGAGGTGGCAAAGCACGTCGCGGCCCGCACCAAGGCTGGCAAGGTGGTCTCGGTCGCCGGCGGTGGGGACACTGTCGCAGCGCTCGCCCATGCCGGGGTGAAAGACCAGTTCACTTATGTTTCGACCGCCGGCGGCGCCTTCCTCGAATGGATGGAAGGCAAGCCCCTGCCGGGCGTCGAGGCGCTGAAGAACTGAGATGCATCGCAGATCACGCGCCCGGTTGATGCAGTTGACCTTGAACCGGGCGCAACACCGCCTCTACTATTGGCGGCGGGTCTAACGGGAGCTTGGCGTGGGACGAACCTTTGTGAAGCTGGTTGCATTCCTCTGCCTGGGCACGCTGGCCGTCGTTCCATCCATGGCGCAGGACAACGGCGAACCGAGTTGTCCCTTTCTCGAATGCGGTCCGGGCGACAACAGGGCACCGCTTCCGGCCGTCGAAATGTCGCCCAGCCAGCAGTCACCGAGGGCGGCCCCTTCCCGCCCCACTGCCCCAGGTGCGCCGAAAGCACCGGTCGAGCCGCTCCCGACCGCTCTGCCCAGCTTGCCCGCCGACAATTGCACCCGCCTCGATTTCGGTACGGTGTGCACCAGCAGCATCCTGCCGCAATGGCGGAACGTGACCTACGGCCCGGCCAACATGTTCGATGATCGGCTCGACACCGCATGGGTCGAAGGTGTGGAAGGCGTCGGGGTCGGCGAACAACTCACCGTCACCTTCGACGAGGAGAGCCTGGTCAGCGGTATTTCGCTGCTCAACGGCTACCACAAGTCGAACGACCTGTTTGCCAAGAATGGCCGGATCACCGAGATCTACATTGACACCTCGGATGGCCAGCAGCTCGCCGCAGAAATCGCGGACGATCCTGGCGAACAGGTTCGCTACTTCGATCGGCCGGTGAAGCTGAAGTGGATTTCCATCCAGATCGCGTCCGCGGTTGCGGGCACGAAATACACCGACACCGCCGTCTCCGAGATGCGGCTCCTGTTCGAATAACGGCGGTCCCGATGCTGTCGCCCTTTCCCGTCATCGCCCCCATCGGCCTCGTCCTGCTGACCGTCTCGGCCGCTGGCACAGCCCACGCCGCCGAATTCGTCGCGCTCCGCGATGTCGCGCCGGGCATCGTTCAGGCCATGCACTACGCCACCGCCACGAACTTCACCGGCGCAGTAGTGCCCGGCTACGCGGGCGGCGGCGAGTGCATCGTGACGCGCCCCACAGCCGAGGCCCTGGTCACGGCACAGGCAGAACTCGCGCCCCAAGGTTACACTCTGGTGATGTTCGACTGCTATCGCCCGGTCCAGGCCGTCGCTGCCTTCGCCACCTGGGCCGAACGCCGGGATTTCGAGAGTGACCGCGCCAAGGCCTTCTTTGCCCCCGCCATCGACGCCGACACCCTTTTCGCCAGTGGCTACATCGCCCACAAATCCGGCCACAGCCGGGGCGGCACTGTCGACGTCGGGTTGGCCAATGCGGATACACCCATAGCGATTGAGCCGCTACCCGAGGCTGGGACCTGCCTCGACACCCCAGCCACTACGGGCGTCCTCGACATGGGCACCAGCTTCGACTGCTTCAGCCCCCGCAGTTGGGTGCGTGCCAGCGGGCTGAGCGCGGCGCAGCGCCAGAATCGCAAGTTGCTCTCCGACGCCATGCTGGCGGCAGGTTTCCAGCCCTACCGTAAGGAATGGTGGCACTTCTCGCTGCCCGAGGGAGATGCCGGCCGGCCCTTCGACTTCCCGGCCCGGCGCACCAGCATTCCCGCGTCTGGGATGTGACGACCGACAAGGAGCGCGTTGCTCATTGGCGAGCCTCCCCTTTCGTCTGATACCTGAACGTCCAATTTTCTCCGACCGCCCGCTGGGCCATCCTGTCTCCACTGCGCAATGGAGACCCGCCAATGGCCTCGCTCAATGCAATCGCCAAGAAACTCGTGACCCGTGGGCAAGGCATCCTTGCCGCCGACGAGTCCGAAGGCACGATCGCCAAGCGGTTCGCCCTGATCGGCCTGCCGGTCACGCTGGAATCGCGCCGCGACTATCGCGAGATGCTGTTCCGCTCGACCGAGGCGATGGGCAAGTACATCTCCGGCGTCATCCTCACCGAGGAAACGCTGGAGCAGAACGCCGCCGACGGCACGCCCTTTCGCGACATCCTTGCCAAAGCCGACGTCATCCCCGGCATCAAGGTCGATCGCGGCGCCTTTCCCATGCCGGGGGCGCGCGACGAGAAGATCACCGAAGGCCTGGACGGACTGCGCCAGCGCCTCAGGCACTATGCCGAACTCGGCGCCGGCTTCGCCAAGTGGCGCGGCGTCATCGCCATCACCAGCTACGCCCCCTCCCGCAACGGCATCCGTGCCAACGCCCACGTGCTGGCCCGCTACGCCATCCACTGCCAGGAAGCCGGCATCGTCCCCGTGGTCGAACCCGAAGTGCTCGCCGATGGCGAGCCGGGCGATCACTCGATCGAACGCTGCGCCGAGGTGACCGCCGAAACGCTGGAGGCCGTGTTCAAGGAACTCCGCCTCGCCGGCGTCGACCTCTCCGGCATGCTGCTGAAGCCCAACATGGTGACCACCGGCATGCGCTCGCGCGAAAAGGCTTCGGCGGAGGAAATCGCCCGCCGCACCGTCGACACGCTGCGCGAGTATGTCCCCGCCGCGGTTCCCGGGATCGCCTTCCTCTCCGGCGGTCAGTCCGACGAGGAGGCAACCGCCAACCTCTCCGCCATGAACCAGATTCCCGGCCTGCCCTGGGCCCTGACCTTCTCCTACGGCCGCGCCCTGCAGACCTCGGCGCTGGTCACCTGGAACGGCGAGAGCGAGAACGTTCCTGCCGCACAGCGGGCCTTTACCCACCGTGCGCGGATGAACGCCCTCGCCGCCAGGGGCGAATGGCGGCCGGATCTCGATCTCGCCGCTTGATAGCCCTTCGGACCCCCCGAACCTCCCGGCGAGAACCGGCGCGGCTCAACCGCGCCGGTTCTTGTCGCTTCGGCCGGTGCCGCGCCTCTTCTTTTTGCCGCCGGGCTCGCTATAACTCGCGGCCATGTCAGCCCAGCTCTTCCTGATCGCCCCCATCGATGTTCCCGCCGAAATCCTCGGCCCCGCCCTCAAGGCCACCCTTGCCGAACGCGAAGTCGCGGCCCTGCTGCTGCAACGCGGCGCGCTGAGCGAGAACGCCTACAAGACGCTGGTGAAATCCGTCGCGCCGATGGCCCAGGCGGCCGGCGCCGCCGTAGTGATCGAGGGCGCACCCGGCCTCGTCCGCCTCCTCGGCGCCGACGGGCTGCATGTCGCGGGCGATATCGAAGCGGTGCGCGAGGCGGTCGCGGCCCTCAAGCCGCAGATGATCGTCGGCGTCGGCGGTGTCCACTCCCGTGACGACGCCATGGGAGCGGGCGAACTCGAGGTCGACTACATCCTATTTGGGCCGCTTTCCGGAGCGATAACGGCCGACGAGCGCGAAATGGCGCGCTGGTGGGCCGAGACGATGGAAATCCCGAGCGTATTGAGCGACCCGATGGCGGGTTTCACCGATTACGACGCCGAAGGCTGCGAATTCATCGGCCTTGGGCTGTCGCTGCCGGAGCGCGCCGAATGAAGTGGCGGCTGGCGCTTCTTGCCGCCCTGCTCGCCACCCCGGTACTGGCTCAGCCGGCCAACACCGAGATCGAGGACCTGCGCCCCTCCGACATGCGGTTCGACGACAACCTCGGCTACCAGGAACTGCCCATCAGCCCCGTGCCGCCCGAACTCCAGGTCGGCAACCCGGACGCCGCGGCGATCTCCACCGAGATTTTCGGCGACAATGTCGACGCCGCCTATGGCGCCTTCCAGCGCGGCTACTACCTGACGGCCCTGCAATTTGCCCTGCCCCGCGCCGAGCAGGGTGACCGCGCCGCCCAGACGCTGATCGGCGAGATCTACTCCGACGGCCTTGGCGTGGCGCAGGACAAGCAGAAGGCCGCCACCTGGTACGAAGCCGCAAGCCGCAACGGCGACCCCCTCGCCACGTTCGCCCTCGCCATCATGTACCAGGACGGCGACGGCGTGACCAAGGACCGCAAGCGCGCCGCCGAACTGTTCCAGCGCGCCGCCGACGCCGGCAACATGATGGCGAAATACAATCTGGGCCTGCTCTACATCGAGGGCAGCTACCTCGAGCCCAACCTTGTAAGGGCCGCCGGGCTCATCGGCGAAGCCGCCGCCAGCGGTATTCCTGAGGCGCAGTACGACTACGCGGCCATGCTGATGGAGGGCGCCGGCGTCGCGCCCAATCCGGCCCTCGCCGCCGAACAGTTCCGCCTCGCGGCCGAAGCCGGCCTCGCCTCCGCCCAGGTGGATCTCGCGACCCTGCTCTACCTGGGCCGGGGCGTCGCGCAGGACCGCGCCGAGGCCGCGAAATGGTATGCGCGGGCCGCCGAGGGCGGTAACCCGGTCGGCCAGAACCGCTACGCCAAGCTGCTCGCCGCCGGCGAAGGGGTCGAGCAGGACGCCGAAACCGCTGCCATGTATCGCGCCCTGGCGCGGCGGCAGGGCCTGACCGATCCGCAGCTCGACGGGCTCCTCGCCAAAGTGCCGCCGGCCGTGATCGCCGTCGCCGAGGAGCGCGCCCGCCTCTGGCCCGTGCCATTGCGGGCGAGGGTCGCCGAGGCCGAGGCCCCGGCCAGCCCCGCCCCCGTCGAGGCGCCCGAAGCGGCCGACCCACCAGCCGCCCCGTGAAGCGCACTTGAACCGACCGCGGTTCTGGGGCACAAGGCGGCCCTTCCCTACGCACTTCTTCTTCCACGCGCGGAGTACTTCGCATGCGCTCGGCGCTTTTGAACGTCATGGTCCAGGCCGCCACCAAGGCCGGCCGCTCGCTCACCAAGGATTTCGGTGAGGTCGAGAACCTGCAGGTGTCGGTGAAGGGCCCCGCCGACTTCGTCTCCAATGCCGACAAGCGCGCCGAGCAGATCGTCTTCGAGGAGCTGCAGAAGGCCCGCCCCACCTATGGCTTCCTCGGCGAGGAAGGCACCGAGGTGAAGGGCACCGACGGCCAGCACCGCTGGATCGTCGATCCGCTCGACGGCACCACCAATTTCCTCCACGGCATCCCGATGTTCGCGGTGGCGATCGCGCTTGAACGCGGCACCGAGATCGTCGCCTCGGTGATCTACAATCCGATCATGGACGAGCTCTACACTGCCGAAAAGGGCGGTGGCGCCTGGCTGAACGACCGCAAGCGCCTGCGCGTCGCCGGCCGCAGGCACCTCGCCGACACGGTGATCGTCACCGGCATCAACTCGCAGGGTCGGGCGATCGATCTGCTGCAGCTCAAGCAGCTGGCGCAGGTCACTCCGGCCGTCGCCGGCATCCGCCGCACCGGCTCCGCCTCCACCGACCTCGCCTGGCTCGCCGCCGGCCGCTTCGATGGCTACTGGGAAGCCGGCCTCAAGCCGTGGGACGTGGCTCCTGGCTACCTGCTGGTCCGTGAAGCCGGCGGCGTGGTCACCGACTATGCCGGCACCGCCGGCACCATCTGGAACGGCCAGGTGATCGCCGGAAACGAGAATATCCAGGGCCAGTTGCTGAAGATCGTCAAGGCCGTCAACTGATCGGGTCACGATCCGGTCGTATTGCCGCGATTTCATGGGGTTAAGCAGGCGTCGGCATTCGCAGGCGTTTGCGCGTCCGAGAAAACGCTTTATGTTCTGCGTTGGATCGGATTCCCGACGCAGACAACGCTGGAGCGCGGTTCTGATGTAGTCAGAACAGTTTCGCTCCGGCACAGGCAGCGAGATAGGCAGCGACATGTCGCAGAACTACGACCCGTACCGCCTTGCCAGCCCTGCGGTCTATCTCGTCAAGATCATCATCTTCCTGGTGCTGATCGTGCTGGTGGCGGCCATCCTGTCCACCCAGCTTCTGCTGTTCTTCTGGGCCAACCCATTCATCAACAGCCTGATTCTGCTCACCCTCGCCATCGGCATCGTGCTCAGCTTCCGGCAGGTGATCCGGCTGATGCCGGAGATCAAGTGGGTGAACTCGCTGCAGGAAGGGCGGATCCCGCCCACCCAGCCGCGCCTCCTCGCCCCCGTCGCCAACCTGCTGCGCGACCGGCTGGGCGAAGCGATGATCACCCCGTCTTCGATGCGCTCCATCCTCGATTCGGTCGGCAACCGCCTCGATGAGGCCAAGGACACCTCGCGCTACCTCACCGGCCTCCTGGTCTTCCTCGGTCTGCTCGGCACCTTTTACGGCCTGCTCGAAACCGTCACCAACGTGTCGGCCACCATCGGCGCGCTCGACGCGACGGCCGGCGACACCGCGACGCTGTTCAGCAATCTCAAGGAAGGCCTGACCGCGCCGCTCAGCGGCATGGGCACGGCCTTCTCCGCCTCGCTGCTCGGCCTCTCCGGCTCGCTGATCCTCGGCTTCCTCGACCTCCAGACCTCGCAGGCCCAGAACGCATTCTATACCGACCTCGAGGACTGGATGACCTCGATGACCGAACTCGATCACCCCATGACCCAGATGCAGGCCACCGGCCTCGGCCTCTCGTCCGACGAGATGTCGGCCATGCTGGCGCAGTTCGGCTCGACCATGCAGAATGCCAATTCCTCGCAGAACTCCATCCGCGCCATGGCGGAACTGGCCCGCGGCATCGACGGTCTCGTCAAGCACATCAAGGCCGAGCAGGAAGACCTGCGCGGCCACATCATCCAGCAGGGCGAAACCAACCGGAAGCTCCAGCAGCTGATGGAAGCGATGATCCGCGAAGGCGAAGCCGAAAAGAAACCCAACTAGGAGGCGCTGCATGCCCTACGCCTCCCGCTCCCGCCGCGCCCAGGCCACCAATTACTGGCCCGGTTTCGTCGATGCGCTGTCGAGCCTGTTGCTCGTCATCATCTTCCTGCTCTCGCTGTTCATGCTGAGCCAGTTCTTCCTCGGCCAGGAGATCTCCGGCAAGGACGACGCGATGACCCGGCTCAACGCCCAGATCGCCGAACTCACCGACCTGCTGCAGCTTGAAAAGGCGGGCGCCAGCGACCTCACCACCACGATCGCAACGCTGCAGGCCACCCTCTCCACCACCACCGGCGAGCGCGACCAGCTCGCCGCCCAGATCGCCGGCATCGGCGGCGAGGACGAAGGCAAGGACGCGCGGATCGCCCAGCTCGAAGGGGAAGTCCTCGCCAAGGACGACCTCAGCCGCGAGGCAAGCGCGCAGGTAGCGCTGCTCAACCAGCAGCTTTCGGCGCTCCGCACCCAGATCGGCGCCCTCGAGCAGGCCCTGCAGGCCAGCGAAACCCAGGATGTCGAGGCCAAGGGCCAGATCGCCGACCTCGGCCGCCGCCTCAATCTTGCGCTGGCCCAGCGCGTCCAGGACCTGTCGCGCTACCGTTCCGATTTCTTCGGCAAGCTGCGGCAGATCCTCGAGGGCCGCGCCGACGTCCGCGTCGTCGGCGACCGTTTCGTCTTCCAGTCCGAGGTGCTTTTCGCACCGGGCGAAGCCAGCATCTCCCCCGAGGGCCAGGCGGCCGTCGCGCAGCTCGGCGCCGCCATCAAGGAACTCGAAACCCAGATCCCGGACGACGTGAACTGGGTCCTGCGCATCGATGGCCACACCGACAAGCGCCCGATCAACACCCCCGAATTTCCGTCGAACTGGGAACTGTCGGCCGCCCGCTCCATCGCGGTGACCAAGTATTTCGTCGAGCAGGGCATCCCCGCCCAGCACCTCGTCGCCGCCGGCTTCGGCGACAGCCGCCCCATAGACCCCGGCGACACCCCCTAAGCCCTCTCCCGCAACCGCCGCATCGAATTCAAGCTGACCGACGGCTGACCCCCGCCCACGCCCTTCTCTTTTATGTGGGGTGCCGCCCCGCATTCGCGCGACGTGTAAATCAGCGTTCGGGCATTTCCATCTCGGCTTTGTCCAGAGCCTCTTGGATGCGCCTGAGGACTCGCTTCGCCGCCGCTCTGTCGACGCCTATGCGAGTTTCAAACTCCCAATCCGGTATCGCACCCGGTCCGTGGCAGACCTCGTTGAGGGCGTTGTTGATGATCAAAAGCTCTTCGGTGTCTAGCTTTTCAACTTCCATGCGCACCCCGCACCCCTAGCGACGGGCGACGCATACCACTACCCCGCACTACGGGCGAGGGGCAGGAGGCAAACGTCCTCCACCCCCACCCCCTCACCTCGGGCTAGGGGCCACTGCACCCGTTGCTCCCCCCTTCCGTCGGCTCCGCCGCCCTTGCCCCGCAGGCGGGAGAAGGACCCTTTGTGGCACCGGTAGTAGACCGCACGATCCTTCTCCCGCCTGCGGGCCTTCGAACCGTGCCACAGGCAAATCGCTCTTGTGGACCGATTCCAGGGGAGAAGGCCTTGAGAGCTGCGCTCGAAAGGCATGGCCGGCAGGGGGGAGGGGGGAGCAACAAGCCCGACCGAGCCATGCTGGTTAGGCCCCTACCTCGGATCGTGTCCCTTAGCGTGGTGTAACTGAGGCAGTGCCTCCACGCATATTCCGGCTCGGCCGGGTTGGTCAGCGCGCTGGGACTGCCGGCAAGCTG
>CAIMLX010000013.1 GCA_903842455.1 uncultured Hyphomicrobiales bacterium | reverse complement strand
GAGCGCGACCAGGCCGGGAACGCCGCCTTGGCTGCCGCAATGGCGTCGAGCGTGTCCTGCTGGCTCGCGCGGGCATATAGCCCGACCACTTCGTTGGTGTTCGACGGATTGATGTTCTCCGACGCGTCAGCGCCGACCCACTCGCCGTTGATAAGGTTCTGGTGCAGTTCGGTCATCGGATGGTCCTTTGATTAAAGCAGGTCGGCCTTGGCGAGGTCGCGCAGCAGGTGGCTGGCACCATAGGTCCAGGGCGCGGCCTCGGTCGAAAAGCGTACAGTGTTCGACAGCGTGCCGAGGGCGGCGGTCGAGACCGACACCACGTCGCCGATCTTGTGGGTAAAACCCTTGCCGACGCCGCCGCGATCCTTCACCGGGGCGAACATGGTGCCGAGGTAGAGCACGAAGCCATCGGGATACTGGTGGTGGCGGCCGATGGTGGCGGCGACGATCGATTCCGGCGAGCGCGAGATCTGGCTCATGTTCGACACGCCGGTCAGCTCGAAGCCATCCTCGCCGGTCACGGTCAGTGCGATGTCGGACTGCTTCACCGTCTCGATGGTGAACTTACCGTCGAACAGGCGGATGAACGGCCCGAGCGAGGCGGAGGCGTTGTTGTCCTTGGCCTTGCCGAGCAGCAGGGCCGAGCGGCCCTCGACGTCGCGCAGGTTCACGTCGTTGCCGAGCGTGGCGCCGACGATGATCCCCTTGGAGTTCACCACCATCGCCACTTCGGGCTCGGGGTTGTTCCACTCTGAGATCGGCAGGATGCCGACGTCTGCGCCGTAGCCGACAGAGGCCATGGGCTGGCACTTGGTGAAGATTTCGGCATCGGGGCCGATCCCGACTTCGAGGTACTGACTCCAGACGCCGCGGGAAATAAGCGTTGCCTTGACCTGCATCGCCGCGTCCGAGCCGGGCACGAGCTGGCTGAGATCGGTGCCGATAAGGCCGAGGATATCCTTGCGGAGGCTGTCCGACTTCGCCTTGTCGCCGCGCGCCTGCTCTTCGATGACGCGCTCGAGCAACGAAACGACGAACGTCACGCCGGCGGCCTTCACCGCCTGCAGGTCGATGGGCGAGAGCAGCGAAGCTGCGGACGCATCGGTCTTCGCCGCCCACGAGTTTTCGAGAATGGCCGCGAGCTTGCCGATCGGTTTCCCAGGCGCGGCGGCCACATAGCCCGCGGGATTATCGCGCTCGGCGACGTCGCGGGAGGTCGGGGCGGACTTGGCGGTGATGTCGACGACGTCGTCGTCGCGCACTGTCACGATACGGGGATGCTCGAAGCCGGGAACACGGGCGCGACCCAGAAGAACACCCTCGCTCGGAACGATCGGACTGGTCATTGCCAGGCTCTCCCTCTTGTTTGGAGCGCTACCTAACCCGCGTGCCGAGGCCCTGTCCAGCAAACGCCGAGGTACGTCCGTCAGACTTTTTGATGCGACCGGACTAGCCGTGCTTGAGCAATCGGGCCTTCTCGCGGCCCCAGTCCCGGTTTCTTTCGGTCTCGCGCTTGTCGTAGCTCTTCTTGCCCTTGCCGACGCCGATCAGGATTTTTGCCCGGCCCTGCTCGTTGAAATAGAGCTTCAGCGGCACGATGGTGTTGCCGGCGCGCTCGACTTCCTGGCTGAAGCGGGCGAGGTCCTTTTTCTTGACCAGCAGCTTCCGCGGCCGCTTCTCTTCATGGTTGAAGCGGTTCGCCTGCAGGTATTCCGGGATGAAGGCGTTGATCAGCCAAAGCTCGCCGCGCTCGGGCGAGGCGTAACTCTCGGTGATCTGGCACTTGCCTTGCCGAAGCGACTTCACCTCGGTGCCGGTCAGCACGATGCCGGCCTCCAGCGTGTCGGTGATCTCATAATCGTAGCGAGCCCGGCGGTTTTCGGCCACCGGGCCAGTCACGATCATTGCGGGTTTGTTCGGTACCTTGGCCATAGGGGTTAGTTGGGGAGCAACCCGGCGTGCGACAAGGCCGCGTCGATCGCCTGCTCGTTCGACTTGCTCACCGGCACCACCGGGAGCCGGAACTCGTTCTTGCACAGGCCGAGGCGGGCAGCGGCATATTTGATGCCGCCCGGGTTGTTCTCGAGGAACAGCGCCTTGTGCAGCGGGAACAGCTTGTCCTGGATGGCGATCGCCTCGCCGTAATTGCCCTGCAGCGACGCCTCCTGGAACCGCGACAGCAGGCGCGGCGCGACATTGGAGGTCACCGAGATGCAGCCGTGGCCACCATGGGCGTTGAAGCCGAGCGCCGTCACGTCCTCGCCGGAGAGCAAGATGAAATCCGGGCCGAGCCTGGCGCGCTGGGCGCTGGCACGCTCCATGTTGGCCGTCGCGTCCTTGACCGCGATGACGTTGGGATGCGCCTCGTGCAGGCGGGCGATGGTCTCTACCGTCAGGTCGACAACGGTGCGGCCGGGCACGGAGTAGAGGACGATCGGCAGGCTGGTCGCACTGGCGACGGCCGAGAAATGCTGGAACATCCCCTCCTGCGTCGGCTTGTTGTAATAGGGCACCACCGAGAGCACGGCATCGGCGCCGACCTCTTCGGCGAAGCGGGTCAGGGCCACGGCTTCGGCGGTCGAGTTCGAGCCCGCCCCGGCGATCACCGGTACGCGCTTGTTGGTCACCTTCACGGTGAGTTCGATGACCCGGCGATGCTCCTCGTGCGTAACGGTCGGGCTTTCGCCCGTGGTGCCGACGGGAACGAGGCCGTGCGACCCCTCGGTGATCTGCCACTCCACGAAGCGCTCCAGGGCTTTCTCATCCAGCGCCCCGTTCGCGAACGGCGTGAGCAGCGCTGTAATGGAGCCTCGCAGCATTTCGGGGGGTCTTCCTCGGCAAAAAAGGCGCCTGCTTGGGGCGCCGGGTTGTTGGTGGGGCCGGTCATCGGCTCGCCACAGTCGCGCAACATAGTCCGCGACGTGCGACGCGACAAGCAAGTGTCTGTGTCATGGCGCAGCGCACACCCACAAGGACCGAGTGGCTAACGAAAAGTTAGTGGCCGAGGCGCACACTTCGGCTCGCTGCAAGGGTGGGGGCACCTTGTTGGATTTGTTTCGAGGACCAACAGGACGGATATCATGCTCGCTGCGACCAGGACGAAAGTCCTGCTGGCCGGTGTATCGGCCGCCGCACTGACAATTCTCGCCGCGGTTCCCGTCGGCGTGATGCTGCATGCGAACGAACCCGTCGACTCGGTGGTCACCGGATCGACGGAGTTGCCAGGCGCAGGCGTTGCATCGCCAATGCCAATGCCGAAGCCG
>CAIMLX010000012.1 GCA_903842455.1 uncultured Hyphomicrobiales bacterium | reverse complement strand
GCTGGTCGCGGTATTCGTGGTGTGGTTCGCGCTCTATCGCACCAGCTGGGGGCTGAAGCTCCGGCTCGTCGGCCACAATGCCCGCTTCGCCGAATATTCCGGCATCAAGGCGACCTTCATCATGGTCTCGGCCATGACCGCAGCGGGCGCACTCGGCGGCCTGCTCGGCTCGATGTTCGTGCAGGGCCAGGGCTGGGGCAAGCTGACGGTGCTGTTCGAGGGCAACCTCGCCTTCGAGGGCATCCTCGTCGCCATCGTGGCGCGCAGCCGGCCGCTGGCGGTGCCCGTCGTGGCGCTGTTCTACGGCTACCTGCGCCAGGGCGCGCAACTGATGAACATCCGCACCGACGTGCCGGCCGAGGTGATTGGCGTGGTGACGGCAATCATCATCCTGCTGGTGTCGTCGTCGTTCTCCGTCAACTTCATCAAGCGCCTGTTGAAGCGCGGGGATGCTCCTGCCACGGGTGCCGTTCCAGCGGGGAGTGCCGCCAAATGATGGAACTCTTCCTCACCGTCTTTTCGGCTGCCTTCTTCGTCACCATCATCCGCACCACCACGCCGCTGCTGCTCGCCACCATGGGCGGCCTCGTCGCCGACCTCAGTGGCGCGCTCAATGTGGCGCTTGAGGGCATGATGCTGGTGGGCTGCCTCACAGCCGTCCTCGTCTCGGTCTATGCGCCTTGGTACGTCGCCGTGGTGGCGGGCATGGGCGCCGGCGCGACGCTCGGGCTGCTGATGGCGTTCTTCGCCTACCGCATGAAGGCCGACATCATCCTCGTCGGCTTCGCCATCAACATCCTCGCCGCCGGCGGCACGGTGTTCGCCCTGTCGATAGCGACGGGCGGCGACAAGGGTACCTCGATCAACCTGCCGTCCAAGGCCGTTCCGGCCGTGGACCTGAGCTTCCTGAGCCAGATCCCGGTGGTCGGCCCGACGCTGACCGCCTTCCTCTCCGGCCACTCGGTGCTGAGCTGGATCGCCGCCTTCGTGGTCTTCGCGGTGTGGTACTTCCTTTACCGCACGCCGTGGGGCCTCTGGCTGCGCGGCGTCGGCGAGTACCCGGCCGCACCCGAGGCGGCCGGCATTCCGGTGATGAAGATCCGCACCTGGAGCCTCATCGTCTCCGGCGCGCTGGCCGGCATGGGCGGCGCGCAGCTCGCCATGTTCAACTATGTCGGCTTCACCCGCGACATGACGGCGGGCCGCGGCTTCATCGCGCTCGGCGCCGTGCTGCTCGGGGCGCGTCACCCGGTGGGAGCGCTCTGCGCCGCCCTGCTGTTCGGCGCCTTCGAAGCGCTGGCGGTGGTAATGCCCGGCCTGTTCAGCGACGCCCCGGCCGAGCTGATCCGCTCGATCCCCTTCGTCGTCACCATCGCCGCCCTCGTCCTGTTCTCGATCCGCGCCCAACGCGCGCTGGCGTTGCGCGGGGCAAAGTAGGGGCTCAGTGGTCTTGTCGGCTGCGCATGCACGCTGAGATCGACAGTGTCAAAGTGGCCGGGGTCTAGGCCAGCCGGGCTCAGAACGTCGCGTTCACGTTTCCGCCGTCGATGAGGATGGACTGGCCGGTGATGTAGCTGGCCTGGGTGGAGCAGAGGAAGGCGCAGAGGGCGCCGAACTCTTCGGGGGTGCCGAAGCGCTTGGCCGGGATGCGGTTGGCGGCGCGCCGTTTCGCCTCTTCGACCGAGATGCTCTCGTTGTGCGCCGTGCGCTCGAAGCCGCCCTTCAGCCGGTCGGTGTCGAACGAGCCGGGCAGGATGCCGTTGATGGTGACGTTCCGGTCGGCCACCGTGCGGGCGATGCCGGCGACGAAGGCCGTAAGCCCGGCGCGGGCGCCCGACGACAGGTCGAGCCCGGCGATCGGCGCCTTTATCGAACTCGAGGTGATGTTGACGATGCGGCCGAAGCGCCGCTCGGCCATGCCGTCGATCACCGCGCGGATCAGCGCGATCGGCGTCAGCATGTTGGCGTTGATGCCCTTGAGCATCGCCTCGTCGTCGATCTCGCGGAAATCCTTGAACGGCGGGCCGGCATTGTTGTTGACGAGGATGTCGACGGTACCGGCAGCCTCGAGCAGCGCGGCCCGGCCCTCGGGTGTGCCGACATCCGCCACCACCGCAACGATCTCGCCGCCGAGGCGGGCAAGCTCCGCCCGCGTGGCTTCGAGCGAATCCGCATCGCGGCCGTTGATGATCACCCGGCATCCTGCTTCAGCCAGTGCCGCTGCGCAGCCTTTGCCCAGTCCCTTCGATGACGCGCAGACAATGGCCGTGCGGCCCGCGATACCCAGATCCATCATGCAACTCCTCGTTTGACCGAGACCTAGCATCCACTCGCAGTAGCTGTCTGTGCGACCGATGGCGGAAATGCCGATGCCGTGATCGTCGCAGGAGCTCATCCACCCTTGAATATATTAGAACCTGCGAATATATGAATGTGCGTTGTGGCACCGCCCACCGTTCCTCGCTCCGGCATTTCCATCTGCAAGGCTACATGTTGACCACTGACTTCACTCCCATAGCTGCTCTTTCCGGCGGCGCGCTGATCGGGCTGGCCGCTGTCGCCCTCATGGCGTTCCACGGCCGCATCGCCGGCATGACCGGCATCCTCACCGGCCTGATGCCGCCCATCGCGGCGGATTGGGGCTGGCGCGCCGCCTTCATCGGTGGCGCCATTGCCGGCCCGATGCTGCTGACGCTGGCCTTCGGCCACGACGTCACGTTTGCGAGCCCGATCCCCGACCTTTGGCTGGTGATCGGCGGGCTGATCGTCGGCGTCGGCGTTTATTTCGGCTCCGGCTGTACCTCGGGCCACGGCGTCTGCGGCATGGCGCGCCTGTCGCCGCGCTCCATTGTCGCGACCCTGATCTTCATGGGGACGACGACCGCGACCGTCTTCGTCGTCCGCCACCTGATCGGGGGGCTGTCATGAAGCGTATCCTCGCCGCCGCCGCCATCGGCATCACCTTCGGCATCGGCATCGCCATTTCCGGCATGGCCAATCCCGCCAAGGTGCTGAACTTCTTCGACTTCGCCGGCACCTGGGATGCCTCGCTGGGCCTTGTGATGGCCTCGGCGCTGGCCGTTGCCGCCGTCGGATATCGCTTCCTCCTGAAGCGCCCACGCCCGGTCTTCGAGGCGAAGTTCCACCTGCCCGGGAACCGCAAGCTCGACCTGCCACTGGTCGCCGGTTCCGCCGTCTTCGGCATCGGCTGGGGCATCACCGGCTTCTGCCCCGGCGGGGCGATCCCGGCCCTCGGTCTCGGCGAGCCCTCCGCCTGGATCTTCGTCGGTGCCATGCTCGCCGGCATCGCCGCCGCCCGCACCGTCCGCTTCGCGCTCCAGCAGCGCGCCACCCAGAACACCTGACCCGAACCCGAAAGGACACGCGATGACCACCCTGCCATTCACCGCCGACCTCACGCTCACCCCCGAGGTCACCGCCTTCTTCGATGCCCCCACCAACACCATCAGCTACGTGGTGAAGGACCCCAACTCGAACGCCTGCGCGGTGATCGACTCGGTGATGGACATCGACTATGCCGCCGGCCGCATCACTTATGATGGCGCCGACGCGATCATCCGCCACATCGAGGAGCATCAGCTCAAGCTCGAGTGGCTGATCGAGACCCATGTGCACGCCGACCACCTGTCGGCCGCGCCCTATATCCAGGGCAAGCTGGGCGGCAAGCTGGGGATCGGCGAGAACATCACCATCGTCCAGGACACCTTCGGCAAGATCTTCAACGAAGGCACCGAGTTCCAGCGCGACGGCAGCCAGTTCGACCGCCTGTTCAAGGACGGCGACAGCTACCAGATCGGCGAGATGACGGCCTATGTGATGCACACGCCGGGTCACACCCCGGCCTGCATGACCCATGTCATCGGCGACGCCGCCTTCGTCGGCGACACGCTGTTCATGCCCGATGGCGGCTCGGCCCGCGCCGATTTCCCCGGTGGCGATGCCCGCACGCTCTACCGCTCGATCCAGCGCGTCCTCGCCCTGCCGCGCGAGACGCGGCTGTTCATGTGCCACGACTATGGCCCGAACGGCCGCGACATCCAGTGGGAGACCACGGTGGGCGACGAGATCGACCACAATATCCATGTCGGCAAGGGCACGGACGAAGACACGTTCGTGAAGATGCGCGAGGCGCGCGACGCAACCCTCGCCATGCCCCGGCTGATCATCCCGTCGCTGCAGGTCAACATGCGCGCCGGCCAGCTGCCGCCCAAGGACGAGAGCGGCAAAACCTTCCTCAAGGTCCCGGTGAACGGGCTCTGATCATGTTCAATTTCTTCAAGACCAAAGGTGACAAGATGAACGCCCGCAAGATCGACGACAATTTCTCCGTGACCGGCCAGATCACGCCCGACCAGGTCAAGGCCGTGGCCGCAGCCGGGTTCAAGGGCATCGTCTGTGCCCGCCCCGACAACGAGGAAGGCGGCCAGCCGAGCTTCGACGCGGTGGCGCGCGCCGCCGAGGCCGAAGGCCTCCAGATCGTCCACATTCCGGTCTCCGGCCAGCTCGGCGAAGGCCAGATCATCCGCTTCCACGATGCCTGGAAGAAGATGCCCAAGCCCATCCTCGGCTACTGCCGCTCCGGCGCCCGCGCCGGCAGCCTCTACGCCACCCTGAAGCGCTGAGTGTCATGAAACTGAAGGCATACCTCCCCATCCTCGATTGGGGCAGCCGCTACAACCGGCAGACGCTGACCAGCGATCTCGTCGCGGCGATCATCGTGACCATCATGCTGATCCCGCAATCGCTGGCCTATGCCCTGCTGGCCGGGCTGCCGCCGGAGGTGGGCCTTTACGCCTCGGTGCTGCCGCTCGTCGCCTACGCCATCTTTGGCAGCTCGACAGCGCTCGCCGTCGGCCCGGTGGCCGTGGTGTCGCTGATGACGGCGACGGCGGTTGGCCGGCTGGCGATGGAGGGGACGGCGGACTACGCCAGCGCCGCCATCGTGCTCGCCGCGCTCAGCGGCATGATCCTCCTCGCCATGGGCGTGTTCCGCCTCGGCTTCATCGCCAACTTCCTCTCGCACCCGGTGATTTCCGGCTTCATCACCGCCTCGGGCCTGATCATTGCCCTCAGCCAGGTGGGTGGCCTCCTCGGCATCAAGACCGAGGGGCATGCGCTGCCCGGCCTCCTCACGTCGATCGTCGAGAATATCGGCCAGATCAACTGGTACACCGTCGCCGTGGGCGCCGTGGCGCTGGCGCTGCTGCTGTGGATCCGGCTCGACCTCAAGAACTGGCTCGCCCGCTTCGGCGTGCCCAAGGGCGTCGCCATGGTCATCGTCCGCGCCGGACCAGTGGCGGTGGTGTTCCTCACCATGGCCTGGTCGGTGCTGATGGACCTCGGCGCCAGGGGCGTGGCGCTGGTCGGCCAGGTGCCACAGGGCCTGCCGATGCTGTCGGTCCCGAGCTTCAGCCTCGAGACGGTGCAAGCCCTGCTGCTCCCGGCGCTCATCATCTCGATCGTCGGCTTCGTCGAATCCATCTCTGTCGCCCAGACCCTCGCCGCCAAGCGCCGCGAGCGGATCGAGCCGAACCAGGAGCTGATCGGCCTGGGCGCGGCCAATCTCGCCGCCGCTGTCGGTGGCGGCTATCCGGTGACGGGCGGCTTCGCCCGCTCGGTGGTGAATTTCGACGCCGGCGCCGCCACTCCGGCGGCCGGTGCCTTCACCGCCATCGGCATCGCCGGGGCGACGCTGCTGCTGACGCCGTTCCTCGCCATCCTGCCCAAGGCAACGCTGGCCGCGACCATCGTCCTCGCAGTGCTGACGCTGGTGGATTTCTCGATCCTGAGGAAGGCCTGGACCTACTCGAAGGCGGACTTCACGGCCGTCGCGGTGACGCTCGGCGGCACGCTGCTGCTCGGGGTCGAGACCGGGATCGCCATGGGCGTCGGCGCTTCCATCCTGCTGTTCCTCTATCGCTCGTCGCGCCCGCATGCGGCCATCGTCGGGCAGGTGCCGGGCACCGAGCACTATCGCAACGTCAAGCGCCACAAGGTCGAGACGCTGCCCGGGGTGCTGTCGATCCGCATCGACGAGAGCCTCTACTTCGCCAATGCCCGCTACCTCGAGGATTATGTCGCCGCGCAGGCGGCACAGGTGCCGGGGCTGACCGACGTGGTGCTGATGTGCTCGGCGGTGAACGTCATCGACATGTCGGCGCTCGAGAGCCTCGAGGCGATCCAGCACCGGCTGTCTGACATGGGGGTGCGGCTGCACCTCTCCGAGGTCAAGGGTCCGGTGATGGACAAGCTCGCTGGCACGGAATTCTGCGCGCATCTCGATGGCCGGGTCCACCTCAGCCAGCACCAGGCGACGGAGGCGATCCGCAAGCGGCGCGAGCAGCCCACGCCTGATCCAGATCAACCGGCCGATCCCCGCATCGTCCTAACCTGACTACACCTTGGAGGAGGTAAGCATGGCTCATGTCGTCGTACTCGGCGCCGGTCTCGGCGGCACCATCATGGCCTATGAACTGCGCGGCGCGCTTGGCCGCGAGCACAGGGTATCGGTCGTCAACAAGGGCACGCACTACAGCTTCGTGCCCTCCAACCCCTGGGTGGCGGTCGGCTGGCGCGATCGTGCCTCCATCGAGGTCGACCTGAGGCCGGTATTCGAAAAGCGGAACATCGGCTTTTTCCCGCAGGGCGCCAAACGCCTGCACGCAACTGAGCGCCGGATCGAGCTCAGCGACGGCACCGACCTTGGCTATGACTACCTCGTCATCGCCACCGGCCCGGAACTCGCCTTCGACGAGATCGAGGGTTTCGGCCCGGCGGCGCGCACCCAGTCGGTGTGCCATATCGATCATGCGCTCGGCGCCAAGGATGCCTTCGACCGGCTGGTCGCCAATCCCGGCCCGGTGATCATCGGGGCGGTGCAGGGCGCATCCTGCTACGGCCCGGCCTACGAGTTCGCCTTCATCCTCGACAAGGCGCTGCGCGACGCCAAGGTCCGCGACCGCGTGCCCATGACCTTCGTCACCGCCGAGCCCTATATCGGCCATCTCGGCCTTGATGGGGTAGGCGATACGCGGGGCCTGCTCGAAAGCGAAATGCGCCAGCGGCATATCCGCACCATCACCAATGCCCGGGTCGACCGCTTCGCCGAAGCCACCGCCCATGTCAGCGAGATCGCCGACGATGGCAGCGTGAAGCAGGCGCACGAAATCCCGTTTGTCTACACCATGATGCTGCCGGCCTTCCGCGGTGTGGAGGCCGTGCGCGGCATCGAGGGCCTGACCAATCCACGCGGCTTCATACTCGCCGACAAGTACCAGCGCAACCCGGCCTTCCCGGAAGTGTTCTCGGTCGGCGTCTGCGTCGCCATTCCGCCGGTGGGCAAGACCCCGGTGCCGGTCGGCGTCCCCAAGACCGGCTTCATGATCGAATCAATGGTCAGCGCCGTGACCGAAAACATCGCGAGCCTCGTCGCCGGCCGGCCAGTGACCGCCATCCCGACCTGGAACGCCGTCTGCCTCGCCGATTTCGGCGATGGCGGCGTCGCCTTTGTGGCGCAGCCACAGATTCCGCCGCGCAACGTCAACTGGTCGAGCTCGGGCCCCTGGGTGCACGCGGCCAAGGTCGGCTTCGAGAAATACTTCCTGCACAAGGTGCGGGCGGGTACGTCCGAGCCCTTCTACGAGAAGCTGGCGCTGCATATCCTCGGCATCGACAAGCTGAAGGCCGTGCAGCACGACACCCCGGTTTGACCCAAAGGGTCAGAACCGGTCTGACCGAGGGGGCCCAGACCCGGCCTGACCCAGAGGTCAGAACCGGGTCGTCAGTTCGACGATCCACTGCGGCATGATCCCCACCAGCCAGGCCTCGATCACCTTGTCGAG
>CAIMLX010000011.1 GCA_903842455.1 uncultured Hyphomicrobiales bacterium | reverse complement strand
GATAACGAGCGTGTCAGGTGCAAGATACTCGTCTGCGCTGATCTTGGAGGTCACGCATACAGTGTTCATCAGGTAGTTGTTCATTTTTTGTGCTCTTTGGCTCGCGCTTGATTGCGCAACTCACTTATAGCAAGCGAGCAGACAGCCTGATGCTGGTAACATCTGGCACGATCTGGCACTGGGGCGGGCACTTGGGACTCGCCGCCCCATGGGCATCCAGCACCCACGGGAGAGCCAGCACCCACACGAGATGCCGCAAGCGCCCAGCAGCTGGTAATGTCAGCGCGTGCGATGATCTTCTCGTTGAAACAGGGAGTTACGCAGATGACGAACCTAACGAAAGCAGAACAGAGCCAGATGCTCACCCTCATGTGTCGCGGCAAGCGCGTCACCATCATCGACGCCGTCGTGCCGGCAGCTGTGTCGCCACACACCGGCTACCTCGTGCCCAACGTCGAAGAGTTCGGCCACGCATACCTCGCATCGATCATGGGCGACCGGGCGGTGCTGACGACCCTCGACGAATACGGCCAGGTGGCTGCTGAGACGCAGATCGCCCGCAAGCGTGGGCAAGAGTGGCGCGACGAGGTCGAGCTGCAAGAGTCGGGCGAGATCGTGGGCTACTGGGGCGGGGGGCAGTAAGAAGCCAGAGAGGGGCGCACCAACCCGGTGCGTCCTTCGGGGTCCGGCGCCCGCCCCATGGCTCACCACCCATTCCCCTGCGGCGGAACCCATGGCGGTTCCCATTCCTGGCCCGTGGGGCAGCCTATGCCAAAAAGAAGGAGGCAACAGACCCCCATCTGTCGCCCCTGGTCTACTGACGCATCTGGTTAGGCGGCGAGCACCTCCTCGAGCCGGCGGCTCTGCGGCGTGTCGGTCAGCTGCCAGATGGCACGCTTCTTGTCGCCCCGGTTGATCACGATGCCGAGCGTCTGCAAGGCGTTCATGGTGGAGCTTGCCTGAGTGGACGCAGTGCCCTTGGCGACCGTGTGACGAACCAGCAGCTTAGCGGCAGCTGCATCGACCTTGAACTTGTCGCTGGCCGCGGCCAGGGCCATCTCGCCGGTGAAGTTCACGCCGGCGTCGCGGAACAGGATCAGGGACTTGAGGATCGCCAGGTTGTGCGGGTTCTTGATGAACCCGGTCTCGAGGCCCATCAGCACGTCGGCGAGCTTGTCGATGGCATAGATGTTGTAGCGCTTGCCCTCAGAGACGCTGCGGTTGACGAAGTCCGGATCGGTGTCGGTTGCAACGAGCATCGCGCACAGCGGCAGGGTGGCGATCTTCTTGCGGTAAGCGTCGATCTTGTCGGCCTTCTTGTTGCCGTGTGCCGCCTCGAACTGAAGGCGGCGGTCGAAGGCGTCGTGCACGTAGGACCGCATGATCTGCCGGTCGTCGTCGCTGATGGCCTTGATGATCTCCTTGAGGTCGCCCGGGACGTGCTCAACCTCGTTAGCCTCGCCCTGCGCGGCAATGGCCTGGCTGGTGGCCGGCGCCTCAGTGGCCTGTTCGGTGGGCTCGTCCTCATCCTCCGCCTGCTCTGCTGCATCCGCCTGCTCTGCGGCGGCGACGATCTCGGCGGCCAGCTCAGCCTCAGCCAGCTTGTCAGCCTCAGCTTCGAGGACCGCGAGGTCGCTCAGCATGTCCTCGAGCTTGAACGGCACAGCATTAACCGGCAGCGCGACAGTCTCTATCACAGCGGTGGTAGTCGTCTTGTCGGTGCGCTTTGTCATTTTGCTCTCTTTTCGTTGCTGGACGAAGCTTGTTGCTTCGATGCTTTGAATATAGAGCAGGCAGAGAGATTTGTCGGCTGGGGTGTGAGTGGGGCTGCGCGGTAAGAGTAACTGCCGGGGCAGGGACCGGGAGCCGCCCAAGGGCACGGTTACACCGCGGTATCTATGGTTATTCTTTCAAACCATGGATGGACCTTCTGCCGGGATGTGGACCAGGATTTCCTGCACAAAAGTCCGCTTTTCGTCAGTTAGTTGTTTCTTACCAAGGTTAGAAAGAAAGAGAAGTAAGAGACGAACGATGGATCAGGATTTCACATCCCGGCGACACGTCCTCCCGGCGAAAAGAGGCCGCGGCCAGCTTCACCTGTTACCGCGGCCCTGAGTTTCCAGACCCACCCGCCGGTCCAGTTAGCAACAGGCGAGAAGGAACGGTGCTTACGCACCAACGAACAGCTCGGGTGAGGCTGCTCTTTTCAGTGTCGCAGCGGTGCGCTTGGAGTGCAAGCGGGAGATCGCGGCCCGTGGGGTTGATGGCTGTGGGGTTGGGGGAGGTTTGGTTGGCGGTGGGGGTTGTGGATGATGGATGGGGCGCGGCCCTTTCCCTCCTCCCTGACAATTCTCCTCCCCGACGATTGCCCCCTCTTTGACAGTGGTTGCTCCTACCTTACCCCTGCCCCTCTCTCCTGCGCCTCTATGCAGCCCTCTCTCCTCTGGCGCTCCTATGCCCTCTGGTAGCTCGGTAGCTCGGTAGCTCCTTAGCTCTCTCTTGCCCAGGGGTGCGCTCTGGTGCTTGTGCTGCTGCTCTCTGGTGTCTGCACTCATGCCGGTGTCACGGTCGCTCTGTGGGCGCGTTCTAGCTGCCTTGGTGCGATCGTCCTCGGTGTGAGTATGTTGCATGTCTGGGCAAAAACGCTGAAAGGGCGTTTTTCGTAAACATAAGGGGAACTATTGGTTACCCTGCTCTGTAGGCGGTGACAGAGCTGAATACCTTTTCGGTGGTTTGGCTACCCGGCCGAAGGAGGTGTTTTTGGGTCTCAGGTTCCCCTTTCGGGTGGCTATGTTGGCACTTTCAGCGGTCTATGTTGGCAGATGCAACATGAGCTTGGTGCCGCCGGGTGAGGATCTCGGTGGCGATCTGCTCGAAAACGCCGGTCACCGCATGGGGTATATCGTCGATGGTCAGCGCGCTCTCCCACTCGCCGCAGGTGCATTCGCCGCGGTATGTCTCCCTGTCCTGATGCTCGATGTGAAGCTGGTGCACGGTCAGTTCTCGGGCAGTCTTTCGATGCCGACGGGACCGGCTTTGGTGTGGCGCTCGTAGCGCCCTTTGGTGTCCAGATCCTTCAGGATGGCGAGTGCCAGGTGTGGGTCTGGCTCTCCATCTCCCTCCTCTATGGCGAGCATGGCTACCAGCACCGTCATCTGCTCGCTGTCGACCTCCTGGTCTTCGGTATTTGGGCCGTAGAGGCGGTATCTGGTCATGGCGTCAGTCCAAGCCCTACTCAGAGATCCACTTGTAGCAGGCCAGCATGGCTGCGTTGGCGAAGGCGTCGATAGCCTGCTGCTTGTTCTCGGGCGTCTGGTAGGCCGGCTCGCTATAGGGATCCAGGACGAGCTGGCGGATATGCTCTCCTGCGGCCGCAGCGTCGTTGGCGAGTGCCATGAGGCTGTCGATCGGCATCTCGTTCTGACGGGCCGTCATGGTCGCCCTGGCGGCATAGCCGTATTGTGAGCAGGGATCCCCCTCGGTCTGGGCGAAAGTGGGCGGTGCGAAGAAGAGCGCGGCGACAGCGGCGATCACGTGGCGCTTCATGGTCTCTTCGGTGGTCATGTCAGGCCTTCCGGTAGTGGGTGATGCGGCGCATGTCGACATCGGGGTGGTTGTGGCCCTTGCGATCGACGATCTGGAAGTGCCAATCGCTGCCGTGCTGGTGGTCAGCCTGGATGATGCCCTCGAGCGTGCCGGCCAGGTAGACGAAGCGCACCTCGTCGCCGATGTCGAACTCCTCGGTCTCGTTCATCTCCATGCCCTCGCCGAGCCGGTGGATCGGCAGCCAGGTGTCGGTGGTCATTTGCTCAGCCCTCATACTTGGTGTTGCTGCCGCCCATGGTCATGCCGTCCTGG
>CAIMLX010000010.1 GCA_903842455.1 uncultured Hyphomicrobiales bacterium | reverse complement strand
GTTTCGACGCTCAGGGCAAAGGGGGTGCGTAAATGAATGTTCTGATCCAAGGGTCCCCCGACTGGTTTGCCGCCCGAGTGGGCCTCGTGACGGCATCGCGCATCGCAGACGTAGTAGCGCGCACCAAGAGCGGTTACGGCGCATCGCGTGCGAACTACATGGCTCAACTGGTCGCCGAGCGCCTCACTCAGACTGCGATCGAGGGCTTCACGAGCGTCGCGATGCAATGGGGCATCGACCACGAACCTCAAGCGCGGGCAGCCTACGAGTTCTTCACCAACAACCTGGTGGAGAAAGCCGGATTCGTCCCACATCCCACTCTTGCCATGACCGGCGCTAGTCCAGACGGCCTTGTCGGCGCAGACGGCTTGGTTGAACTCAAATGCCCGAATACCGCCACCCATATCGAAACCCTGCTCGAGGGCGGCATCCCCTCTAGATACGAGTCCCAGATGCTCTGGCAGCTCGCCTGCACGGGTCGTCAATGGTGCGACCTGGTGTCCTATGACCCGAGAATGCCGGAGGGTATGACGCTCTTCGTGCAGCGTCTGCACCGGGATGCAGACAAGATCGCGATGTTGGAAAGTGAGGTAGCCACCTTTGTCCGGGAGTTGGATCAGACTTGCCAACGGCTAGTCGACCAATACGGCTTGCAGGACGCCGCGTGATGGAAAGGAAAGAGTTCTCCGTGAAGACGAGGCGTCAAGCGTTGGAGCGCTCCCAAGGTCATTGCGAGGCGAGTGGCCCGATTTACGGTTTGCCTTCTGGAAAGCGCTGCTGCGCACCGCTGAGCGCTGGCGTAGACTTCGATCACTTCCCGGTTCGTGCCGCAGATGGCGGTGACAACAGCCTAGCCAACTGCGTCGCCGTGTGTCGAACGTGTCACCGCTATAAGACCCGCAAGTTCGACATCCCAGCGATCGCGAAAGGGAAAAGAGTGTCTGACCGACACAAGGGGATCCGGAAGGCTGGAAACGGCTTTCCTACAAACAAGACGGGACCATTCAAACGCAAACTGGATGGGAGCATCGTACCAAGATAGCCGATCGGCGCTCGAGGCTCCTTTGGCGCGGCGGCAAGCAGCAAATTCGTTCAGATTATTCAGAGGTGCCTGCGCGGCCACAGTTCGTTGCGCCGGCTCGGTCAGCCTTCACGGGTCAGGGGATTGGGAAGTCTCCCAGAGAGCAGCAGCCACCAAGGCCGTGCCACAAACGTCGCAAACATCGAGATTGTGCCCGTTCCCTAGGGCGCCGGCGAGCGCTGCAGTCCGCTAGCAGCAAACGATTAGTCGTGCCCTGCTATACCGATTGAGCGGACTGGACTGAAGTGCCAGTGTTCGTCTTGCACTCCAGGCAGCCCCATGAAACTCAATTCCCCCCTGATTGCCCTGATCCTGCTCAGCATGGTCAGTAACCTGCTGATGCTGACGGGGCCGCTGTTTATGCTGCAGGTCTACGACAGGGTACTGGCTAGCCGATCGGTTCCGACCCTGCTGGCCCTGACCGGGCTGATCATCGTGCTTTATGCGTTCAGCGCCCTGCTCGATGCGTTGCGGACACGCATAGCGGTGCGCGTCGGGAATGCCATCGATGCCAACTGGTCACCGCGGGTGTTTGCGGCCGTACTCAAAGGGCGGCTGGTCAATTCGACTAAGGGACCGGACCCGGTTCGCGACCTCGATACCGCTCGACAGTTCGTTTCCAGCGGGGGCCCACTGGCCCTGCTCGACCTGCCGTGGCTGCCAATCTACCTGCTGCTGGTGTTCATGCTGCACCCGCTGCTGGGCATCGTTTGCGCCGTGGGCGCAGTGGTGATCAGCGGCATGGCCGTCGCAAGTGAGATCTTCCTGCGTGAGCCCGGCCGCGCCTCGACAGTCGCCAGCGTGAAGCGCCAACAACTCGACGATGACGCGCGCGTCAACGCCGAATCCATTCGCGCCATGGGGATGATGAATGAGATCGGCGCGCTGTGGCGCGAGCGCAACGCCGAACTGGCGAGCACGCAGCAAGACCAAGCAGATCAGTCGAGCTCGTACTCGTCAGCGACCAAAGCGTTCCGCTACTTCCTGCAGTCGGCAGTGCTGGCGGTCGGCGCCTTCCTGGTCATTCAGGGTGAGGTGACTGGCGGCGTGATGATCGGCGCCTCGATGATTTCGTCGCGGGCACTGGCACCGATCGAGGCGCTGGTTGGCCAGTGGCGACCGCTGCTGGCTGCGCGCGATGCGCTTGGGCGGCTTCAGGCTTTACTGAAGAGCCAGAACGACGCGCTGCCGGACGTGGCCCTGCCGCTGCCGAGCAACAAGCTGACGGTGGCCAGGGTGGCATCGGGTCCAACACGACAGGTCGGCCCGCTGGTGCAGGGCATCACCTTCGAGCTCGAGAAGGGCGACGGACTTGGTATCCTGGGCCTTTCGGGGTCGGGCAAGTCTTCACTGATCCGCGCGATCCTCGGCATCTGGCCGATTATGCACGGCGAAGTCCGGCTCGATGGCGCCGCAGTCTGGCAGTACGACCCGGATCGACTGGGGAAGACGATCGGCTACCTGCCACAGGTGGTGGATCTGTTCTCGGGCACAGTCGCCCAAAACATTGCGCGGTTCCGGACGGATGCCAGCAGTGAAGCAATCATCAAGGCGGCCCAAGCGGCGCGGGTACACGACCTCATCCTGTCGTTTCAGCAAGGCTACGACACGCCCGTGGGCGAGTTGGGCTCGCGGCTTTCGGCCGGCCAGCGGCAGCGGATCGGACTGGCCCGGGCGCTTTACGGCGACCCTTTCCTGATTGTGCTCGATGAACCCAACTCGAACCTTGACGCTATCGGTGACGAGGCCCTGACGGCCTCGATGCTCGCGGCGCGGGCGCGGGGCGCCATCGTGATAGTGGTGGCGCACCGGCCCAGTGCCATAGCCTCGGTCAACAAGCTGCTCTACCTACAGAACGGCACGCAGGTGAAATTCGGCCCCAAGGCTGAAGTGCTGAAAGAGATCACCGTGCAGCAGCAGCGGCCAACCGCCCAGGCGACGCAACCCGGAAGTTCGGCGCAGCCAACCCAGGAAGAACAACCGGCACCGCACGGATCGCCTAAGCGGCGGGAGGAAGCCGGTGTCTAGCCCCTCCATGACCGTTATCATCGCGACAACCGAAGTGAAGCGCTACTCGCTCTACTCCTTCTTGACCATCGGGGTACTAGTTCTCGGCATCGGTGGCTGGGCGGTGCTCACAGAGCTCTCTGGCGCAGTTATTGCGGGCGGCACCGTGGTGGTCGAAAGCAGCGCTAAGCGAGTGCAGCACCAGGAAGGCGGCATCGTCGCAATGATCGATGCGCGCAACGACGACTATGTCGAAGCCGGTCAGATGCTACTCAAACTGGACGACACGACGCTTAGGGCGGGCCTTGCCATCGTCGATACGCAGCTGAGCGAGTCCCTTGCCATCGAGGCGCGGCTTTCCGCCGAGATATCTGGCCAGGACGAGATCGACTTTCCCGAAGAGCTCGACGCGAGGGCCAACGAACCGCGCATCGGGCAAGTTCTGGAGTCGCAGCGCGCGGCACTGAGGGCCCGCAAGGACGTCCGACTGGGTTCAATCGAGCAACTCGGCGAACAGATCACGCAGTTGAGGAGCCAGAAATCGGGGCTCGAGCTGCAACGGACGTCGGTGGAGCAGCAGATCGACGTCGTCAACAGCGAGTACGATCGCCTTCAGGGGTTGCTGGAAGACAACCTGGTAGACCGGGGCCGTGTCAACGACCTGATCCGTCAGCAGGCGGAACTCACGGGCCAGCTGGGCTCCACCAGTTCTTCGCTTGATCAGCTAACGGCCACCATCGCAGAGCGCGAAGTAATGATCCGGCAGGTCGATTCCGAGTTCCTATCCAGGGCGCTGGAGGATTTGCAGGTGCTGCGCCAGAAAATCAGTGAGCTAACCCAACAGGCGATTGCCGGCGAAGACCGGCTCCGAAGGGTCGTTCTTCTGGCTCCACAGTCTGGCGTAGTGCACGAAAGCATCGTGAACACCGTGGGCGGGGTGGTGGCGCCCGGAGAGACGCTGATGATGATTGTGCCTACCCAGGATCGTCTGGTGATCGAGGTTAGGCTGAACCCGCTGGACGTTGACAAGGTGTCAGTAGGGCAGCAAGTGATCATCCGCATTCCGGGGCTCAACGCCCGCGAGACACCGGACCTGCCAGCGAGGGTGATGAAGGTGGCACCGGATCTGACGCGCGACCAGCAAACAGGGATTAGCTACTTCCACGCCCGCGTCATGCTCGACGACAGCGCCCTCAAGCTGCTGCCGGCCGGCGAAACGCTGATGCCAGGCATGCCAGCGGAGGCGTATATTCAGACTGGCAGCCGCACCGTGCTCACCTATCTGCTGGAGCCGCTGGAAGAACAGTTCCGGCGCGCCATGAGGGAGAACTAAGCTCGGTTGGATTTCACGTGCAGTCGAATGCCGGCCGAACCGCGACTGATCGCTGAGCTTGGCGAGCACCACTCGCAAGCGAGGCGCGCCGTTCCACCTCAGCGTCCGGGAAGACATTAGCCAGACCAGGAAAGTCGTGCTTCAGTGAGCTCCCGCCGCGCAGGACGCCCTTCGAGAGTACCTCTTCAAGAGTCTGGAGAAGTGGTCGGCGCCGTCGTAGCCCGAAGTGCACAGGAGTCCAACGGGCCGACGGCAATGGGGCCAGCGGTGCTCCTCAACATCCAGGTAGCCAGCGGCCTCTCAACCGAGCATTGCCTCGGAGTCACCGCCTGTCACCTGTCGCCGACCAGTCGGGTAATAGCTCAGGCCGAAGCGATCGAGGGTATCCGGGTCATACAAGTTTCGCCCATCGAACACAGTACGCTCGCGCAAATTCCTCGCGAGGGCTGCAAGATCGGGACTGCGAAATACCTTCCACTCCGTCAAGATTATCAGAGCATCGGCATCGTTTGTGGCCGCTTCAGGTGTATCAGCGAAACTGACGGCCTCAGACATCTCGCCCAGATCGTTCGCGAGTGCCCGCGCGGCCTCGGGCATAGCAACCGGATCGTAAGCACGGATGCGTGCACCTCGCCGGACCAGGTCAGCAATCAGAACACGACTGGGCGCCTCGCGCATGTCGTCAGTGTTTGGTTTGAAGGCCAGCCCCCACACAGCAAACGTTTTTCCCGACAGGTCATTGCCGAACCTATCGCAAATCTTTCGGCTCAGGACTTGCTTCTGCGCGTTGTTGGCTTCTTCGACCGCCGCAAGAACACGCAGCGGATGACCGTTCTGTTCGGCGGTCATTCGCAGCGCACTCACGTCTTTGGGAAAGCACGATCCGCCATATCCGGCTCCAGCATACAGGAAGCTATAGCCGATGCGGGGGTCAGAGCCGATGCCACGTCTTACAAGTTCGATGTCCGCGCCAATGACTTCAGCGAGGTTGGCCAACTCGTTCATGAATGAAATGCGGGTCGCAAGCATCGCATTGGCCGCGTATTTCGTGAGTTCCGCCGAGCGTACATCCATTACCAGCGTTCGATCATGGTTGAGAGTGAAGGGGCCGTAGAGTTGGCGCATCAGTTCGAGCCCCCGACTAGCGCTCGGCCCCTGATCCACACCGATGATGATGCGGTCAGGCCTGCTGAAGTCCTCGATCGCCGCACCCTCCTTTAGGAATTCGGGATTGGACATAACGGTGAAGTCGGGCTGGCCTAAATTGATCCGCTCGCTGGGAGTGGCCGCGAAGCCGCGCGCTTCCAGCTCGACACCGATTGCCTGAGCGACCAGTTCGGCGGTTCCGACCGGAACCGTGGACTTGTCCGCCACCACCTTGAAGCCACTCATGTGCCGGCCAATGCTTTTCGCTACTGCCAGTACATACTTAAGATCAGCCGAACCATTTTCATCGGGAGGAGTGCCCACGGCGATGAAAATAATATCGCCGTGCGCTACACCAACCGCAGTGTCTGTTGTGAATTCTAGCCGGCCCGCGGCGCGATTATTAGCCACAACCGCATTCAAACCCGGTTCGTAAATTGGTATTTGTCCGGCGTTCAATTGTTCAATTTTTTGTTGATCTACGTCAACGCATACAACATGATTGCCTGCGTCAGCGAAACAGGCACCCGTTACGAGGCCAACGTAGCCGGAGCCGAAAACTGTTACGTTCATTATTTACTCCAACATTCTAGAGTGGTAGCTAGGGGGAAAATTGGCCGAGCATGATCAGCTCAGTTTGCAGCATCACTAGAAGCAACGTTCACTGCCTAGTACGCCCCCGGGTGGAGGACAACGAGTTGGTGCTACAGCGGGTTGGAAATGGTGATGTCCAGTGGGCGTGCTCCCCCGTGGTGCCCGAGGAACCACCGGTAGGTTTCGCTCAAGCCCTCTTCGAGCTCGATCTTTGGAGTCCACCCCATCTGCCGCAGCTTTGCGGTACTCATCAGCTTGCGTGGGGTTCCGTCGGGCTTAGTAAGATCGTGTACGATCCTGCCCTCGTAACCGACCACCCCGCAAGTCAACTGCGCCAGTTCGAGGATGCTAAGGTCTTCCCCCGACCCGACATTGATATGCGAGGCACCTGAGTAGTTTTTCAGCAGGAAGACGAGCGCATCGGCGCAGTCGTCGGCATGAAGGAACTCTCGCTTGGGCGTACCAGTCCCCCACAACGTTATCGTTGGCGCGCCTGCGACCTTCGCTTCGTGCGCCTTGCGGATCAGCGCGGGCAGCACGTGGCTGGAATTGAGGTCAAAATTGTCGCCAGGCCCGTAGAGGTTGGTGGGCATGGCCGAGATGTAGTCCCGACCGTGCTGCTTGCGAAACGCCTGGGCCAGCTTGATGCCCGCGATCTTGGCGATGGCGTACCACTCGTTGGTCGGCTCCAGCGGCCCGGTAAGAAGCGCGTCTTCTTCGATCGGCTGCGGCGCTAGCCGCGGATAGATGCAGCTCGATCCCAGAAACAGGAGTCGGTCGACGTCGTTGGCATGTGCGGCGCCGAAGACCGAGGTTTCGATCAGCAGGTTCTCGTAGAGAAAGTCGGCCGGGTAGCTGTCGTTGGCAAGAATGCCACCCACCTTGGCCGCGGCGAGCACGATGGCGTCGGGCCTGGCGTCAGCGACGAACCGCTCCACGTCCGCCTGTCGGGTGAGATCGACCTCCTGACGCGTGGCGGTCAGGACGGTGCAGGTCTCGCTCGCCAACCGCCGAACGACCGCCGACCCAACCATACCGCGATGGCCCGCAACCCAGATGCGCTTGCCTTTCAGGTCGTACACGCTAGGCGTCCTTCGTCACGCTGGTGGTCTGCATCACCTTCAGATCCGCGTTGACCATCTCACGGGCGAGGTCACGCGCCGACCGCTCATGCTTCCAGCCGAGCTTGGTATGGGCCTTGGTGGGATCGCCAATCAACAGGTCAACCTCGGTCGGCCGGAAGTAGCGCGGATCTACTTCCACAAGGCACCGACCAGTCGCCTGATCATAGCCCTTCTCGTCAACGCCACTGCCGCGCCACTCGAGGGTGATGTCGACATCTGAGAAAGCCCACTCGACGAACCGGCGGACCGCGGTCGTCTCTCCGGTTGCGAGGACGTAGTCATCCGGCTCATCCTGCTGCAGCATCATCCACATGCCGCGAA
This sequence comes from uncultured Hyphomicrobiales bacterium, assembly GCA_903842455.1. Taxonomy (GTDB): domain Bacteria; phylum Pseudomonadota; class Alphaproteobacteria; order Rhizobiales; family Devosiaceae; genus Devosia_A. Next base: position 366 of record CAIMLX010000010.1, on the reverse strand, counting down.
CGTACTCCTCGGCGTGCCCCCAGTCCCGTTTGGCGTCGAGGTTTCCTAGGTAGAGCTTATCCTGCTTGCCGAGACGGATCGCGGCGGCCGCCCGGGTTATCTTGCGCGTGACAAAGGTCTCCCCGCGCAGGGGGCTCTCGTGGTTGAACAGGATGCCATTGCTCGCGTGCATGCCATACGCCTCGCGATAGTTGACCACGATCCAGTAGGCATAGAGCTTGGCGACGGCGTAGGGCGACCGCGGATAGAATGGCGTCGTCTCACTCTGCGGCACTTCCTGGACTTTGCCATAGAGCTCCGAGGTAGAAGCCTGGTAGAATCTGGTCTTGCTTTCGAGCCCCAGGATGCGGATCGCCTCGAGCAGGC
>CAIMLX010000009.1 GCA_903842455.1 uncultured Hyphomicrobiales bacterium | reverse complement strand
CGTCCGCTTGGAATCGACACGCGTGAGCAGATGGTGGCTTCGATCCTGTCAAAGAAGGTGGCGGCAGGATCCACCCATCTGGTGGTGGATATCCCTGTAGGACCCTCGGCCAAGGTCCGTACGACGGAAGATGCGGTGCGGCTAAGAAAATTGTTCGAATTTGTCGGCGACCGGCTCGGACTGCACATCGATGTCGCGGTCACTCCGGCCGTCGAGCCGATCGGGCGGGGCATCGGGCCCGTGTTAGAGGCGCGTGACGTGATGTCCGTGTTGCGCTGTGAGGCGGGCGCCCCTTCCGACCTCCGCGAAAAGTCCCTGCAACTAGCGGCACGCCTCATCGAACTGGATCCTTCGTGCCGCGGCGGAACCGGTTACTCACGGGCAAGGGAGTTGCTGGACTCAGGCACTGCCTTGCGTTCGATGGAACGAATAATGGGGCTTCAGGGTGCCCCGCCCATGGCCTTCAAGCTCGGCGAGTTGACCCACGAGGTGCGTGCAAGAGTAAGCGGCAAGGTTCGGGACATGGATTGCTACCGATTGGCGAGGATCGCGCGGTTGGCGGGGGCTCCCCTCGATCGGGGCGCGGGCATCGATCTTTTCAGGAAGACTGGCGATGTCGTGGAGGCGGGTGAAGTCGTTTATCGGATTCACGCGGCCCACGCCGGCGACCTGGCTTTGGCAACCGAAGCTGCCGAACGCAATGTCGGCTTTGCGCTGGAAGCTCATGTTGGGCCTTGATGGCAGCCCCCATCCGGTCTCCATCCATGCCTTCGGCGACCAGGAGGAACCCGCGCGGCGGCTCGCGCATGCACTCGGCGCGCGCTTCAGGATGGTGCAACTGCGGCGGTTTCCGGACGGCGAAAGCCTCGTACGGATATCGCCGGAAACCGGAGCGGGAGCGGCAGTCGTCTACTGCAGTCTCGATCAACCGAACCGCCGGCTGGTCGACCTTCTGCTCGCATCGTCGGCCTTGCGGGATTCAGGTGCCCGATCAATCGTGCTGGTCGCGCCCTATCTGTGCTACATGCGGCAGGACACGGCTTTCCAGCCGGGCGAGGCGGTAAGCCAGAAGGTGATTGCCCGGCTGCTGTCAGATGCATTCGACCGGGTGGTGACCGTCGATCCTCATCTGCATCGGACGCATGACCTGAGCAACGTGTTCAGCATACCTGTCACGCAGCTGAGCGCCGCGCCGCTGCTGGGTCGCGCGATCACCGCCGCCAAGGCGGGGAAGGATGTTGTCCTCGTCGGGCCCGACTGGGAATCCCGCCGATGGGTCGAAGCTGCGGCGAGTTCATCGGCTCTCGAGGTGCTTGTCGGACAGAAGGTGCGCCGCGGCGACCGCGATGTCGCCATAGAGATCCAGGGGTTGGACCGCGTCAGGGGCCGGACGGCAGTCCTCGTTGACGACATTGTATCGTCGGGTTCGACCGTGTGCACTGCGGCGTCCCGTCTTCTGGATGCGGGAGCAGATCGGGTGGACCTGTTCGCGACGCACATGCTGAGCTCGGAAGCAGATACATCGGCGCTCTATGCTGCAGGGGTCTCGCGGATCGTGTCGACCGACAGTGTGCGCCACATCACCAATGGGATTCACCTCGCGCAGCTCCTAGCTGCCGCGCTGTTGTCACCACAGGACGAGACCATTTTCGG
>CAIMLX010000008.1 GCA_903842455.1 uncultured Hyphomicrobiales bacterium | reverse complement strand
CGTGGTGGCGCATTAGCGGACCTTGGCGTGAGCTCTGGCCTTTACGCCGAGTTGAGCTACGGGGTTTGGCAGAGGAGAAATCACTCGATTTCCGGAACTCGGGTCGACATCAAGATTTTTCGGCAGTCTGCGGCTCTTGCGGTAAGGGCATCGGAGAGCCGCTGCAACACTGGGTTGCTAAGGCCGCCCGCCCGAGCCGCCGTGATCACGTCGGCGAGTGCGTCGGGCAGTCGCTCGACCAGGTCCAGGCATTTCGTGCGCACTTGCTCTTCATCCAGCCGAACCGATGACGCCAATTTGTTCCACTGCCGCAGCGCGATATCCTCGAGAAGATATTTACCCCCGATCTTCATCGCCAGGCGCAGCTTTTTGAAATCGAAGTCATAGGGCAGCGTGCTAGCGATATCGTAGAGCGGTGCGAGACGGACGCGCCCCCCTGCGCCGATCAGAAGGGAATAGTTCTTCGCGTGAGCATCAGTCCCTCCGATGAGCCAGTTGAGTGCGAGTGCCTGAATGAACGTCCAGACGTCCTCGATAGGGCGACCGGAATAGGTTCGCAGGAGCTCGACAATCGGCTCTGCGCCCGGCCCACCTTCATTTTCGTATTTTCCGGTCGGAGGAAGGCCTAGCGCTTGGCACATGTCCTCCTGGTGCAGGCGACGGATTGTATCTCCCATGGGCACGCGGTCGTAGCGCTCGACAACGATCGCCACTTCGCCCTCGAACACGCAGACCTGCGAGGCAGCGGCGGGCAGGCCAAGGGCCCGGGCTAGCGCCAGGCAAACATGCTCGTTTTCGGCATGCCCGTTGAATGCTCCAATCGGTGGTTTGACAATGTGAGTAGTTGGTGCTCGTCCTGACGGGATACCCCAGCGGCCGTTCCCGAAGTAGAGGGCTGTTTTGGGCTGTGCGCCTGCGAGGCTGAACTGGCCGGTATCTCGCGCTATGCGCCATGCGGCCTGGTCTGCGCGCAGCAGACGGATGCGCTCCGCTATGTCCCTGTCGTCTAGCCATTCGACTTGCCCAGCCGGCTGCATAAGAAGGGCGTCTGCGCGTTCGGGCTGGATTATCTGGATGGCGCCGGCGCAATCTTCGCCAACATGGGCAAGCAACGAGAACGGATTGCGGGGCGAAACCTGAAAGCGCTGTCCCCAACGAGCCAGAATGGCCTCGTTATCGGGGAGAAGGCCCCACAGCCATGGTTCGATTTTGGCGTGTTCATGCTCAGCAACAACCAGTGGCATGGAGAGCGAGAGGGGATAAGCATCCTGTGCCTGTCGCCAGTCTGAATCGTAGGCAAGTGTGAGGCGCGCCCGTTTGTCCTTGCGAATCTCGCCCATGATCCGGCCATCAACGATAACGGTGAGACTATCTGTCATTGGCGGGGCCCCTTCGCGCATCGACGACAGCGTCGATGTCGATTGGCCCTAGGCCGTTGTCTGTCTGCGTTTTCGCCTCGCCGCCGTCACTGATAGCCAGCGTGAGGCCTAGGGCGGCAAGCGTGCGCAAAACAAGTCCCAGCTCCGCCCGCGTCTTCCCTTGCTCGATGGCTATAATCCATTGTCGGCCGACACCCACGCGACGGGCTAGATCAGTCTGGCTGAGGTCTAGATGGCGGCGCTGCTGGCGGATGACCAGCCCGAGTTCCAAGGGCGTCCGAATATGCATGGCACTTTTCCGATTGTCGTCATCCACCGACATTATGGCACTGTCGCCGAGCGACGACAATAACGCAAGTCGCCGATCGGCGACAACTCACCTAAGTTCCCGTTCGACGACAACTTGGGCGACCTTTGCTCAAACATCGGATATTCGACCATGCCCTCTGCCACCCAACCCAGGCGTTCAAGCTCGGGGACCGCATCATCAGGCGGCGCAAGCACCGTGATCCGGCGGCCGTCGCCCCTCAGCGCCCCGACCAGCGGGCGGCGGAAGCTCCGGACGATCCAGGCGGCATTCACCGCCAGCAGCATGTGCATGGTGGCCCCTTGGTACGTGCAAAACCAGTCCTGGCCTTTTATTCTGCCGCAATGCGAGAGGAAAACCGCCAATGCCCGAAGTCGCGCCGCCCAGAAACCTCACCCCAGGTCTATGCAAGGCAATCGAAGCCGACATGCTGCGCGCCTGCGCCGAGGTGGCAGCGAGGCACGGGCTCATGGTCGAAGGGCTGGGCGTCCAGGCAATGGACCTCCGCTGGAACTTTGAGTTCGGCGTGCGTGTATCCATTCCGCTGCCGGATGGCTCGACGCTGGATCCGAAACGGCTGCTTTTCGAAGCCTTGGCAGAGGAGTATGGCCTGTCCCCCGATGACTTCGGTCGCGAGTTTTCGACGGGGCAAGAATGGTTCCGCGTCGCGGGCATCAATCCCCGCCGACCCAAGTATCCCATCTCAGCTACGCGCCTTGTGGACGGGAAAGGCTTTAAGTTCACCGCCGAGAATGTCGTGCTGCTTCTGAAGGCGTCGATGAAGGATGTGTCGCCAGGTACTTGAAATGGACCACTTGGCGGTCCATATTGTGTTCTGTTTGAAGGAGAGTGCTATGGAGCTCGCTATAACCGAGGCCAAGGCGCGCTTGACTGACCTTGTCCGTAGGGCAGAGGCAGGTGAAGAAATTGTGTTGACCAGGCATGGGCACGCGGTCGTGCGCTTGGTGGCTATGCATGCCAAGACTTCTGCAAAAAGCCGGGCCGAACTGATTGATGCTGTTCGTGCCCAAGCTGCTGATAAAGCTACTGCTGGTGCGACTGCGGCACGGAGTCAGGATTTCCTTTATGACGATGAAGGTTTTCCGAAGTGATTGTGCTCGATACGTCGGCGCTGATGGCTCTGCTTTTGGCGGAGCCCGAGGCGGATCAGATTGCAGAAATTCTCAAAAGTAATGAGGATTTCAAGATCTCTGCGGGGACACTGGCCGAAGCGATGATCGTGGCCGGACGACGAGGGCTGTCCGAGGCGATGTCGCGACTACTTGAAGGAATTGCCGTCGAAATTGAGACTGTGAGTGCAGCAGGGGCATTTGCGGTTGCCGAGGCTTACTCGACATGGGGCAAAGGCATTCATCCGGCGGGATTGAACTTTGGGGATTGTTTTTCCTATGTCACAGCAAAGATGAGCGGTTCCTCGCTTCTCTACGTCGGCGACGATTTCGCCAAGACGGATCTTCATTCTGCGCTGTGACGCTCCTTGCGGATCAGTTTGCTGCCAGAGCCATTTGGGGCGAATAAGTTTCTAACTCAATTTTACATGAATGATTTCAGTGGCTTAAGGGGTAGAGAGAGTTGGATGCCAGTGCCACTCCCTCCGCCACTTTCTCTCTGCAAACTCACCACCCTGCCTGATGAGCGTAGAAATTCCTTTTTGTTTCAAAGGGGTTTAACGACGCCATGCGACTTTCGGAGACTGGCGATTTGACCGAAATCGGTCTCTGAACGCCCCGCGT
>CAIMLX010000007.1 GCA_903842455.1 uncultured Hyphomicrobiales bacterium | reverse complement strand
GCCGATACCGGTGCGCTGAAGTGGCACTTCCAGTACACGCCCGGCGACTACATGGACTATGACGAAGTCGGCATTCAGCTGCTGATGGATACCAAGGTCAACGGCGAAGACCGCAAGGTGCTGTCGCATTTCGGCCGCAACGGCATCTTCTACTCGCTCGACCGGACCAATGGTTCGTACATCCAGTCGGCTCAGTACGTCGCCGAGTTGAACTGGACCAAGGGCATCGACCCCAAGACCGGCTGGCCGGTGGAATACGACCCCTCGAAGTCGCTGCAGGAATACGCCATGGGCGCGCTGCGTCGTGATGGCGCCGGGGTGACCAACTGCCCGCATTACTCGGGTGGCGTGAACTACTATCCCACCGCCTACAACCCTGTCCTGGGCGTTGCCTACGGTGCCGGCATTGAAGCGTGCTCCGACATTGCGACCAAGTCCGTCGCGCCGCAGGATGTCACGGCCGGTGCGATCTTCCTCGGTGGTACCCTTGAAACCAAGGGCGTCCAGTCGGGCTCGATCAGCGCGATCGACGTCACAACGGGCAAGTCCGTCGCCAAGCAGAACACCACGTACCCCAACAACAGCGGTGTGCTGGCGACGCCGGATCTGGTCTGGACGGGTCTGGTCGATGGCACCTTTGGCGCCTATGACGCCAAGACGCTGGCACCGCTGTGGTCGACGAACGTCGGTACGGCCTTCCGCGCCCCGCCGATGACCTACTCGGTCGGTGGCAAGCAGTATGTCGCCAGTCTCGGTGGCACCCGGGGTGGTGCGGGCAACTCCGGCAACAACGCCGAGCTGAACAACAACCAGGCCGCCAACATGCTGTGGGTCTTCACGGCTGACTGATCCTACAACTCCTCGGGCCGGGCAGCTTCGGTTGCCCGGCCTTTCGTCTTCCGATCCTCGCCTGGACCTGAGTAATCACACATGTTGTTGGCCCGCGTCGTGGCTGTCTTTCTTGCCCTCGTGGCCCTGGCTGTCCCCACGTCATGGGCGCAGGAGTTGCCCGACCTCGTCGGCGACCCGGAGCGTGGCAGGGTGGTGTTTCTGACCCTCGGCGGTTGCGTCAACTGTCATGGCTGGCCGGGGGATGGCAAGACGGGGATCGACATGCGCTCGCCAACCGGCTCGAACCTGCGCGAGAGCGAACTGGACAAGGCCGCGTTGACAGAAGTCATTTCCTGCGGCCGTCCCGCCACCCAGATGCCCTACCATGACCGTGCTGCCTACCGCGACGGGCGCTGCTACGGCATGCTGCTGTCCGACTTCGCCACGGACACCGCGCCGAACCGCGGCAAGCTGCTGCGTGAACAGGACATCGCCAACATCGTCGCCTTCATGCAGGCCAAAGTGGTCGGCCGCGGCCTGCCGACCTTCGAGGAATGCATAGATATATTCGCCAACCCGGCCGCCGCGGCCTGCAAGAACCTGAAGTGAGTTGCGCGATGCGCAAGCAGGTTCTCCTCGCCCTCCTGTGCCTTGCCCCGCTGCTTTGGGCGCATCCCTCGCTGAGCCAGGAACAGATCAAGCCCGTCTACTCGATCTGGGACGTCCAACTGGGACAGCCCCTGTCGCAGGCGCGTGATAGCGATGTCGGCGAAATCGCCTGTGGCACGGACGGCGGCCCGCCGGGGCAGGAGCTTGCATCGTTCGACGACTACATGACCTGTGCACCAGAGGCCTCGGGCCTGCACGAAGTCAATTTCACCTATGACGATGAACAGGACTACATCACCCTGGCGCTCGACGTGGGTTACCAGTTCCTCAAGGGCGGAACGTCGGTCTATGCGCAGCCGGTGATCGTGTCGCTGCTCGTCGACGGGGCTGGCATCGTACAGGGCCGGCGGATCGCTACCGACGACCGAACCAGCGACTACGACCGGCGCAACGCCTACACCCTGATCCGGAACTTCAAGGCCCGGTACGGCCAGTGGTCGCTGAACTGCAGCGACATCCCGATGCGGGACGGCGAGCAGCCCGTCGGCAACCGCTTCTTTCACGAGCTGTGCACGGGGACCTCACCCGACGGCCTGACAATGATCGCGATCGAGGCAACCTACCTGCGCAAGAAGGGGCAGCGCGCCGTCAGTAGCGAGACCCAGCAGGTCAACAAGGGCTATTTCGAAAGCCAGATGCGCTACGAGGAACTGCTGGCGCCTTACACCCCGAAGGCGGCGCCATGACCTCAGTCCTGCGGTCGCCCATCCGCCATGAAGTTGCCAGTCATGGTGGCACTGTCGAAATCGACATCGGTCGTGGCCGCGCTGGTGAAGCGGTTTCCATTCAGGGTCGCGCCGGTAAACTTCGCCCGGCGCAGGTCCGCGCCATAGAAATCGGTCAGCGAGATCGTCGCGTCGGCAAAGCTCGCGCTGCCGGCTTCGGCGTCGATGAACGCGCTGTTGTAGATAACCGCCCCGGTGAAGCGACTGCGGCTGACATGCGCCTCCATGAAGTTGGTCTCGGTCATCGAGGTGTTGCTGAAATCGGCGTTGTTGCCGACCGCGCCACGGATGACGGCCCGGTCGAGCACCGCGCCCACCAGCTTGGCCGAGGTCAGGCGCACCTTCTGCATCCGCGTCTCGCTCAGGTCGGCACCCGAAAGGTCTGCACCCGAGACCTGGGCGCTGTAGAACATGGAGCGGGTGAAATTGCCTTCGGTCATCTGGGCCCGGCTCAGATCGGCCAGATTGAAATTGGCGCCGACGGCGGTGACGCCTGTCAGGATCGCGCCGCGGAGATCGGCGCGGTGGAAGGTGGCGTCCGTGAGGTTCGCGCCGGTGAGGTCAACGCCCGCCAGGTCGGCCTTCTTGAAATTGGCGCCCTGCAGGTCGCAGCCCCGGCACTCCTTGATCGTCCCGGCGATCAGGTCAGCGGCCTGGTCCGCGCAGACCGGGCTCGCCATTGCCGCCAGGGCCAGCGCCATCACGATGCGCATTGTAGGTCTCTCCGCGTTTTGAAAGGGCCAGATCGTGTCTCCTGATACAAGCCGCCTCCCGCGCTTTGCCGAATTGAGGACATTGGCCCTTTCAATGGTCCTGCTGGCTGGTGCCGCCCT
>CAIMLX010000006.1 GCA_903842455.1 uncultured Hyphomicrobiales bacterium | reverse complement strand
GGTGCTTGTTCCAGCTCGAAACATGCTTGGGGAGGATGTGCAAAGCAGACTGGCCTCTCCCGCGAACCATTCGGCACGGTGGCTGCCCGCCGCGCGGCAAGACGCCCCGGCAAGGCGGTGCGGAGCGCAAAGGGGCGACTTGCTGTGGCGAACTGGATCAAGGGTTTCGAGCAGGCGAGTGCGCGCAGCCACGCCGACGACCCGATGTACGACTAGGACTTCAACTGGATGTGGACGGAACTCGGGATCGCCGACCTGAGATCGTGACGATGGTCGGAGCCCCGGCTATCGGCCGATTTATCCCGCCTTCCGCAGATCCGGCCCCGGCACCCGCTTCGCGCCGCCGCGCTGCGCCGACGGCAACCGGATCAGCGTCGCCATGGCGTCGGCCAACTTCTGCGACACCGGCTCGCCCTCGACCTGCTGCTCGAGAAACCAGTCCATCAGGCACTCCTTCTTGCCCTGGTTCCCTGGCGAAATCCCGAAATGCATGATCGCCGCCTGCATCAGATCGAGATAGGGCGTGGTGTAAACCACATCTGCCGCGCCTTGCGCGGGTCGCACCGTATCCGGGATGTAATCCGGCCAGATCGCCTTCACCATGAACTCGGGTACCTCTATCTGGATGTATTGCCAGGAAGGGCCGTTGAGTTCCCAGCGGCTGACGTCGAACTCTCCCACTCGCCATTCGCTAGTGGTGATCAGGCTGGGGTCACTGGCGTGCAGGCGCCAGGAGACGATGGCCCTTGGATCCGGAAAAAGCGCCCGTGTCGTCGAGAGGCGGCCTGTTGCCCGGATATAACCGTCGCGTAGCGCCAACAGGAGGCCATCGCGAGCCCTGCGGCGCACTGAGCGTGTCACCTCAGTCGGCAACTCGGATGTCTCAGGCAACGGATGGTGAGCCTCAGAAAAGGCCCGATACAAGGATCTGGCGTAATCCTCGAGCTCAACGCGCTCGACATGAGCGATTGCGGCCGAGACGCTGCACGACGACGAGCCAAGCGTGCACGATCTCTGCATTGGCGTCCCTCTGTCATGACCTGACCAATACAGAAACATAAAGAGAACATTCCGACTCGACAAGCGTCCTCACAAATCTCGGTTGAACGGTTCCACCCCTTCCAGCCTGACACGGAGTGACCGGTTCCAAGGTCGCGGGCGGCCGCACACTCCCATACCGACGGATCATGAAGTTTGGCTCCGTCCCATCCATCGTCCCAACCCGCTTCATGCCTCCCCGCTGACCCCGCCGAACAGAGTGTCAGAGGACGTGTCATGGGCGATCCTGAGGGCTTTGTTGGCGAGCCGGGCAGCAATCTCCCAGACCCGTTCGGCAAAGGCTGACGATCGGCTGTCAAGCATCGAACCACTCCTTGATCGTGTTGAAAGCTGCCGACCCCTCGGCGATGGTCTTGGCGTCGAGGTCGTGAAACGGCACACCCCGCGCCTCGCGCAGGCCCTCTCGCGCAAGCGCCACGTTCTCGTCCGTGGCCCACTCGGCGAAGGCGCGGAACGTGCCAGCCACATGCCGCCAGGCCGCTTGTTCCGGTGTGGGTGGGACGTAGGGCGGGTTGCGGCGGCCCGGGCTTGCGCGGCGGGCGCAGGCCCCATAGGGCGGCATCAACCACCATCTTGCGAAGGGCTTCCCGCATGGGCGCCTCGCCCCGTTCAAGCCGCTCATCGAGGGTGCGACGCATGAGACCGGGGTCGGCCGCCTCCGCATCGCGGATGAAGCGGGCGTCGTGAATGTCCTTGTGGGTCAGGCCCAGCTCGGCAACCGTTGGAACTTTCTTCTCGTCGGAAAGAAGGTCGGTGCGCTGGCCCTGGGTCGATACAACACTGACATCACGTGCAGCATCGTATTCGTCCGCGAGCCGCCGCTTGGCTCCGGCTTCGATGGTCAGCGCATCGGCCTGTAACGGCCCAGTCCGTTGCCGCTATGTCGATTTCGGGCCGTGCCGGATAACGCCCCACCGCCACGATCAGCGCAGGCTTGAGGGCATTTTCGCCAATGTGCGCGAGGATCGCAGTGAAGGCTGTGCCAGCCGCTGCCCGCAATTCCTCCGTCAGCTCGATGCTGAGCT
>CAIMLX010000005.1 GCA_903842455.1 uncultured Hyphomicrobiales bacterium | reverse complement strand
GGAAGGTCGGGTAGGTGGTGAGCAGCGCGCCATAGCTGTTGATCAGCCCGAGGTCGCTCAGCGTCTGGTAGAGCGGGATGAAGATCAGCGTGCCCGGGAGCAGGTAGGTGATCAGGATCGCCGTGGTCAGCAGGCCCGCGCCGAGGAACTTCAGGCGGGTCAGGGCGTAGGCAGCCAGCGCGGCAATCGCGACCGAGATGATGGTGGCGAGGGCGGCGACCAGCAGCGAGTTGCCCAGCCAGATCAGGAACGGCGAGCCGAAGATCAGCTCCTGGTACTGGTTGAGGGTCGGCGGATCGGGCCAGAAGATCGACTGGCGCTGGCTGATCTGGGTCGTCGTCTTGAACGAGGTGATCAGCACCCAGTAGAACGGGAACAACACGAACACCATGATCGGCAGCAGGATCAGGATGCGGATGCCGATCCCCATGCGTTCGCGTCCCTCCGGCTTGAACACGGGCTTCTGCGACGACCCCGTCACACGCCGGCGCACGGCCAGGCCGAACTTCTCGATGCCCTTGTTGAGCATGTCGAACGGCCAGAACAGGATGTCGAGGATGAAGCTGAAGATGGCGCCGAAGAACTTGCCGATGCCGAGCTTCTTCTTCTCGACGCCGGCCGCGCGCTCATCGTGCCGCATGTACTTCGAGAGCAGGTAGATCAGGAACGCCATCAGCGGGGCCACCGACAGCGCGATGGCGCTACCCGGGCCGTACTGGAGCGAACCGATGGCCTTCTCGTAGGCCAGGATGGAATAGAGGCGGGTGGCACCGCTCGGGCCGCCGCCAGTCATCAGGAAGATCAGGCCGAACTGGTTGAAGGTGGAAATGAAGCTCAGCAGCAGCACCACGAGGATGACGTAGCGCATGCCGGGCAGGGTGACATAGCGGAAGCGCTGCACGGCATTGGCGCCATCGACGTTCGCCGATTCATAGAGCTCGGTGTCGATCGCCTTGAGGCCGGCAAGCAGCAGCAGTGTGAAGAAGGGAATGCCCTTCCAGACGTTCACCGCGATGACGCTGCCCAACGCGAGATTGGAATCCGACAGCCAGCCGAGTGGCTTGTCGATGAGGCCGGCGCCCTGCAGGATCGGGTTGAGGCCGCCGAACAGCGGGTCGTAGATCGACTTCCAGGCAAGCGCCGTCACGATCTCGGGCACGATCCAGGGTAGCAGCATGATCGCCGACATCAGGTTGCGCCACGGCAACTTGGAATGGAGGATCATGGCAATGATCATGCCGGTGACGAACTTGATCGACAGCGACCAGAAGGTGAAGTTGATCGTGTTGGACAGCGACAGCAGGTAGTCGGAATTTGTGTAGAGGCGCTCGTAGTTCCTGAGGCCCACATCGTTGGTGGCGCCAGTCAGGAAGTTGAACGTCGTCGTGGACATCAGGATGGCGCTGATGAACGGCCAGAAAATGAGGCCCGCCATGAGCAGAACCATAGGCAGCACGAACAGGTAGGCAATCTTCCAGTCGCGGCCGAGGATGCCTCTCACCCGACGTCCCATCGACATTGGCCGCATCGTTCGTCCGACCGCGGGATCTACCTGAACCTGATCAACCATAAAATGTCCCCTTGAAACTGCTGCAGCGCGAGGCGGCTCAATTGCGCGCCGTAGCCTGGAACTCGGCGCAAGGGCGATCTCATCCTGCCAATGAGTGTCGCCAATGACGCTTAGCGTTCAGAAAAACAGGGAGGGCGGTTGTGCCACCCTCCCCTTGCGTCTTGCATCGCCTTACGGCTGCATGATCCCGCCTTCTTCGAACAGGTCCACCATCTTCTGGTGGGCGTCCTTCACCGCATCGGCGGGCGACATGCGACCGGAGATGACGTTGCCGACAGACTGCTCGAGCACGCCCTGGGCGCGGATGGCATCGACGCCAGCGTTCGGGTTCGCCGGCCACGACTGGCCAAGGAACGGGTCCTGAACGTCGACGGCCTGCTTGATCGTCGCCAAGTTCGGCTCCGCGGCGAGCAGTTCGGGCGTCCAGAGGTTCTGGTAGGCCGGTGTGAACAGCACGCTGCCGAGGGCGGCGATCTTGTTGAAGTTCGCCGGGTCGAGCAGGTTGAGCGCCAGCTCCTTGGCGAGCGCCGCGTTCGGCGAACCCTTGAAGATGGTCATCCAGCCACCGACGTTGCCGCCATCGCGGCTATCGCCGTTGATCGCGGTGGGCGCCTGCAGCAGCAGGGTGTTCGGGAACACCGGGTTTCCGTCGCGCTTCGCCTGGGCGTAGATCGAGAAGGCATTCTGGGTGAAGCCGATCTGGCCGGCGAGGTAGGCTTCGTTGTTGCCGGTATCGTTCCAGCTCTCGACGCCCGGCGGAAGCATGGCGGCGTACTTGCCGTTGCGGTCGTAGGTTTCGCGCAGGAACTCGAACGCTGCCACCGTTTCGGGTGTGTCGAACTTGACGACCATACCGGTTTCGTCGGTGAACGAACCGCCGAAGGCCTGAACCGTCGCGATCAGGAAGCCGAAGCCGTCACCGGACTGATTGGGGGTGAAGCCCCAGCCGTAGAAATCCGGCCCGGAGATGGCAAGTGCTGCTTCACGACGATCGACGATGGTCTTCAGCGAGGCCGGATCGATGCCAGCCTCCTTGAGCTTGTCGCCACGGGCATAGTAGCCGGTGGTGGTGCCAATCAGCGGAATGGCCTTCCAGCGCCCGTCGAACTGGGCGGTCTTGGCAGCATTGAGGCCCGGCATGATGGCGCCGTACTTGGCCACAGCCTCTTCGACCACATCGGTCACATCCTCGACGAGGTCGAGCAGGTGCAACTGCGAGATCGATACGTTGGAGGTGTAGGCGAAGTCGGGCGCGTTGCCGGCCTTCACCGCCGCCGTCATCTTGCCCATGAAGTCGCCGAAGGACTCGGGATTCGTGGTCGAGATGTCGAGCTCGACACCCTTGCTGTCGGCGAAGGCCTGAACGGTGTCGCGGAAGGCCGTCTGGGCCGCCTCGAAATACTCGGTGCGGTGGATGACGGTGAGCTTGCCGGCAGCGCCGACGGGCAGAGCTTCATCGGGCTTGGGTGCGTCCTGCGCGAAGGCCGGCAGGCCGCTGGCGGCAAGCGTGACGCCTGCACCGGTGGCGGCCATGCCACGCAGAAGCGCGCGGCGGCTGACTGAGTTCTTGTCGATCATTATTGGTCTCCTCCTGATTTATCTTTGTCGCTTCGCGCGCCGATCCCTCAACCGGCACGCGCAACTTTATGCGGATAGTATCGCCAAGCCCTCCCGGCCGGCGGACAGGGCGTGCCAGCGGTGACTATCCTGATGGGATGGAACGGAGCGCGCCGGTGCGTCCGCAAGGTCGTGGGGGATCAGTGCTTCCGGACCCTGTCCGGCGGCGACGAAAATCGCGATGATTACCGTGTGCTTCACGTCGCCCTCCCCCGAGGTCGTTTCGGCCGCTTGTGTCCGTCAGTCTTGTCCAGGCACTCCTCTCCAGAGTTTACCTGTCGCTGCGGTACGTTAAGCAATTTGTAGGGCATTCATGGCGCTGTCAACAACCAATCATACTTCTTCCGTAGGTCAGCGAGGCTGACCGAATCCCCCGAGGCGTTGACAAGCCTGGCGTGGCTGTGCAATCAGCAGAGTTGTCATACTAATTTTCGGGCAGAAGTTCATGGATTACGAACAGCTGAAAGCGAAGATCGGGTCGGGACTGCTGTCGTTTCCGGTGACGGATTTCGGGGCGGATGGCGAGTTCGACAGAGTTGGGTATGCCCGGCGACTGCAGTGGCTTTCCTCGTATGAATCCGCCGGACTGTTTGCGGCTGGCGGCACCGGCGAGTTCTTCTCGATCGGCAACGATGAGTACGATGCCGTGATCCGCACGGCCGTGGATAACTCGGCGCCGGAAGTGCCGGTGCTGGCAGGCGTCGGCTACGGCACCCGCATCGCGGTAGACCTGGCGAAGCGGGCCGAGCGGGCGGGCGCGGCAGGGATCCTGGTGCTGCCGCACTACCTGATGGTGGCGGAAGAAGCCGGGGTGATCGCCCACATGCAGGCCATCTGCAAGGCGGTGGGCATCGGCGTCATCTACTACGCGCGCGACAACACCAAGCTGTCGCCGGCCGGGCTCGAGAAGCTGACCGAGAGCTGCCCCAACTTCATGGGCTACAAGGACGGCATCGGCGACCTGCAACTGATGCAGCGCATCCACTATCGCCTCGGCGACCGGGTGGTGCATATCGGCGGCCTGCCCACGGCCGAGGTGTTCGCGCAGCCCTATCTCGAGATGGGCGTGACGACCTATTCGTCGGCGGTGTTCAACTTCGTGCCGGAACTGGCGCTGCGCTTCTACAAGGCGGTGCGGGCCCGCGATGCGAAGACGGTCGACGGGCTGATGAAGAGCTTCTACCTGCCACTGATCGAGCTGCGCGACCGCCGCAAGGGCTACGCGGTATCGATGATCAAGGCGGGGGCAGCCCTTGTCGGCCACGGTGCCGGGCCGGTTCGCACGCCGCTGACGGAGCTCGATGCGAGCGAGCGCGAGACGCTGCGCGGGCTGATCGAGGCGCACACGGTCAGGACGATGGTGGCGTGAGGCGCCGGTCGTCAATCATCGTGGGATGGAAATGAATGGGGCCGCCCTTGGGGCGGCCCCTCGTTTTTTCAGCGGGCACCGCCCGAGATGCTGGCGCCGTAGGGGTCCCAGCCGTTAGCCTGGAAGAGGCCGATAATGTAACCGAAGCAGAAGGCGAAGGCGGTTTCGTTGGAGTCGGCGGCGTCGATATGGGGGACGTGGTCGGGCATGATCATGCCGTCGTAGCCGACCTCGTGGTAGATCTT
>CAIMLX010000004.1 GCA_903842455.1 uncultured Hyphomicrobiales bacterium | reverse complement strand
CTACACCTGGGTGCGCCCGGAGCACGAGGTGGCACTCGCCCTGCTCCGCCGCTACGGCTACGAGCAGGCGGCACTGCTGCGCCAGCAGATCTTCGGCCAGGACTACGTGGTGATGGAGAAGTTCTACACCAAGGTGACCGAGGACTATGACCGCGGCATGAGCATGGGGCGCGTCGCCCGCTTCAAGGCACGGGTGGATACGCTGCTGGGCCGCTGAGACGGCCCTACGCCCCGACCCGGCGGCCTGCCAGCATTTCCTTCAGCTTCGGCACGATGGACACATCGACACCGGCGAGGCGCCGCGCGGTCAGCCACATAGCGGCGGACCAGAAGGTCTGCGCCGCGAGCGCGGCAACGGCGGCGCCCATCAGGCCATGCGCCGGCACCAGCAGGATGTTCGCCCCGACCAGCACGCCCATCCCCAGCCCGATGGATGGGAGCGTCGCGTAGGGCCGGTCGTGGATGGAGAGCACCATGGCGGCGGGACCGAACACCGAGCGGACGCAGAGCGCGAGGCAGAGCACGGCGAGCGGCATGGCGCCGCCAGTGAATTCGGGGCCGAACACCAGCAGGAGCAGCGGACCGCCGGCCAGCACAGCGAGGAACAGCCCCACCGAGATCGCCGCCGCCACGAGATTGGCGTCGCCGACCTGACGGGCGAAAGCAGCGCGGTCCGATGCCGCGTTCGATTCGAAGATGTCAGGCATGGTCACCGCGTAGACGGCGGACACGCCGAAGGCGACGAGCGAGAACACTCGCGTCAGCACGCCGAATACCGCGAGGGTCTCGCGGTCGAGCAGGCCCGACAGCAGCAGCAGGTCTATATCGAAGAAGAAATCGGTAGCGAGCGCGACCACCACCCACGGCACTGCGAACCGCCACCAGCGCCGCGACTCATCGGGCTTCGTCTCGGGTCCAAGCGGTACGTCCCGTATGGCGCGACGGACCCACCAGTACTGCACGGCAGCGATGGCGGCAAAGCCAAGCGCCAGCAACCAGATGAGTTCGCCGAGCTGCGCCTCGACGCCGATGGCGAGGCCAGCGATGGCGAAGCAGGCGACGATCAGCAGGGGGCGAAAGATCGTGTCGGCAAGAAAGCCGGCGAAGGGCCGCTTCAGCCCGACCAGCAAAGCACTGTTGCAGTAGACGACGGCGGTGGCGATCGCCATCAGGCAGGCCGCCAGCCAGTGTTGGGCCAGCACTCTGCCTGGTTCGCCCAACAAGCTGGTGAGCGGGTAGCAACAGGTGGTGAGCAGCGCACCGCAGATCAGCACGTGGCCATAGGCGCGCGACATGAAGCCCTCGAGCGACTGTCCCTGCCCGCGCGCCCGGTACTCGGCGGCAAAGTAGGTGCCGATGGTCTGAAATCCGAGCGGCATCAGCACGGCGACGATGTTCACTGCCGCGATCACCAGCAGATACTCGCCGAGCACATGGGCGCCCCAGAAGCGGGCAATGGCCGCCTGCGCGAGAAAGATCAGCCCGGCCCCGAAGATGCGAGCGGCGAAGAGGACGGTGGATTGCGACAGCAGGCGTTGGCGCAGATCCATCAATGTTGTCCGTTGTCGCGGTGCTGGTCTGGCTTGGCACGGTCGGGGCGGAGCCGGTCCAGCCGGCGGCCCAGCCAGTGCGCCAGCTCGCGGCCGGCGAAGGCCGCCTCGCCGGTCAGCCGCGGCCAGAGGTGGGGGGCGAAGTTGGCGACAGGCGGGACCGGCGCGATGATGCCGCGCTCGCCCACCATGCCCTTCTTGAACTGGTGCAGGCCCTGGAAGCCATCGGTGCCGCCGAGGTCGTACCAGCGGGCGCGGGTGTTGTCGCGCAGCCAGCGGATGATGTGCCAGTGGAGAAAATAGCCGGCGCGCAGCTCGAGGGCCTTCGCGCTGGTGGCACCGTAAAGATAGACGGCACTGTCGCCGGCCTTGAAGATGATGGCGCCGGCAACCAGTTCGCTCTGATGGTGCACGAGGAACAGTTCGGGCCGGAGTGCCGGGTCGGCGATCTCCATCATCGCCGGTACGGTTTCGTAGGCCGAA
Source organism: uncultured Hyphomicrobiales bacterium (assembly GCA_903842455.1). Classification (GTDB taxonomy): domain Bacteria; phylum Pseudomonadota; class Alphaproteobacteria; order Rhizobiales; family Devosiaceae; genus Devosia_A. Next base: position 2,471 of record CAIMLX010000004.1, on the reverse strand, counting down.
TGGTCGGGGAACTTCTTGCGGTCGACCATCTGGGCGTAGAGCGCATCGAACTCGGGGCGGCGCGACGGGTCGGCCCGTTCGAACGTGAGCCCGGCCCTGTCGGCCCGGTTGAGGTGGTAGCGCCATTTCTGCTGGAAGCTGCGGCGCTGCTCCTCGTCGCCGAGGCGCAGGTTGACGATGTAGCGATCGGGGAAAAGCAGCTTCGCCCCGGTGCGGAAGCCGCGGCCGATGAGGTGTTCGTGCTGGCCGTTGCGCTGGCCCGCGGCGGCGCGGGGCAGCACCGAGAGCATCATGCGACGGCGCACGGCGTACTCAGCCACCAGCAGGTCGATCATGCGCGAATAGACTAGCATCGCGTCGGGCCGGTTGGCCCGCGCCAGCATCGGCGCCCATTTTGCGACGGCTATTGCCCCCAGCCCGAGCGGCAGCGGCTGTACCATCACGAGGCAACCGCCGGCCACCTCGTCACCCTCCATGAACAGCAGCGGCTCCTGGACGACTCCTGGCCAGCGGGTGGCGGCGAAGGCCATCAGTTGTTCCTGGCAGACGTCGTCGAAGCGGGCGATGGCCGCATCCCAGGAGCGAGGATCGATCCGTCTCAGCGTCAGCGGCACGGCACTGACCGCGGTGGACTCAGTCTTGGGTCGATCGGCAATGGGGCGGGCAGCAAGCGACATGAAGGAATCCGGCCTTGTATCGGCCGGACCCTAGAGCCCCGACAGTGTTGATATCCCTGACGGAACCCACACCGGCGCACAGAAATTGCGCCGGTGGTTACGAGAGGCTTAGTGCGCCGGAGCGACCGGCGGCGGCCCCTTGATCAACGGGATTTCCGGCAGCCCGTGCGCGAACAGCGCAGCATCGGCGCCCTCGTAGAGCATGCGAACCGCGACATAGAGGATGATGACGAGGCCAACCCAGGCGATCCAACGGTACTTCGTCAGGATTCCCGCGATCATCGAGGCGGCGACACCCATGAGGACGACCGACAGGCCGAGCCCGAAGATCAGCGCCACTTCGTGGTGGCGCGCCGCGCCGGCCACGGCCAGCACGTTGTCGAGCGACATCGAGACGTCGGCGATGATGATATTGATGACCGCCTGCCGCAGCGTCTTCTTCGGCGCCCGCCCGGCGACCGTCCCATCGGCATTGGTGTCGGCGTCCTCGAGCGCTTCCTGCGCCTCGTGCTCCTCTTCGTGCGAGACCGACATCTCGCGGTACATCTTCCAGCAGACCCACAGCAGCAGAAAGCCACCGGCGATCAGCAATCCGCCGCCCAGCGCCAGCAACTGGCTGGTGATGAGCGCGAACACGATGCGCAGCACCGTCGCGGCCGCGATACCGATCAGGATGGCGCGTCGGCGTAGATCGGCCGGCAAGCCGGCGGCGGCGAGGCCGATGACGACGGCGTTGTCGCCCGCCAGCACCAGATCGATCATGATGACATTGAAGAATGCTGCGAACGACGATGCATCGATACCGAGCATGCTGTCTCCGTCGGGGTGAGTGCTGAGGGCGCGGGTATTTAGTCACCGGTAACAGGCGTGTGAAGGCCCCAGTTCGAACTATCTGCAATTCGCCGCGGTTTCAGGCGCCTGATCCGTCGTGGGCCGGCTTCGGATCCGCCGTCTCTTTGGGGCGCGGCACCCTAGGCCAACCGCGCCGGAAACTCGGGAGCTGCCGCGCGAGCGTCTGCGATATCAGTGAATTCGCAAAATCTCGGGAAATCCGCGGTTCGCGGTTCCTGCGCCGGTCAAGCCCCGGAATGCTTGCCCCTAGTCAGGGCCACCGGCAGCCGCAGAGGGGTTCCCGGCTCCCCGCAACCGCGGTGATTGCGATTGGGTGTAGACAAGCCCCCCTCACCCTGTTAGTCACCGCGCCGCCGGACGACGCATCGTCCAGCCGGGTGTGTAGCTCAGATGGTAGAGCAGCTGACTCTTAATCAGCGGGTCCACGGTTCGAGTCCGTGCACACCCACCAATAATTTCAAAGACTTAGGCTGAAAACTGCTTCCCAGCCGTGTCGTGGCTTAGGAATTGGGAAGCACATGGGAAGCAGCGCCCCAGTTCCACTAGACCGCAGAATTTTCCGACGCCGCCACCCGTGCTTCGCGTTCGGTGTCCTCTAGAGTGCACCGGTAGCTGTCCAATAGCCCCATGACCTGTGCGGGCTCGGTTGGTGTCAGGTCGACTGACGACACTGCCTGCAGCACTGCGCCAGCGGCCGCTGCTGCGTCTCTAGCCGATGCCATAGCGGGCAAAGCGAACGAAACGGGCGCGTCTTTGCGAGGCGGCGCTACTCGCTCAAGCCACAGCCGCAAGGCTACGGTCTAGCGGCGGTAGCATATGAGATCGCCAAGACGGTCAGAAAGACACGCGAATTCATTCTTGTTTGCCTCCAATTGATGGTGGCGAACCCTGCGAGCGCATAGAGGATGGGGCAAGTACGTATTGGGTGGTAGGTAGGGACTT
>CAIMLX010000003.1 GCA_903842455.1 uncultured Hyphomicrobiales bacterium | reverse complement strand
CTCAAGGGCGGCTGTTGCCGTAACTGCGTCAGGTAAATTCTACCGAGTAACCCCCATGAGCGCGCTAAATTCTCTCGCCGTCACCGACAACACCCTCCTAATTGTCGACGACGACACTGTGTTTCTTGAACGCCTGGAACGAGCAATGGAGAAGCGCGGCTTTCATGTCCTGACCGCCGACTCGTTAGCAGAGGGAACTCGGGTGGTTCAGCAAGAGGCGCCTGCCTTTGCCGTAGTTGACCTTCGGCTGGAGGATGGCAACGGACTTGAGATCGTTTCGAGGTTGCACGATAAGCGCAGTGACGCGCGCGCGATCATTCTGACGGGCTATGGAAATATCGCGACCGCTGTCACAGCCGTCAAACTTGGTGCGGTGGATTTTCTAGCCAAGCCTGCCGACGCCGACGACGTATACAACGCGTTGCTTGCCACCGGAGAGGCTCTACCCCCACCCCCTGAGTATCCCATGTCAGCGGACAGGGTGCGGTGGGAGCACATCCAACGTGTTTTTGAGCTCTGTGATCGAAACGTCTCTGAAACCGCTCGCCGCCTTGGCATGCACCGGCGAACGCTGCAGCGAATCCTCGGCAAGCGGGCTCCAAGGTGATTGAATAGCCTAGCTGCGCCGTCAGGACGGGTAGGCTTCAGTTCGGGCAGCTTGGTATGCCCGCGCCCTGTCGGGCCAGGTGCTCTTGATGTAGTCGAGGATCTCCGTGATCTCCGCGTCGGTCAGCACGCCGGCGAACGCCGGCATATCGGTCTCATAGCCGGGTGCAATCGAGGCGAGGCCGTCCCTGACGATGGTGAATAGCTGCCGGTCGGAATGATGCCAAGTGTGCCCCGTCTCGTCATGCGGCGGTGCGGGCAGCCGGCCATTGGGGAGCCGCCGCATCCAGTCTGGCTGGCCTTGGAGGTTTTGGCCGTGGCAGCTGGCACAGTTGGCGACGTAGAGCGCCCGGCCCTCGGATGCCACCCGGGAAAGTGCGGGCGAGACTGTGAAGCTGGCCAAGGTGAGGGCAGCGGCGATCGACAACACGCCAAGCGGTTTCGTCCAGCGCAGAATCATTGTCTGTAACGCCTCCCGGTTCATGCCGCCGCTGCGGCTTAGGCCTGAAGACGGCAACTCATCCAGCCGACAACGAGACCAGTCGCTCCCCGACCTCCTCCGCGGACTTTTGGCATAGGTGCTGCTGCAGGAATATCTCCATGCCCACCGCCGTATAACGCAAGTCGCTCAGCCCTGAGAGGGCCGCAACGACATCCCCTGTCGTCGAAGCGGTCCACTCGAGCTGCTCCGCCACTAGGCCTCCAACAAGCAGCCTCTCCGCTCCGCGGGTGTAAGAGCTCGGCATTGGGAAGCCTTTCTTTTTGGCAAGAACAATGTCGCGCGGTAGCCGCTCCAGAGCCACGGCCTTCTCAAGCCATTTGCCTTGCCCCGCACGATATTTGGCGCTGACCGGAAGATGCATGGCGAAATCGATCAGCCGGTTCTCGAGGAACGGCACTCGCATTTCTATCGACGCCGCCATACCCAGGTGATCGTGCCTATGCAGCAGCCATGGCAGATGCGTGAGCATGTCGCTGAGCCCGTGCACGAAGAACGCGCGCTCCGGTCTTCTGGCTATTCCGGCGAGCCGATCGAACAGTCTCCTCGGCGCAAGCTCTTCGGAGGTGTCGAGTGCAAGGGCCCGCTGCCATTGGCGGTGGAAGCCCGCCTCGCTTAGATCCGAGAGCGGAAAGTCCAGCGCTCGCCGGCGCGAGCGCTTGCTGACCAGCATGGGGAAGAACCGCTCCAACCGATCTCGCCGCAGCCACCGTTGGTATGTCTGAGCATGCCATGCATAGCCGCCAAACAGCTCGTCGGCGCCCTCGCCCGTCAGCAACACCTTGATGCCATCGGCTCTGCAGGCCTTGGCGACTGCCAGGAGAGCTGGCTCGCTCTGGTGGTAGGCTGGTCCGTCGAGATGGCGAACCGCATGAGGCCAGAGCCGCAGATACTCCTCCTGCGATACCTTGATGCGTCGCATCCGTATACCAATGTGCTTGCCTGCACGCTCCGCTTGGTCGCCCTCGCCTGCGCCAACGGGAGCGTCGGCGACATAGCCGACGAGATCTCGCACATCGTCGTGTGCAAAGGCCGCGATGAGACTGGAATCGACTCCACCGCTGCACATCGCTGCCAATGGGGCATCACTGGCCAGGTGGAGCTTAACGCTGTCGGCGAACGCCTCTCGGAAGGCGGTGACAGCATCCGACGGATCGATTTGGCGCTGGGCTTCAATCAGGCGGTCCATGTCCAGACTGCCCTCGACGTCGAAGTAGCGGTGCTTCTGGCGCCCGCCGGTGTCGATCTTCCACCATGACCCGGCTTCGAGACCAGAAATGCCCTCGAAGAGCGTGTCCTGGGCCCTTGGCCTGGACAGAAAGCGCTTGCGCAGAGCTGCCCTGTCGATCTTCGCAACAAAACCAGGATGCGCCAGAAGCGCTTTGACCTCGGAGGCAAAGATGAGTTCGCGCCCGGTATCAGCCACATAGAGGTGCTTTATGCCTAAACGGTCGCGCGCCAGCCAGAGGGTGTTGTTGCGTCGATCGAGATAGGCGAAGGCGAACATGCCGTTGAGGAGCGGGATAGTGCGTTCCGGACCCCAGGAATGTAGCGCCTGCAGCAGCACCTCGGCATCTGAGGTTCCGACAAACCGGATGCCAGCCTTCTCGAGGTCCCTGCGCAAGGTGCGGTAGGTGTAGATCTCGCCGTTGTAGGCGAGCACGCCTGCGCCATCGGCAGTCGACATTGGCTGGTGCCCGGTCGGGGAGAGATCCAGGATGGCGAGCCGGCGATGCCCCAAGCCGAGCTGACCGCCCAGCCAGACGCCGCTGTCATCCGGACCCCGGTGAAGGATGGTCGCCAGCATGGCTTCCACATCAGCGACTTGGACGGCGCCCCCATCCTGCCGCCAACTTCCGACAACTCCACACACTATGCTCGCCCCGGCAGTTGCCCTCCAAAAAACAAGGAACGCGGACATGGCGTAGGTCAAGCAAAACATCGGATATTCGAGGCTAAGTGCCCCACAATTCAAGCCGTAGACATGCCGTGGAGCCCGGAAAATCTTCACCAAACGGCCACGGTTATCGCAAGTAGGTTGGCGGCAGGGTCTTCGCCTAGAAGCGCTATCGCGGAGGTTGACCTCAAACGCCCAGCTAAGGTCGCCAATTCAGATGCGACAAACTATAGCTCGGGGACCTTAGGGGTGGACCAGTTCGGCGAGACGCGCACTGGTGGGGCTCCTGCAGTCAGCCGCCCCCGACCGGTAGGAATTCGAAAGCGCCGCATCAACTCGAAGCATTTTTCCCGAGGCTAGAAGCCCAACCTGATACCGCCTGGGAGGTCTACTCCGCCTGGACCAAAGAGGTCCATGCGAGACCGCTCTTCCTCGTCACGGCTCTGGGCCCATGAGCCGGCGCCTTTCCAACTCGCGGCGTCTCCGCTCCAACCGCCCTTCCCGGCAGGTCGAACGGGCGATTGCCAATCGGAACGTGAGCATCGGTGCGGGGAAATCTTCGAACGTTTGCCCTCTCAGCGCCCCGATAGGCACCCTAGCTTCCGATATCCCCAAAGCAACGTGGGCTTTGACCAGCTGAAGTGGCGACACCACACCAACTGCTCTTCATTCCGGACACGGCTTGTCCCAATCACCCCCGACGGATCCTCAGCAGTCACCCTGACCGATAACAGTCGGGCTATTGGAAATACTGTGTAAACTCCTCAAAAAATGAGGGGTGCGCGAATAATAGTAGTGCCTGATCATCGACTTGTTTCTGGAACGGGTAATGTTAGGATTATTATCAAGTGAAAAAAATATATGGTCGATTATCTTTCGGTGTATAGTGCGAGGTAATGGAAGATCCGTATTCGCTGGCTCATTGCGTCGCTATTTACAGCGGGGTTCAAGCGGCCGTCGCTTTCTTTGCTCGCGGGCAGCGAAACGTCTTCCTACAGTATCACCGCATTGACCATGAGCGTCCCCCGCCTGACCATTGGATCTAGCCGGCGACCGAGGTCGAGCCAAATCCCTCCAGCCTCACAACAATCCGTGCTAGTTCACTCTGCTTCTGAATATCGAGTTTATCATAGACGACCTGCAGCGTTGAGCGCAGCGTATTGTCGGTAATGCCGATATCGCGGGCCGCTTCCTTTGTGGTCTGCCCCGCACCCACCCGTGCTGCAATCCGCGCCTCCGCTCGCGTAAGGCCAAGAAGCTCTAGGGCAGCCGTTGGGTCGCCATCCATCGGTCGCGCCGGGTCGCTAAACATTACCAGTGCAGCAGGCTCTCCGGCCAGCACTGAGCTTACGGGAATAGCTTGCAGGATAACCGGCCGTCCCTGCTCGTGCCCCTCCAGCGCGATCGGCTCAGGAAGCACTGATGGTCCGCTGCGGGCAGCGGTCTCGATTGTCCTGCGCACCTGACCCCGATCGCTAGTCCTCCACGCCTCGAACTGGCCAGAGTGAATGGCGCCTGCAAGCAGAGTCTCGCCTTCACCGTTAATGAATATCACCCGCCCGCTCTCACTGATCAGTGCGGCTGGTCGTCCCAGTCGGGAAAGCAAGTCGAGCAGGCTCATGCGGGCGCTTTCGAGCACCACCTCTGCCGGCGGGGTGCCGATTGGGCGTGGTGGGCCGAAGGTCAAAGGCATCTGCATGCATAGCGATGAGAAGACCACGGTCTCCGGCTGCAAGCTCCGCATTAGAGGGGATGCCGAGGGAAGGATATCGAGCTGCACATCCTCAACCGGGTAGAATTCGGTCGAGTAGGCAACCGAGTAGATGTTGAGGCCGCCACCGTGCCGCTCGCCGAGATAGTGGTGAACACCGGCTGTTAGTGGTGTGGCCGGTCGGGGAAGCACTGGGGTCGCTCGCATATGAATCATGGGGCTGGCAGGGTCACCCACCTCCCCATGCCAGTGTCGCCCATCGTTCCAGTGGCGAACCTCGCCGGGCTGAAGGCGCCGGTTGTAGAGGTCGTGCATTATTGGACCGGCCCGACCGGTGTAGTATCCCTCCACCATGAAATACCCGTGGGATCCATCTGGGGAGTTGAATCCGACGACCGGTAGGGCGAGGAAGAATGCAGAGTAGGGGGCAATCCCCCACCCGGTCGGCGCTGTGTAGAGTGCCAGAAACCCGGGCTCCTCGTAGGCAGGTTCTAACTCGGCGGGAAGGCTGCGCCGCACTGCATCCCGGTCGAAGGTCGCAAAGACACAAATGAAGTCTACAGTCCTCACATGATAGGGCGGCTCAGCGGATTCTGGCCCGCCGTCTTTGTGACCCAACACCAGTGGTGATGGTGATGTCGTAACGGACTTCGGTTGCATGCCCCCTCCGCACGGCTAGATGCAGTTCTGCGACCTGAGATCACCATACCGCGATATTCCGCACCCGCCCCCTCCATATGTAGGGCGGATAGTTGGCAATGGCATCAACTTCATCCATGTCGCAACGGTCAGCGGGTCATAGAGCGCCGAAACGTATGCGAGGACCAGTGTGGACGCTGCAGGTTCCAGTGATTTCGATCTCGGTTACCGCAACCCTGACTAGAGATCGACATCCGCAGCAAGCCTTGCACAGCCGGCTCGGCGTCACTCCCACGTCTCGATATGTCCTAGGCTTCCGAACCGTGCCGTTAGCACCAGCAAGAGTCCGCTCGGGATGTTGGCGAGCAGTGGGCAGACTGCGCGAGATCCTTGCGGGCAAGATCACCGGCCGTGTCCACGATCAGGCCCAGCCGGACCGAGTAACCTTAGGCTTGCCTGGCTATTCCGACCGCCTTTCCAGGTCGAACGAACGGTTGCGCATCGGGAACGTGAGCATCGGTGTGAGGGAATGATTGCCGCGTTTGCCCCTCCGTCGCCTTCCTTGCGAGCTCGGATAATCAATTCTGCATGGGGAAGGCGGCCACAGCCAGCGGCCGCCCAATAGTATGAGGTCTTACCTTCAGGGGAGCGTGTAAGTGACCTCGTCAAGATCCGAATAGCCGGACCCCTTTCCGTCCGGGTGGAAGGCGACCGTGTATGCGTGGAAATTCCAGGACCCGGCAATGCCGGCCATCTTGCCAGTGCCGCCGGTTACAGTGAGCGGACCGTCACACGCCTTTCCAGACATTGGCGCTCCCCCCTCGCACTGCCAGGAGGCGAAGACCTTGTCTCCGCTCGTCAGCGTCCAGATGCAGGACCCGGCGCCCTTTGCCGTTCCAGCCGAAGCCAAAATATCTAGGTAGCCGGGGCACTGAACTCCCGCGTGGTCTAAGAAAGTCCCTGCACCGTTGTCCAGCGAGGTTCCACTAAACTCGCCGATCCAGAGGATGTGGCCCTCTTCGAGGGCATAGACGGTCCCTACCGACAGCCACGCGAATACGCCGCTCTCAGCCTTGAACTCCGCTGCCTGCGCCGATGTGGTTAGCGCCGCAGCGAGGAGCATACCGAAAGTCACATTCCGAAGAAGCGTCATTCCAAGTCCCTCCCACTTCGTTGGTTCCTAAAGTCAGCGTCGATACTGTCTCGACGGCTTACCAAGAACCCGTCGAGACAGTATCGCACCCTACAATTGGGGGGTCCCAAGCCGACAGCGCGCTATGTTCAACATTGAAGACCCGAATTCGCCGTCATTCAGTTGATCACTGCGGCTATCGTCTTGACGATTTGGGTAGCTAGGTGAGATCCGGTCGGCCCCAAGTTGGCCAATCTCCTGGGATCCCCCCGACGAGAGAGTTGAACCCGAAGGCGAAGTGACTACCGGGTTGAACTTGGTTCTCGTCTCTGAATTTTTTCTAGAATCGGCAGGGACTCGTAAGTTGGCGAAAACTCGATGCCATACCGCGTCTCATGCTGATATGGCTTTTGCGCACGCCGGCATGGCGGTCACCGGGCGTGTTGGACCGTCTTATCGGGGCGGGAGCGCGACAGCAGCGGCACGGGGCAGCCCGGCTGCATTTCGATCAGAGTTCCAGGACTGGACACATCATGAATGAAAATCTCGCCAGTCTGCCGACGCGGCTTCTCGTCACGGCCACTTTTGTCTTGATGGTCCTCGTGAACGGCCTGGCCAACGCGCTACCGCTCAATGGTCGTCAAACTGGAGAAATTTCGGATGCCTACCCCAACCTTTTCGCTCCGGCTGGCCTGACATTTGCCATCTGGGGGCTGATTTACGCCCTCCTGGCGCTGCATGTGCTCTACCAGTGGGGCCTGTTCAACCAGTCAGGCCGCCACCATTCGGCGCGCTTGGGAAAGGTAGGCATGCTTTTCTCGTTGTCTTCGCTGGCCAACACGGCGTGGGTGTTCGCCTGGCACTATGACCTGATTGGGCTGTCCACCCTGCTGATCATCAGCATCCTGGTGCTCCTGGCCCTCATAAACCGAACACTTGGCGCCATGAGTCTGACGAGACGCGAGAGGTGGCTGGTGCAGGTGCCGTTCAGCATCTATTTTGGCTGGATTACCGTTGCTACCGTGGCCAACATTACGGTCTGGCTGGTGAGCATCAGGTGGTCCGGGTTTGGATTGACGGAGTCTCTTTGGGCACTCGCGATCATTGCGATCGCCGCGACTATCGGCGCGGTCACCATGCTCAAGAACCGCGACATCGCCTACGGATTGGTGTTGATCTGGGCGTTCATCGGCATCCTGATCAAACACACCTCCGCCACGGGTTTCGCCGGAGCCTACAGCACAGTCATCGTCACCACGATCATCTGCCTCGCGGTCTTCATCGCGGCCGAGCTCTTCCTTGTGATGCGCAAGCGCCGCATCAGCAACTGAAGCCGCCGACGCGACCGGGCACCTCGAAGAGACTCCTATGACGTCGCTATACTGTTTCACTTCTTCGACCGGCTTCACTTCTTCGACCGGCGCGGGCAAGTCGGTCTATATCGGCTCACTAGGGTCGACGTCGACGGCTGGGCACATTTTCATTCCATCCGTCTCCTAGCTCAGCATGCGCCGCAACTGCTCTCGCAGCAGGTTACGCATCACCTTGCCATTCTCGTTGCGCGGGATCGCATCGAGCTGGAACAGCCGGTCGGGCACTCTCTCGGCCAATCTCAGTCGGGCGGCGCGCAATAGCCGCTCCCCATCGACCGGCGCGGGCGAGACGATGGCGGCCCAGATCTCCTCGACGCCGCCGGCACCGGGAGAGCCGACCACGGCCACGTCGGCCACAGCTGGATCGCGCCGCAACTCCTCCTCGATCAGTTCGGGTGCCACGACGACGCCGCCCCGATTGATCACCTCCCCGGTGCGCCCAGTGATGATCAGAAGCCCGTCTGGATCAATGCGACCGAAGTCGCCGGGGTAGAACCAGCCGTCCTCATCCGTCGGCAGCGGCCTGCCCAATCCGTCGACATAGAAGGCTAGGCCGTGTGGACAAAGAGGATTGAACGAACCCGCTGACGCGGGACTGGCGTGTGCGTATGGCTGGGATGGTCTTCTGATGGGAAGGTTTGGTTGCTGAGACCAACCCCTGACCAGGAGACCATCCCATG
>CAIMLX010000002.1 GCA_903842455.1 uncultured Hyphomicrobiales bacterium | reverse complement strand
TCTTGCCCTTGTCGTGATCGAAGAACACGCCTGGCGAACGGTGCATCTGCGACACGATCACGCGTTCGGTACCGTTCACGATGAACGTGCCGTTCGACGTCATGAAGGGCATGTCGCCCATGTAGACGTCCTGCTCCTTGATGTCCTTGACCGACTTCGCCTGGGTCTCTTCGTCCACTTCGAACACGATCAGGCGAAGCGTGACCTTGAGGGGCGCTGCGAACGTCATATCGCGCTGCCGGCACTCGTCGACGTCGTACTTCGGCTGCTCGAACTCGTATTTCACGAATTCGAGGGACGCCGTGTTGGAGAAATCAGTAATCGGGAAAACCGACTTGAAGACTGCCTGCAGACCCTCTTCGTTACGGCCGCCCTTGGGCTCGTTCACGATGAGGAACTGATCGTACGAGGCCTTCTGGACCTCGATGAGATTGGGCATCTCCGTGACTTCGCGAATGCTGCCGAAAGACTTGCGTACCTTACGGCGGCCGTTGAACGTGGTAGCCATACCAGCTCCTCAATGTTCTCGATGTCTCGGAGGCAAATGTCCAAAGGCCCGACTATCAGCCGTCGGACCTCAGAACATCTGCCTTGTTTATCATGTCATCAGGGCCCGGTGAGTGGAGGCAGCCCTGGTCAATACGCAACTCGTCAGACGGGGAACCGCACCTGCCCCGTTACCATTGCAGTGGAGTTGAAACTCCAAATTCGTGATTGCCCTGCCCGGCCATCCAATCGCGCGGGAGGGAGTACGTCGCTAACAGCATAATTGCGACGAAAATAGGGCAGCGCGGTTTCTAACCGCGCCGCCCCAGTTTTGTTTTCCGTAGACGACCTTACTTGAGGTCGACCTTGGCGCCGGCAGCTTCCAGCTTCTTCTTGATTTCTTCGGCTTCGGCCTTGGGGGCCGCTTCCTTGATCGCCTTCGGTGCGCCTTCGACGAGAGCCTTGGCTTCGCCCAGGCCCAGGCCGGTGATGGCGCGGACTTCCTTGATGACGTTGATCTTGTTCTCACCGAACGAGGTGAGGATCACGTCAAATTCAGTCTTCTCTTCCACGGCGGCGGCAGCAGCGGCCGGAGCGGCAGCAGCGGCGACCGGAGCGGCAGCCGAAACGCCCCACTTCTCTTCGAGAAGCTTCGACAGTTCCGAAGCCTCGAGAACGGTGAGGGCCGAGAGGTCGTCTACGAGTTTGGCGAGATCAGCCATTTGATGTCACTTCCTGAGTGTCAGTTTTTGTTCGAACCATGGGGCGCCACGCGGCGCCCGATGTGGGTTGGTGTGCCTTAGGCCGCTTCGTTGCTCTTCTCGGCGTGAGCCGAGATGACCCGTGCAACCGCACCGCCCGGAGCCTGCAGGATCGCTGCGATACGCGTGCCGGGCTGCTTGAGCATCCCTGCGAGCGTGGCGCGAAGCTGATCCAGCGACGGCATCGTGGCGAGCGCCTTGACGTTGTTGGCGTCGAGCCCGGTCTTCCCCATTGCACCGCCGAGAACCACGAACTTCTGGTTCTTGTCAGCGAAAGCGGCCGCGACTTTCGGCGCGACCATGGGATCCTGGGCAAAGGCGATGACAGTCGGGCCGGTAAACAGGCTCGACATGTCGGCGTTGTCGGTTTCCTTCAGAGCAAGCTTGGCAAGGCGGTTCTTGGCAACCTTGATCGAGCCGCCGGCAGCTTTCATTTGCCGGCGGAGCGACTCGAGGTCAGCCACGGTCAGGCCGGCATTTTTGGCCACAACGATCGACCCAGCGCCCGCGAAGGACGTCTGGAGCGCGCCGATGACCTCAGCCTTTTCCGCTCTTTCCACTCTTAGTCTCCACATTTGACCCGGCTTGGCGCCGGGCCGTCTGCCAATTGCTGCACTCGCGAGCGAGGTCAGCGGTTGATGCCTGTCAACCGAGCCGACGCGTGAGGGGCAAGGCCCCGTGGCGGCAACTGGCCTGGTTCGAACCACAAGATCGGTTCCAACCCCGTCTATTGCTGGCAGATTTAAGAGCTCGCGCTCGCCGGCAGTCTCGGACAGGACTTATTGCCTCGCGGACGAGGCAATCCCGGGCGGCGCGAGGCCGCCCGAAACTCTAATGTTACGCGTTGACCGACGAGGGGTCGACGTGCACGCCGGGGCCCATGGTCGAGGACACGGCGACGCGCTTGACGTAGGTGCCCTTGGCGCCGGTCGGCTTCGACTTGTTCACCGCATCGGCGAAGGCGCGGATGTTCTGCAGCAGCGCTTCCTCGGTGAAGGAGACCTTGCCGATACCGGCGTGCAGGATGCCCGCCTTCTCAACGCGGAACTCCACAGCGCCGCCCTTGGCCGCCTTGACGGCGCCGGCGACATCGGGGGTCACGGTGCCGACCTTGGGGTTCGGCATCAGGTTGCGCGGGCCGAGGATCTTGCCCAGGCGACCGACGAGCGGCATCATGTCCGGCGTGGCGATGACGCGATCGAACTCGATCTTGCCCGACTGGATGATGGCAACCAGGTCCTCGGCACCGACGATGTCGGCACCGGCCTTGGTGGCTTCGTCAGCCTTGGCGTCGCGAGCGAACACGGCGACACGAACGGTCTTGCCGGTGCCGTTGGGCAGGTTGACCACGCCACGGACCATCTGGTCCGCGTGACGGGGGTCGACGCCCAGGTTGAACGCAACCTCGATGGTCTCGTCGAACTTCGCCTTGGCGCGGTCACGCACCATCTTCACGGCGTCGTTGAGAGTATAGAGCTTCTTGCGGTCGATGCCCTGCTTGGCGGCGGCGATACGCTTGCCTTCCTTGGCCATGGTCAGCCCTCCACCTGCAGACCCATCGACCGGGCGGAGCCGGCGATCATGGTCATGGCCTGCTCAACGTCATAGGCGTTGAGATCCTTCATCTTCTTCTCGGCGATCTCGCGGATCTGAGCCTGCGAAATCGTGCCAGCCGATTCCTTGCCCGGAAGCTTGGAGCCGGCCTTCAGGTTCACCGCCTTCTTGATCAGGTAGGTGACCGGCGGCAGCCGGGTCTCGAAGGTGAAGCTCTTGTCGGCGAAGATGGTGATCACGACCGGAGTCGGAGCACCCTTTTCCTGCTCTGCAGTGCGCGCGTTGAACGCCTTGCAGAATTCCATGATGTTGAGACCGCGCTGGCCGAGCGCGGGGCCGATCGGGGGCGACGGAGTCGCCGAACCGGCCGCAACCTGAAGCTTCAGGTAGCCAGTAATCTTCTTTGCCATGAGACGTCCTTTCCAAACGTTGCCCGGCGTCACCCGGGCATGAGACGCCGTGGTCCGGGACTTACAAGCGCATTGGCAAGCGCCCTACCCTCCCACGGTTTTAGGTAACTTTGCAGCTACCACTTCGGCTTGCGCCGAATTCCTGAAGTCCTGGATCAGGACCTCTGTCAGACCTTCTCGACCTGACCGTATTCCAGTTCGACGGGCGTCGGACGCCCGAAGATCGAAACTTCCACCTTGAGGCGCGAGCGCTCCTCGTCGACTTCTTCCACAACGCCGTTGAAGCTGGCGAAGGGACCGTCGGAAACGCGCACCTGCTCGCCCACTTCGAACGAAACGGAGGGCTTGGGATGCTCGACGCCTTCCTGCACCTGCTGCAGGATGGCCATGGCCTCCTTTTCGGAGATCGGCATGGGCTTGTCACCCGAACCGAGGAAGCCGGTAACCTTGGGCGTGTTCTTGATCAGATGGAACGCCTGGTCGGTCATTTCCATCTTCACCAGGACGTAGCCCGGGAAGAACTTGCGTTCGGCATCGACCTTGCGGCCCCGACGCATCTCGACGACCTTTTCGGTCGGAACGATGACGTCGTCGAACAGATCTTCGAGCTTCTTCTGGGCCACCTTCTGCTTGATGTCCTCAGCGACCTTGCGCTCGAAGTTCGAGTAAGCCTGAACGATGTACCAGCGCTTGGCCATGCCCTGCCGCCGCTCCTTGAAAACTGTGTCGCCGATCAGCGGATCGACAGGACTAACTGGACGGCCAGGGAAATCACCCAGTCCGCAATGAGGAAGAAAATGCTGGCCGCCAGCACCATAACCAGCACCATGATGGTGGAGATCAGGGTTTCCTGGCGGGTCGGCCACGACACCTTGGCGACTTCCTGCCGAACTTCTTGCAGGAATTTCAGGGGATTCACGCCAGCCATGGGCTCTACTTCCGCTCAATCGTGTTTGTCGGCCACGCGGCCAAAAACCAACAACCGCACGAGTCCCCCCGGGCGGCTGTCGGGGCTATCTATTGATTTGGTGGTCCGAATGCAAGCATAGATTGGCGGCGCCGGTGCGCGAGGCGGGCAAGCTCCCCGGCGGCCGGCCCTGCTGCAACCCCGAGGTTGCCGTGCCGGATGAGGTGCCGGCCCACCTGCCCGATAACTGGACGATGACGGCGTGAAAGTCGGCACTCCGGACTTGCATCCAGCCGCGTTTGACAGTAGACGAAGCGCCGCAGGTTTAGGGGTATAGCTCAGTTGGTAGAGCATCGGTCTCCAAAACCGAGGGTCGAGGGTTCAAGTCCTTCTGCCCCTGCCACCTGCACCTCCTGACATATCGCCATAGACGACGCCGTTCATCGCGCGGCGGCTGGCGCATAGGCGGAGCTCGGTGACGCACCGGCGGCCGGTTCCACTCGTCAGCACTGCGACATGGAAATCGAGGTTCGACCGGCCTTGCAGCTCCTGCCGGCCTTGCACACCGCCGCTCCCATCGGGTCATCGGCATCCGGGTCATCGTCGAGGATGGTGAACTGCAGATTGCCGGAGGCATTGTGGATCCGGGTCGAGCAGCTCAGCGTGTCGGTGCAGGCATGCCGCGTTCCCGTCGTGCTCTCGATGATGATCGGATCGGGGTTGGCCCGGTTGCCGCCCCAAGGATCCCACGGGCCACCTTCGGGGTGGTCGGCCACGACTCGCACCGTAACGTCATAGCAACCCGTACTGCTGCCCTGATCGGCCTCGATGCCGAGCTCGACCTGTCGTGGCTCCGGCGGAGCCGACACGCAGACAACGCCATCCCTGCCCTGCAGCGCGGCGAGGAGCTTGGGCGTCGGACTGTCATCCAGGTTGAGCGCTGCTCCTTGCGCGAACGCCGCGACCGCGCGCCTGCTTCGATCTCCCCAGATGCCGTCGGCCTTTCCCGGCGAACAGCCAGCCCTCGACAGCTCGATCTGAATGGCGGCAACGAGTTGCGGCCCCACCGGGTCGGGCAACGCGGGCGGAGCCTCGGGCACGGTGTCGTCGACCACCGCGATCTTGGCATCACGCAGCCCCTTGATCAGGGTGATTGCCTCGCTGACGTGCGCGCCCTCGGGATAGGCGAACAGGTATTGCTGGAGCTTGTCGGCATCGGCCGAATCCCTGACGAGACTCCAGGCGAATTCCTCCTGCTCGCTACCGGGAGGCGGCGTGATGGGTACCGTGCCAACGATCCGGGGACTGGACGGAACCTCGGCTACCGCCAAGGTCGGAACCAGGTACAGTTCCTCCCCCGGTAGCGAACCGTAGACGAACGGCTCCTGCACGTTGTCGGTCGACTTCAGCACCGCATCGCGCACCTTGCGGAACATGAGGCTGACGTCGATGCCGGGCTCCTCGATGTTGGCCAGTAGTCCCTGCATGAACGGACTGTTTCGCCCGACCCCGTCGGATGCCACTGTTCCACCCTTGGCCGAGTAGGCAACCAGCGTGCCACCGGTCGGCTCGAAGGCCCCCAGCCCGCGCCCGACGGAGCGGTTGGCGACAGAGCGCACCATGCGTTCGATGAACGGGTTGTTGCGGCAGGCATCGAGCACCACCATCCGCAGCGACCTGGCGCCGCTGACGGCCTCGGTGACCAGATCGAGCGATATCGTCTCGAGCACGACCTGACGGTCGGACTCCAGGGTTGCATCGGTGGGGATAAGGTAGTTCTGCTTGTCGATCTCGACGCCATGGCCAGCAAAATACACCATGGCCATGTCGGCATTCGCCGCCACACGGCTGAAGGCCTGGAGCGCCCGGTGCATGCCGACGAAATCGAGGTCGGACGCCAGCGTCACGTCAAAGCCGATCCGCGTCAGCGCCGCGGCGAGGTCAGTCGCATCATTCACCGGGTTCGCCAGTTGCCCCACCCTGGCGTAGTCGGCATTGCCAATGACCAGCGCTACCCGATCGGAGGCCGCACTTCCACTGACCAGCATCAGCCATATCACGACCAGTTTCAGGTAGTTGCGCACGCGTTCCCCCGAATATCCCGCAGCAAGCTAGCATAGCACCCCGACGTCGCAATCACTCCTTCGCTGGTGGGGCGGACCCTGAGAATATCCGGGGGCATCAACAGACTTTTCGCGCACGCCGACGGCCGTTAGGATGATGCCGGCGCCAGAAGGGCGCTGTGTCATTTGAGGGATGCCAACATGCAGAAGTATATCGCCCTGGCCGCGCTGTGCGTCGCCGGTTTCGCAATGCCCATGCTGCCGGCCCAGGCCGCGCCGGCGATCAGCGAGGCCGAAGCCAACTGCCTGATTTTTCCGATGTTCAAAAAGGAATGCTGGGATATGGGCGCCGAGCGTGCCCTGGCCGTGCCCACCGCTGTCGCCGGCGCCACCGTCGCCGCTGCCGACGCGGCAGGAGACGTCAAGCTGCCGCTACTGTGGAACTGCACGGCAGCCCCGAGCGGCTCGGGCCACCTGCTCGACTGCTGAACAGAAAGGGCGCCCACTGGGGCGCCCTTCGCTTAGCTGTCGCACTGCGGCCAGCCGCTAGATCATTTCGAGCGGCTGACGGCGGCGGGGCGGCGGGAAGGCGGCGTCGAGCGTGGCGCGATCGGCGTCGGTCAGGCGAAGGTTCAACGCGGCGAGGTTTTCCGCCATGCGGTCCGGGTTGCTGGTCTTGGGGATCGCCATGGTACCGGGCTTGTCCATCACCCACGCCAGGGCGACCTGCGCCGGGGTCGCATCGTGGGCACGCGCGATTTCGGCCAAGGCATCGTGGTCGGCCAGCATGCCCTGCTCGATGGGCGAATACGCCATCAGGGGGATGGAGTGCTGCTGCTGCCAGGGCATCAGGTCGTACTCGAGGCCGCGGCGGGTGAGATTGTAAAGCACCTGGTTGACGGCGCAGTCCGGGCTGATGGCGGCGAGCTCCTGCATGTCGTCGAGGTCGAAGTTCGAGACCCCCCAGCGCAGGATCTTGCCGGCGGCCTTGAGGTCCTCAAAGGCGCGCACCGTCTCCTCGAGCGGCGTGCCGCCGCGCCAGTGCAACAGGTAGAGGTCGAGCCGGTCGGTGCGGAGGCGCTGCAGGCTCGCCTCGCAGGCGCTGATGGTGCGTTGGCGCGAGGCGTTCGAGGGCAGTACCTTGCTGACGAGATACGTCGCGTCCCGCCGGCCGGCAATCGCCTCGCCCACCACCTGCTCGGCGCCGCCGCTGCCGTACATCTCGGCGGTATCGACGAGGCTGATTCCCAGATCGAGGCCGCGACGGAGCGCTGCCACTTCCGCATCGAAGCGGCTCCGGCCCTCGCCCATGTGCCATGTGCCCATGCCGAAGACAGGAATCGTCGAGCCATCGGGCATCGGGGTTGTTGGAATGGCGGTCACAAGCGCACTCCTGATCAATGAGGAAAATTGGAGCGGGTGAAGGGAATCGAACCCTCGTATTCAGCTTGGAAGGCTGCTGCTCTACCATTGAGCTACACCCGCCTTGGCTCCGAAAGGAGCTACGGCGGGCAGGCCCGCCAGGCGTTGTTTCATCCCAGACGTTGTAGCGCGGGTCAAGGATGGCCTTTTGGCCTGCCACCCGAAGCTGCGGGGCAGCGAAGGGTGGTGGGAGAGGTAGGACTCGAACCTACGAAGGCGTAGCCAGCGGATTTACAGTCCGCCCCCTTTGCCGCTCGGGACACTCTCCCGGTCCCCTGGGAACCGCTGGCTTGCGCCAGGCGCCGAACCGGTGTGCAAGACCCCGGTGCAGCGCGTGCGGTTTATGTAGACCGAGGCCCGGACTGTCAACACCGAATGTGACGCTTCAGCGATACTGCCGGGCATCGCTTGCCGCAGAGCCGCAAAACCGCTACCCGGTCAGCATGAGCCGCAACAAGTTTCCGCCCAAGCCGAAGTACGATCCGGACACCGGCCCGGTCTATCTCTATGGTATCCATACGGTTCGCGCCGCGCTGGACAATCCGCTACGCGAGCGGAAGGTCCTGCTCGCCACGCCGAATGCGCTGGCTCGCCTCACCGAAGGCGGGGCCAGCCTCGCCGGCCTGAAGCCGGTGGAGACGACGCCGAGGGAGCTCGACAAGCTGCTCGGCGCCGAGGCGGTGCACCAGGGCGTGGCGCTCGAGGTGGAGCCGGTCTCGCGCTTCGGGCTCAAGGACATCGCCCGGATGCGGCTGGTGGTGGTCCTCGACCAGTTGACCGATCCGCACAATGTCGGCGCGATTCTTCGTACCGCCTGTGCCTTCGGGGCCGATGCGGTGATCACCACCTCCCGCCATTCGCCGCGCGAAACCGGGGTGATGGCCAAGGCTGCCTCCGGCGCCCTCGACCTCGTGCCGCTGATCGAGGTGCGCAACCTCGGCGATGCGATCGAAACGCTCAAGGAACGCGGGCTGACGGTGATGGGGTTCGATTCCGAAGCCGCTTCGCCGCTGAAGCCGCGGACCGACGACGTGCCGATGGCCATCGTGCTCGGGTCCGAGGGCAAGGGCCTGCGGCTGCGCACCCGCGAACTGTGCGACGAGATGGTACGGCTCGAAATGCCGGGCCCGATCAAGTCGCTGAACGTCTCGAACGCCGCTGCGATCGCCCTGTTCGCAGCCACCGCCGGCCGCCCATAGAGAAAGGCCGCGGGCGTTGTGCCCGCGACCCTATTTCAGTCTCCGTCCGTTACGGCAGCGTGCAGCGCACCAGCGCCCGCTCAGTGATGCTGATCTGGTCCGGCGCGGATTGGACGATCACGAATGTACGGTCGCCGGAGACCAGCGTCGCACGGCCATCCTGCGGCGTGGTGGCATCGGCCAATGCAAGGTCGGTGCCCTGACGCAGGCTGATCCGGGTGATGACGGCAAAGTCCCCGCCCGGCTGGTCGACAGTAGCGCAGGCTTCGGCGTCCGGCGCCCACACACCGATATAGGCGTACTCGGACGTACCGGTCTTCTGGGCGAGCAGGGTGTCCGGCTTGTAGCGAGTCGCTGCGGGAGCGGGCTCCGACACTGGTTCGGACGCGGCCTGAGCGACGGCCTCTGCGGCATCAGCGGCCGTCTCCGTCGGCGGTTCGGTCGCCTCGACAGCAGCGGCTGCATCGGCCGCGCCACGGGCTTCGGCATCGACTACAGCCGGGGCCGCGTCAGCGTCGGCAACAGCGGCAACCGCATCGGCGGCGCCCCTTGATTCTGCGTCGGGGGCGGCGGGTTCTTCGGTCGGAGCCACCGCGGCAACCGCATCTGCAGCACCCCTCGCCTCGGCCTCGGAGACGACGGCAGCAGGCTCGTCAGCAACCACTGTCGCCGCGTCGGCAATGGCTGCCTCGGCGTCGGCCTGGCCCCTTGCGGCGGCGTCATCGGCGACCGATGCGACGGCGGGTGTCGGGGTCACTGGCTCGGCAAGCGCCGCATCAGCGTCTGCCCTGCCCCTGACACGCGCGGCTTCGATAAGGGCCTCAGCGGCAGCAGCCGCTTCGGCGGCGAGGCGCTCCTCCTCGGCCCTGGCGACGGCGGCCTCCGCGGCGAGTCGTTCTTCCTCGGCCTTGGCGGCAGCAGCAGCTTCGGCGGCCAGGCGATCTTCCTCTGCCTTGGCGGCAGCGGCGGCTTCGGCGGCCAGGCGCTCTTCCTCTGCCTTGGCGGCAGCGGCGGCTTCAGCGGCCAGACGCTCTTCCTCAGCCTTGGCGGCAGCGGCGGCCTCGGCGGCTAGACGCTCTTCCTCTGCCTTGGCGGCAGCGGCGGCCTCGGCGGCCAGACGCTCCTCCTCTGCCTTGGCGGCAGCGGCGGCTTCCGCAGCCAGTCGATCCTCCTCGGCCTTGGCGGCGGCGGCAGCTTCGGCGGCCAACCGATCTTCCTCGGCCTTGGCTGCAGCGGCCTGCTCCTCGGCAGCCTGCTGCTCGGCAGCGGCTCGTTCGGCATCGGCGTCCGCGGCCGGCGTTGCAGCCGGCGTCTGGGCGGGCGGTGGTGGCGGCGACTGGTTGTTGTCGCAGGCGGCCAATGTCAGGCCGAGGGCCAGCAGCAGCGGCAGGCCAAGGGAGGTTGAGAGCTTCATCCTGGATAGTCCTCTTTGCGAGCGGCTCGGTCCGGCGAGGCGAGATCGCCGGTTTACGCCATAAGACACTTCGGCTTCCGGCTGCACAATGCCCTGTGGAGCAAAGGCTGTGCCCTTCAATAGCTACCCAGCGTGACAGCCGCGTGGATGGCCCGCGACGGAATGCCCCTGAACCGGCCTTCGGCGACATGACGCAACACGCTCGCCACGCTTGCCGATCCTGCCTCGCGGTGCTAGCAAGCGCGCGGTTCGCCGGTATAGCTCAGTTGGTAGAGCAACTGATTTGTAATCAGTGGGTCGCGGGTTCGATTCCTGCTGCCGGCACCAAACATATCAATATGTTAGATGGCTATTTCTCGGGAAACTGAGGTGGATGTCGTACCCTGGGTAACTTTAGGGTAACGGCGAATCGTATCTCACAGGCGAATGTACCTTACCGCAACGCCGGCAGCATTTGAGCCTCACCCGCCTCGGATGCTGGACAGCATCAGGCCGCATCGCGGGGTGGGAGAGCGAGTTCGAGGCGTGGATGCTTAACTGCAACCATCCAGATCGGTGTTCGCCAGCCGGAGTGAGGGACGAGATCCTGCGGCTAAAGCCGATGAACTTGCGGGAGTCATAGCGCTAAGGTCTTCGGTGGCAAGCGGTGGAAGGGGCAGCGGGCAGCCGCCAGTGGCCGTCACCAATTGTAACAGACGCCGCGGGGCTCCTCGCGGATCCGCTGACTTTCGTGGGCCAGCTCGAGCAGCTTGATCGGCCGATGGTGGTAGCCGATCGGCCACACCGGGCGGAGGTCTTCGACGAGGACCTGCCAGAGCAGCTGCCCGAACGAGGGATATTCGGGATGATCCAGGTCCGGCCGTATCGACGTCCCGTAAAGAGCGGCTACGCGGCCCTGCGCATCGAAGATCGGGCTACCGCTCATCCCCCCTATGATCGCGAGGTTGGACGCGAATGAGGGTCCGTTGCTCATCTGACCTCGGGCCTCATAGAAGTCACCGGCGATACCCGTGGCAAGGTGGAACGTAGCTCGCAGATCGCCATCGACCGCAAAGCTCGGGGCGTGTGCAACATATCCCATGGCCCCAACCAGTTCGCCTGGGAGCGGACATGTGGTGAGCTCGAGGACGTCGACCCCAAGTTCGCCTCGGGGCTGAAATCGTTGCTCTACCAGCAGCGCGGCAACGTCGGCGCCGGCGTGCATGATGATCTCGTGAACGCCCCAGATCTGCAGCTCGTCGCCCTTCCGCGCCAGCAGCACCATGCTCTCGTCCGGAACGCGACCGATGTCGCGGTATTGCTCGATGACGTGGTTAGCCGTCAGCGCAACACCCGGGCCCGCCATGAAGGCGGAACCGAAAATGGTGCGATCGGGACCGTTGGCGCAGACCGCCAAGACTGCTGAGGGCCCCCTGCTCTACCGGCAAGCGGTAGCGCCAGCCGTAGCTTCGGTATCTCACTGCCTCGTGGAACGGGGGATCGATAGCGTGACTGGTAAAGCCGGTTGGGTCGCTCATTGCGTATTGCTAGCACGCGAGCGGCCGGCTTGAATATTCGAGTCCGGCACGCGCCGCGCCGATCTTACCGGACTCCGAGCCATCTGGTCGCTCACGGCGAGGTTCGGGCTTGCCAATGACCATCTTGGGTTCAGCCTCAAGGGGAAGATCGGTCATCCGGTGGATGCCGGACGAGAACAGTGGGGGTCACGATGTCCAAATCCTTCTTTCTCGCTGGCAACCAGGTCGTTTTCGTCGCCAACGCCGACGGCGCCGACCTCCGCTACCGGGCCCACGCCGACACCATCCCCCCGCAGGTCCAGGTCCCCGCCCGCACCAAAGAGCGCTCCGAAACCGTGTTCGTCGTCGAGCATGGAACGCTGGAATTCATGGTCGGCGGCGCTGTGGGGCACATCGCTACAGGGAGCTTCGTTCGCGTCCCGCTGGGAATGGGCTTCTGCTATCGCATAGCGGCGACGACCCTGCCCTCCTGGGCCAAGAGTGCCGCCTATCTTGTTTCGACACTGGTGTTCTTCTTTGTTGTGACGCTCCGTCATGTGGTGTTCAACACCGAGCCCGAGGCGCTGCTCTCGCTGATGAGCGTGGCGCTAGGCCTCGCCTTTATGGGCGGCGTTGTGTTCAAGGGCCGGTCGGGCTGGTGCGGCACCCTGTGCCCGCTTGCCCCGATCCAAAAGGCCTATGGGCAGGCGCCGGTTGTCCTCGTGAAGAACGGCTATTGCCCGACCTGCGTGGGCTGCCAGAAGAACTGCTATGACTTCAACCCGCGTGCCGCCATGCACTCGGACCTGAGTGATGCCGACCCCTGGTACTCTGGCCACCGCGAGCTTTTTGTCGCTGGCCTGCCTGGTCTTGCCATCGGCTTCTACACCGCCACGCCCCCCGCACTCGACGCCCTCCTACCTTACTTTCTTTATATGGGCGCGTGCATGGCGATCACGCTGGGCCTGTTCATGGCCTTCACCCGCATCTTCAAGGTCAGCCGCTACAAGGCCGGGCTTTTCTTTTCCATGGGCGCCCTCCTCATCTTCTACTGGTTTGCCTCACCCATCGTGACCGCGTCCATCACGCAATATACCGGCATTCCATTGCCCGGACCGCTGGCCTACGTCTTCTTTGTCGTAGCGATCGTTGCGGCCAGTCGCATCACGGAGGTTGGCCTTTTTGCTGAGAAGCTGTTTCGCAAGCTGAACGCGCCAAGTGACGTCGCTGTCGGAGTCGAAGTGGGCGCGCTGCGAGCCGCCGGGGCGTATGCCAGCGCTGGAGATCTCGTCGTTGACCAAGGTGTCGACCGCTCCTTTGCCGCAAACCCCAAGAGGTCCCTGCTCGAAGGTATGGAATCCGCCGGAATCAAGATCGACTATGGCTGCCGCCTCGGCATGTGCGGCGCCGATCCGGTGGCGATCATCGATGGCCACGACGCCTTGAGCGAGCCCTCATCGACGGAAAGAGACACGCTGGCCCGGCTGGGACTAGAGGGGCGGGCCCGAATGGCCTGCGTATGCCGGGCAACCCGCGGCGGCGTCGTCATCGACAGCCGGATCGATCCGCGCACCCTGCCTGCTCCCGCGCCTAAGGAACCGGAAGTGGACCAGGGCGAGGTCGCAAACGTCCATCGCGTGGTCATCATCGGCAATGGCGCGGCGGGCATGACCGCCGCCGACGAAATCCGGCGCCTGTCGCCAAGCTGCGAGATCGATATCGTGGCGCGCGAAAAGGAGCATTTCTACAACCGCATGGCGATCGGCCGCCTGCTCTATGGCCGCACGGCGATGAGCGGCATGGCGCTGATGCCGGCCGACTGGCACGACAAGAAGCGCATTGGGCTGTGGCTCAATACAGAGGCCACCGCCATCGACCGCGCGGCGCATGAGGTCGCCCTCGGCACGGGCGAACGGCTCGGCTATGACCGGCTGGTCCTCGCCCAGGGCGGCGCTGCCGCAATGCCGGAGTTCCCGGGCAACGACCTGCCCGGCTGCTTTGTGCTGCGCGAGGCCGACGGGGCGATGCAGATTCGGCAATGGCGCCAGCAGCAGGCCGCCACCCATGCAGTGGTCATTGGCGGCGGCGTTCTCGGCATCGAGGCGGCCGACGCCCTGCTTCGACTCAACCTTGCCGTTACGATCATCCACCGCGGGCCGCGGCTGATGGACCGGCAGCTGGACGAAAAGGGCTCGGCAATCCTGCGCACCTATCTCGAAGGGCTCGGCATGACCGTACGCACCGGCGCGAAGACGAAACGCTGCGTCGGCACGTCACGCGTCTCGGGCGTCGAACTCGACGACGGGACCATCCTTGCCGCAGACATCGTGGTCGTCTGCGCCGGTGTGCAGCCAAACATCGAGATCGCGCGCGACGCCGGGCTCGCCGTCAACCGCGGTGTGATCGTCGATCGAAATATGCGCACATCCGATCCCCTGATCTTTGCGGCTGGCGATGTCGCCGAACTGCCAGGCGCCGTGAGTGGCCTATGGGCCGTCAGCACGGCACAGGCACGAGTCGCCGCGCTCTCACTGTTCGGCAAGGACGCCAGCTACACTGACCCCAACACCACGGTAAGCCTCAAGATGGATGGGATCGACGTCAAGGGCTTCGGCCGCACCGCCCCCGAGGGGCCGCATCAGGAATTGCTGGTCGATCTGGCCGCACCAAGCGATGAACACCGCATGCTGGTGCTCGAGGCTGGCACGATCGCCGGCGCGGTCTTTGTCGGACCGCCCGGGACCGCTACCATCGCAGGCGAACTGATCGATCGCCGCCCCGACCTCACCCCGGTGCTGGCCCGCCTAAAGGCAGGTGACTGGTCCGCGCTCAGCGACGTCGTCGGTGCCTGAGGCCGCCTACGGCCAGCATCGGACAAGGATGCTTTTTCCTTGCTTAAGCCGGCCCGCCGCACCGGCCTGAGCGGACCCTGGCGAGAGGGCCGAGCAGAAGGCCCTTGAAACCGAAGCCGCGACGGGGTCCAAAATGGCGACATGACAGCGGAACGTGCCGTCTCACAACCGTGCCCCGCTACAGTCGTCGCCTACACCACCAGCAAAGTCTACGTCATGTCCTCAGGCAAAATCGTTGAAGTCGGCAGGCCGCTCGACCTGTTCCGCAACCCGGAGGCCGGGGCGAGGCAGGCGCTGGTCGGCGCGGTGCTGAGCGTCGAAGCCGGGCTGGCCGGGAACGCACTCGCATGAGCCAGTGCGTCGCCATAACAGGTTCTACCACCGGCATCGGCTACGCGATGGCCGAAGCTTTCGCCCGCGATGGTGCCCGCCTCGTGATCAACTCGCACCTGAGTGACGATGGCGGCGCGGCTGCACGGCTGGGCCAGTTGGCGGAGTGCCATTTCGTGAACGCGGACCTTTCTACCGTCGCCGGTGC
>CAIMLX010000001.1 GCA_903842455.1 uncultured Hyphomicrobiales bacterium | reverse complement strand
GCCGTCCGCCAGGCCCGCGACGCGAACCTGCGCGCCGACCTCGACCGCTGCAACCGCGACCTGATCCTCCGCCTCAAGCACGAAGCCCGCCAGCGCCCGGACTATTACGGCGTCATGGTCGGCAGCTTCGACATCTACCAGTTCGCCATCGCCGGCGCCGGCGAGACGCTGGATGAACTCGAGCGCTGGAAGGGGCTGGTGGCCTAGGGCATCGTCCCGTGCCATTGATCGCCCCTCGGAGCACCGAGCAGACCACGGGGAGCACCCCATGCCATCCTTCATCTGCACCACCTGCGGCGTCGGCTTGGCGCCGGCCGACACACCGCCTGAGCACTGCCCGATCTGCGCGGATGAGCGGCAGTATGTGAATGCTAAGGGGCAATCCTGGACGACGCTCGCGGAGCTCAAGGCGACGCACACCAGCGATATCCGCGAACTCGAACCCGGCCTCTGGGGCATCGGCGCCACGCCGCAGATCGCCATCGGCCAGCGGGCGCTGTTCATGCCGCAGCCGGGCGGCGGGGTGCTGTGGGACTGCACGCCGCTCGTTACCGACCTGGCGGTCGAGCATATCAGGGCGCAGGGCGGGCTCAGGGCCATCGCCATTTCGCACCCGCATTTCTATTCCTCGATGGTCGACTGGTCGGAGGCGTTCGGCGGCGTTCCCATCCACATCCATGCGGCCAACCTTCCGTATGTGATGCGCCCGTCGGAGCATATCCGCACCTTCAGCGCAGACCGGATCGACCTGGGGCAGGGGGTTACCGTCACCCGCGCCGGCGGTCACTTCACCGGCAGCGCGGTGTTGCACTGGCCGGGGATCGACGGCAAGGGCGTGCTGATGACCGGCGACACCATCATGGTGGTGCCCGACACGCGCTGGGTCAGCTTCATGTATTCCTACCCCAACCTGATCCCGCTGCCGGCTCGCGAAGTCGAGCGCATCGTCGGCACGGTGGATGACCTGAGCTACGAGCGCATCTATTCGGCCTGGTGGGACCGGGTGATGACCGCGGATGCCAAGGCGCGGGTCCGCGCCTCCGCCGACCGCTACATCGCGGCCATCACGTGATCGGCTGCCCTCGGAAACCGCTGGATTTCCGGGCAATCCGGCGGTTTACTGCATCACGCGAACTCGCGTTGAATTGAGTAGCGTGGGGTCGGGGGGCTCCGTACAACCATCGCCATGTTGTTTCGACCGCTTTTTGGCGCGCTGGCGCTGCTCGTCCTAGCCCTGCCCGCCGCCACGTTGTCAGTTGCCGGCGAGGTCCGCGTGGGGCCGAAGGCCGTGCTCGAGCTCTTCACCTCGCAGGGCTGCTCGTCCTGCCCGGAGGCCGATGCCATGCTCGACGAACTGGGCCAGCGGCAGGACGTGATCGCGCTCGCCTACCACGTCGACTACTGGGACTATATCGGCTGGCAGGACACGTTCGGGGCCAAGGAGCATTCGCAGCGCCAGCGCGACTATGCCTCCGCCTGGGGCTCGTCGCGCATCTTCACGCCGCAGCTGGTGGTAAACGGCGAGTGCGGGGTGGTCGGCAACAAGCGCGACAAGGTCGATGCGGCGCTCGCGACCGCTGCCATGCCGCTCGACGTCGCGCTGGCCGAGGCCGGCAACGATGTTCTCGACGTCAGCATCGCCGGATCGGCCGGGACGACCGGCGATGCGGTGGTGTGGCTCGTGACCTTCATCGATCGGGCCGAAGTCGAGATCGATCGCGGCGAGAACCAGGGCCGCAAGTTTGCCTATACCCACATCGTTACCGGCCGGCAGGTACTGGGACGCTGGGATCCGCAGGATGGCGCGACGCTGCAATTGAAGCTCGCCGAAGTGTTCACCGGGGCGTCCGACGGGGCCGCCATCCTCGTCCAGCAGGACAAGGACGGCCTCCCTGGCCCGATCCTCGGCGCCGCCAGCTTCACCCGCTGATCGTAGCCTGATGCCAGGGGGAGGGACCCCAAGGCGTCCCCACACGTTTGCACAAAAAAAGCCCGTCGGCGGGGGCGCCAACGGGCTCAGAATGCCTTGCTTGAGGCGGCTGGCACCCAGGCATCTTAGTTTGGGGGCTCGGTCAGCCCGGATGCCAGCCACTGGAGGCAATGATCAGAGGATGCCGCGCCAATCGGGCGCGAAAAGGGAAGGAATGTGACCGAAATCGGGTTTCTGCATCAGCCTTTCTGCCTGTCTGGACAAGCCGGGCGATCGGGGCGAACATGACAGCAGCGTGACGGAGGCAAGATGGCGGACGAACCGGAGCAGTCGCGATCGGGACAACTGATCGATTTCGCGCGGAGCACAAGCGCCCCGGGTTCTCAGGTGCCTGCCCCGAAACAACCCCGCTTCATCGCTTCGGTGACGTTCGACCGCAAGGAACTCAGCACCATCCTCAACCTCTATGGCCGCAAGGTCGCCGAAGGCGAGTGGCGCGACTACGCCCTCGATTTCCTCCGCGAACGGGCGCTGTTCTCCATCTACAAGCGCAGCTCGGAGCGCCCGATCTACGTCATCGAGAAGAACCCCAAGCTCCGCAACAAGCAGGGCCAGTACATGGTGCTGAGCCAGGATGGCCGGGTACTGAAGCGCGGCCACGAACTGGCAACGGTGATCCGCGTGCTCGAGCTGGCCGTGGTGAAGTGATCACCGTCCGCCGGGCGGTGGAGGCGGACATTCCGGCGATGAGCGACGTACTGACCCGCTCGATCACCGGACTCTGCGCCCTCGATCACAAGAACGATCCGGCCGCCATCGCGTCGTGGACGGCCAACAAGACGCCCGACGGCGTGCGCCGCATCCTCGAAGACCCCGACGTGCAGCTGTTTGTCGCCGAACACGACGGCGTGGTGGCGGCGGTTGGATGCGTGCAGTCCGGTAGCGAGATCGGCCTCAACTACGTGCACCCGGCCCACCGCTTCAAAGGGGTCAGCCGAGCCCTTCTGGCTGCGATGGAGCAGGCGATGCGGGAGGCCGGCCTTACCGAGGCGCGCCTCAAGGCCACGCAGACGGCCCACGATTTCTACCGCGCCAATGGCTGGCAAGATGCCGGTGAAGCTTATAGCGGCCGCTGGATCGAGGCCCGGCCGATGCGGAAGCGGCTGTAGGGGCTACAGCGCCTTCTGCATGTAGGTGACGCCGATCCAGCGGTCGAACTTGAAGCCGGTGTTGTCCTGCGTGCCGACATGCACGAAGCCGGCCTTTTCGTGCAGGCGGACGGAGTTGGCGCGTTCGGCGGTGATCACGGCGATCATCTGCTTGAAGCCGAAGGCGCGGCTGTCGTCGATCAGGCGGTCGAGCAGCTGGCCGCCGAGGCCCTGGCCCACCATGTCCTGGCGCAGGTAGATCGAGTTCTCGCAGGTGAAGCGATAGGCCACGCGCGTCCGGTAGTAGGAGGCGTAGGCATAGCCCACCACCTCGCCGCCGCGCTCGGCGATGATGATCGGATGGCCGAGCTCCACCATGGCGCCGAAGCGGCCGGCCATCGTCGCCTCGCTGGGCGGATCGTACTCGAAGGTGATCACCGTGTCGGTGACATAAGGGCGGTAGATGGCGGTGATCGCCGGGATGTCGCGCCACTCGAAGTGGCGGAAAGTGATGTCGCTCATCGGAATCCGAGGCAAAAAGGAAGGGCCGCGGTCCTTGCTAGACCGCGGCCCCCGATAAAGTCCAATCAGACTTGCTGATCGCTCGGATCAGACCCGCGATTACTCGCGGTTGCCGAACAGGCGGAGCAGCATCATGAACAGGTTGATGAAGTCGAGGTAGAGGCTCAGCGCGCCCATGATGGCGCCCTTGGCCAGCACATCCGACCCCATGCTCGAGTCGTAGCTCTCCTTGATTTTCTGCGTATCGTAGGCGGTGAGGCCGACGAAGATCAGAACGCCGATCGCCGAGATGGCGAATTCGAGCATCGAGGACTGCATGAAGATGTTGACGATCGAGGCGATGATCAGGCCGATCAGGCCCATCATGAGGAAGTTCCCCATGCCCGTCAGGTCACGCTTGGTGGTGTAGCCGTAGAGGCTCATGGAACCGAAGGTCGCGGCGGTGATGAAGAACACCTTGGCGATCGAGGCATCGGTGTAGACCATGAAGATCGACGACAGCGACAGGCCCATGATGGCCGCGAAGGCCCAGAACGTCGCCTGCGCGGCGGGCACGCTCAGCTTGTTGATGCCGAAGCTCAGCACCAGCACGAAGCCCAGCGGCGCCAGCGCCACTACCCACATCAGCGGGCTCGTATAGAGCAGCTCGCCCCATGCGGTCAGCTGGCCGTTGGATACCGCAGCCTGGTTGGCGAAGTAAGCCACCAAGCCGGTGACCACGAGGCCGATGCCCATGTAGTTGTAGACCTTGAGCATATAGCTCCGCAGGCCCTCGTCGATGGCCACGGCGGTTCCGGCCCGCGCAGCGGCGATAGTCGGTCTGTCGAATTCAGCCATTGCAATTCCCTTTCCTGGCGACGGCCCTTTGTAAGCGTTCTTCGCGCCCGTCACCGTCAGGGGGTGAATATGAGGCGTGCGGCGAGCGAATACAAGGGATGCGCGCCTGTCTCACAGAACCGTAATGTCGCATCGGTTCAACGCCTTAGTGCGAATGGTTGGACTATCGGGTTGCCGATCGACTGAATCGCTGGCGGGGCGTGCATGCCCACAGCCTTGCCGGCGTTCTTGCGGGCGCAACATTGGCTGGCTACGGTCGGGCAGGGTGAGCGCCGAATCACCCGGTTCTGCAGCGGCAAAGGGAGGGTCGATTGCCCAGGCTCTTTACCGGAATCGAAGTGCCCTATGCGGTGGGGCTGGCGCTGTCGCTGAAGCGGGGCGGCCTCTCCGGTGCCCGCTGGATCGACGCCGAGAACTATCACATTACCTTGCGCTTCATCGGCGACGTGGATCACCACATCGCGAGCGACGTCACCGACATGCTCGATCGGCTGGTCGGCTCGGATCCCTTCACCGTCAGGCTCGACCACCTCGATTCGTTCGGTGGCGACAAGCCGCGGGCGCTCTATGCGGGGGTCGAGAACAACGCCGCGCTGGTCAGGCTGCAGGCGGCGCACGAGCGCGTGCTGCAGCGCTGCGGGCTGGCGCCGGAGGGCCGGAAGTTCGTGCCGCACGTTTCGCTGGCGCGGCTGCGGGGCGTCTCCGCCCTCGAGGTTGCGCAGTTCATCGGCGCAGCCGGGCGGTTCATGCCGCTCGAGTTCCAGGTGAAGCGCTTCGTGCTGTTCTCGTCGAAGGACTCGGTGGGCGGCGGGCCCTACCTCGTCGAACAGTCCTACAGCCTCGCGGCCTGATCACGATCGGTCCCGGGCGGGCGAACGTTAACCGATCGTTCATCATGCCGGTCCAGATAAGGATCACAACGCTCCGACGCGCCAAAATGCCGTCATGTTTGCCGCTAAAGGTCGCAACTCAATTCAAATGCGCGCTCCCTTCAAGTCTTGGTAACCATGCTGGTGGCAGGATGCCGGGGTGTCGGTTGCGCACACTTCACGAAGGATGTTGGGCGATGACATCAACTCGCATTGGCCTCTGCCTGGTTGCCCTCCTGGCAATGGCCGCTCCGGTTTCCGCGCAGGAAATCAAGCAGCTGGGCACGTTCAGGGCATGGACCGCATGGACCGGCAGCGATGCCAATGGCCCCATGTGCTACGTGTCCTCGGTCCCCGAGAGCTGGGGCCCGCAGGAAGTCGGGGGTGCGCCGGTCCGGCGGAGCCCGATCCATTTCCTGATCATCAACCGCAAGGGCCTCGGCACCCGAAACGAGGTGCAGACGCTTGTCGGCTACCCGTTCCACCCGACCAACGCCAACGTGACCGCAACGGTCGACGGCCGGACCTATCCGATGGTCACCGAAGGCGAGGCGGCCTGGCTGGCGGTCGAGGCGGACGAGGGCAACTTCGTCGAGGGCCTGAAGAAGGGCGCCCAGCTCGTCGTCAAGGGGACCTCGCAGAAGGGCAACAACATGACCGACACCTACAGCCTGTCGGGCGTTACGGCTGCCCTCGCGGAAATCGCCAAGGCGTGTAGCTGATCTGCCTGTACCTGTGTCGCAGGTGAACCTGAACCCCGTGCCGCGCGTTCGGGGTTCCAGCGGAGCCGTGCTCCTGCTAGTCAGGTTCCAGCTAAGAGGCCCCTCATGAAACGTGCCGTCCTCGGCGTCGCCATCGCCATCGTCCTGACTGTGCCCGCGCTGGCCCAATCGGTCCGGCTGATCGGCGAGTTCCGCTCCTGGTCTGCCTATTCGGCCACCGAGCAGACCGGTCCTGTCTGCTTCGCGCTGACGCGTCCGACCGAAATCACGCCGCAGCCCGATGGCTTCACCGAAGCGTATCTCTATCTGACGAACCGGCCGTCGATCGGCGTTCGCAACGAGCTTAACCTCGTGGCCGGCTACACCTTCGCTACCGACACCGAGGCCACGGCGACGGTCAGCGGACAGACCTTCGAGCTGTTTACCGACAAGGCTGCGGCCTGGCTGAAGACCCCCAGCCAGAACGACGCGCTCGCCAGCGCACTCCGGGCCGGCTCGGCTGTGGTGGTCGAAGGCACGACCGATGTGGGCATCAAGGTCTCCCAGACCTTCTCCCTGTCCGGGGCGACCGCCGCGTCCCGCGCCATCGAAGGCAACTGCACCGGCTGAGGCGCAAGGCTGCCCTGCCGGGGGCTGTTTTGCGCTGAGGGCGCACCTATGTTATCAGCCGCGCCTTCCGCATAAGATACGCGACCGCTGAGAGAGCCGCCCGCATGTCCATGTCGCTCGACCTCGACCATCATTCGCATGTCGACCGGCCCAGGCCAGGCCGGACGTCGCTGGTCGGGCTGATGAAGCCGGAACTGCGCGATGTGCTCAAG